>JBMLQR010000059.1:0-8288 GCA_049241465.1 Saprospiraceae bacterium | reverse complement strand
AAAAATTTCAACTGAAAAATCAACTCCTTGATAACCTATCTGAAAAGGAATTAGCCAAATTGATTGATGAAAATAGCATTCTTTTGCGCGTCCCTTCCGATGGCCTTATTTTGAAATCACCTCCTTTATCACCCGCTAATTAAATACTTTTTTTAGCACATGTTTCCCAACAGCATGTCCCTGAATCTGTCCATTTTCGATAGCGTCCATAAAGTGAATGCCCCCGTAAAATCTGGAAACACCAGCTTCTTCTGCCGCTTGTTCAAAAGACGAATAGGTTCTGGCCTTTAACCCATATCGCTCCTCTACAGTGTCCGTATAGGTAAATTCTTCTCCGAAGAAATGAGTCAGTATGACCGCAGAAACAGAAGAAATGGTAGAATGTCCGCTTAAATATTCCGGAAACGGAGGCGTTTGGAGAAAAGGCGTCCATTTTGGATCGAGATATTTCCTTATGGCCGTCTCAGGTCTAATTCGATTACTCCGGTATTTTTCGTCCCAACAACTCTGGAAGCCATCCATCAAGCCTACTGCCAGGACCGTATTTACCTGAATGGCCTTTGAAAAGGATACCCCGGCCTGAATACAGGCAATATTTGCAATCCCCATCCAATGAGCACCCGGTGAGATTTTCTTCATACCCACTAATAAGTGACCATTATCAAACAGGGCAAATGGGTTACAATCCCAAAATGCCGCAATTTCCTTTTTTTTATCGTCTAAGCTGAGCTCCTTAATTTCGTTCATCAACGTATAAAATGGAGCTTTTTTATCCGCTGAAAATGGAATAGGCGGCTCTGGTTTAAATTGATCCGCTCTCTCTAAAGTGAACGACCTGATGGTATTAAAATGTGGCTCCACAGGTGGAAAATAACCTGGTGGTGTGGGGTACCATGTTCCCTCCTCTTTTTTAGGCGTATATCGAGGTAATGCGCTTATCTTTTTGTACTTATCTGCTTTTGCATACTTTACAATTTGAAGACTTACTTCTTTGGCAAGAACGTGGGATTGATCCATCACTTCTTTTGAAACGCCCTTTTTTAGTAGGGAATCAATCCATTTATCTTCAAAATCACCCATTAATTTTCCGGAAGGTTGAAGGACTTTCGCCGTTTCATACATAGCTAATAAGGCAGCAATATCTTTGTTTATTTCAGTGCCTCCCTTAGGTATTTTTATGTTGGGAAACTCATTCAATTTTCCGTACATTGACATTATGGTGGTATCGTGTAGCGCTATGACTTCATTTGCCGCTAAGCAGGAATAAGCAAAAAATCGAGCCGCCAGTGGAGGATTCGTCACGTCGTGAATCATAACATCGGTCATTTGTTGAATAACCATCTCCACATCCGTTGGATTTAGTTCAACAACCAAGATTTCCTTTCTGGTACATGCCAAACATAAAAACAAAGACCCAAGAATCAATAGCTGTTTCATTCCTTCAAGTTATAAGATACCAAATTTTTGTTGTGTAGGCCAAAAATCCAGGAATTACCTACCTTTAACGCACTGCGCAAATCACCCTGTAACTTTAATCCCGTTTGATTTTGTGGTATCATCTGAAAATTACCTTTCCCATTTCCTTTCAATAAAAGACCATAATTAGCATCATTTCGTCCAAATTTCAATCTGGATTGATATTGATTTCCTCCTAAAAATAAGTCCTTATGTCCATCTTTATCGTAATCAAAGGCAGAAATGACAAAAATGGGAGAAGATTGCACTTCCACCGGCAAAGGCATGGATTCAAATTTATTCGATTTACCAAGTAAAAAGGCTATCGTTTTTAATTCCGTTGCTTTTAAAACAGAGATCCCCTTCATTTCAACTGGGGTAAATATTTCGTCGATGGTGGCATTAGCATAACTTTTATAATCAGGAAAACGGGTACGAAGCATACTTACCTGATCTAACATTTCATCTCTGGTAACAAAAGGATAGCTCTTTCCCTGCATAAAAAAACATAATACAGGATCAATGGAACCGTTGTCGTCAAAATCTTTATGATAAAGGGTAAGAGGTTCTTTAACGCTGGCTTTCATTTGCGTATTCAATCCCTGATTTCCCACTACAATATCCGGTTTTCCATCGGCATTTAAATCTTCAACCAATAATTCATTCCATAATCCAACCTGCATTTCATCGAAATATACCGTCGAAACATCTTTCCATGTGCCCTTTTGCTTACCTAAAATGGTGATAGGCATAAATTCCCCAACCAAAATCAACTCAACCTGCCCGTCACTGTCTAAATCTACCCATTCAGCGTCAGAAACCATGCCTGTATTTAAAAGGGCAGGAAAAAGAGAGGCGGTTTGATTGGTAAATTTGCCCTTTCCATCATTTATTAAAATATGACTTGGGGCCGACATAGGATATTGACCTGGAATTACCCGACTGCCAACAAATAAATCGAGGCTTCCATCACCATTTATGTCAGCTGCCCGAACACAACTTTTAGCAGCCCCTGCTCCTGTAAGAGACTGATTATCCTTCCTTAAATTTCCCTTTCCATCGTTGATATACAAACGATCCTTCAGCAAAGGGTCCCCCGAATAAAAATTTCCATATCCCCCACTCGTCACATACAAGTCTAAGGAACCATCGCCATTAGCATCAAAAAATAGGGCATCAGCATCACAATAGCCCCTATCTTTTTCAAAAACTGCTTGATTAACTTCTTTAAAGCCTCCATTTTTTAGCTGTAAAAAAAGCCTGGCGGACCGACTTTCATCACCTCCAACATAAAGGTCTTCCAGTCCATCTCCATTCAAATCTCCTTTCGCCATACAAGGTCCAACCACTGATAACTGATTGGTTAACAAGGGTTGCCTTTTAAAATCATTAAAAGTAGCGGAAGATAAGGGCATATTTAGGGTAGCATTTGCTAAGGCGAAAATCGTACCCGACTTTATTTTTTTGGACGGCAATGTAGAAGAAGCTGATTTTTCGGAAATGGTAATAAGTTGATTTTCATTAATATCACGCAATATTTCAAATTTTCCGCTCAACCATTCAATCTTTACGCTATCAATCTTTGCTTTTTCCCCTAAGCCAAAATGCAATATGGGAGAGACACTCGATTGATAACCCCTTGTGGGCATTTGCTCTGCAAATTGCAGCTTATCCTCTTGGTAAATAGTAACTTTAGCTCCCAATCCACTTCTGTTAAGCCCTTCGCCATCCAACTTAACCTTTAAAAAACGATTTTTCTTTACATCCGTATTATTTTGATAAATGGATGCCGGCGTATTTATATTATTAACAATCAAGTCGAGATCGCCATCATTATCGAGATCGGCATAAGCTGCCCCATTGCTATTGAGAGGTTGATCTAAGCCCCATTCGCTGGTTTTATTGGTAAAAGATAGACGACCCTCATTTTTAAATATATAATTTGTCACATTAGAGGAAGGAATTTTTTGCACCAATTCCAGAATATTCTGCCGTTGAATATTCCCTTGATTGTTTTGAATATAGTCGCCCATGTATTTCAGGAAATCTAGATTGGTATAATCTCTTAAATAACCATTAGAAACGAATAAATCCTTATGGCCGTCATTATCATAATCGGCAAAAAGCGATGCCCAACTCCAGTCTGTATTAGAAATACCTGCTAACTGCCCCATTTCCGAAAACGCTATTTTCCCATTTATTTCCCCTTGATTCACATGTAACATATTTCTCATGTATTGGTGACCAAAGCCCACTTTAACATTAAAGTCAAATTTCTCATAATTATCCGGCGCCATCAATAATTTCTGTCTTTCATTGGATTCTGGAAGCATATCGAGGGTAAAAACATCCATTAAGCCATCATTATTTATATCAGCAGCATCACTTCCCATTGAAAAATGAGAAGTATGACCCATCATATCCTGAATTTCATTGGTAAAACCCCCTTTTTGATTATTGATGTATAAAAAATCGGGAATAGCATAATCATTTGACACATAAATATCTAACCAACCATCCCCATTATAATCGGCAATGGCAGCACCTAATCCGTACGATAAGGCAGCACTTTGAATACCTGCCTGCAAGGTAATATCCTTAAAAAAGGGTTGATTATTTGGCAACATGTCCTGTCTGAACAGCCTGGCTCCATTATTGGGGTCTTCCGTTTTAAGGATATCTGCGGTAGAAGCTTCGTCGAGGACAGGTAAGGACTGCGGATTATGGTTCAAAAGAAACATATCCAAATCCCCGTCCTTATCGACATCAAAAAATGAGGCTTGTGTGCTCGTTCCAAAACTATTGAGACCATAAACGGCTGCCATGTCGAGAAAAGTCACTTCCCCTGAAGGAGAAACGCCTTGATTAACAAACAACTGATTGGCCCTTTTCTCAGGAGACAGATTTCCTGAATAACAAACATAAATATCGAGCCAACCATCGCCATTAATATCCACCATGGTCGTTCCCGTTTTCCATGGTCCTTCCCGACCCGAAACTCCGGCAGACGAGGTAATGTCCTGAAACGCAAGATTTCCTTTATTCAAATAAAGTTTATTGCTCTGCATATTGCTGGTAAAATATACATCATCCAGCCCATCATTATTTACATCACCCACTGCAACACCACCACCATTATAAAAATATTCATACATTAACACGTTGGTATTCAGACCCTCTTGAATCACATTTTGAAAGTCTATACCAGAAACACCCGGGTTAACAGGAGAAAAGAGTTTAAAGGAAGACGAAACTGACTTTTCGGTATCTTTTGTACAATGCAAAAGAAAGAGAGATAAAAAAATAAAAGGGATGAGTCTATTTTTCATAGGATAATCATTCTCAGAAGGAAAAGGGTAAATAATACGCAAAATAAGGTAAATATCAGGTAAAAAGAAGGGACACAACGACGATTCGCGAAGTGTCCCTTAAAAAATTCAAGTAGTCAGACTAATCTGAATAATTAATATCCAGGATTTTGAACTAACTTATTGTTTCTATTCATTTCATCTCTATGTATGGGCAGGTAGTACATTTTGTCTAACCAGGCTCTATTTTCCTTACCCGGATCAATTTCAAACACCTTGTAAGTGTATGAGAAAGCGTTTGGATCGAAACGATAAGGATTTGGAATTGTCGCCCCAGCTTTTGCTACGCCGGTAACATTTATACCATTGGCCTTTCTTCCGAGGGTAGTAGGCGCAATCATCCAGCGTCGGGTATCGTGATAGCGTTGCTCTTCCAGATACATTTCCACCCGCTTTTCATTACGGAACCTTTGTTTAAGGGCATCTCCTGTTTCTGTTAAAGCAGGCATACCCGCACGGAAGCGCACTTTATTTAACCAAAGCAGTGCGTTGGCATGATCACCCAGTTCAATTAAAGCCTCTGCATAATTAAACACCATTTCTGTGTAGCGTAAAATAGGCCATGGAATTTGCTGCCAGGTATTCTGGTCGATAATTGCTGGATTTGGATCTATGAATTTGCGGATATAATAGCCTGTATAGCTACCGTTCCAGTCTTCCACAGAACTTTTACGTGTATCTAAACCAAAAACAGTGGTACCATTTGGCTGGATATACTGACCAGTTTGGATTTGATTTGCCGGATCTTTAGAAGCAACGTCAGAAGTACGTGGTTTCCATGGTGCGCCTTCATATAAAATAGAGGCATAGAAACGTGGATCTCTGTTGGTATAAGGAGCAGAAGCATGTTCCGTTTTATTCCAATCGAATTTTGATCCATCCATCATTTCATAATCATCTATCATTAATTGTACGGGTGTATTTCCCGCCCAGTTATGATAACCATTTGGGCCGTTGAATAAACCTTGTCTTCCTCCACCTTCTTGTTTAGCATTAATAAAATATCTACCAATAAGAATTTCCTTTTCACCTCCATTTCTGGCTAAGGAAGCATTCATATAATTTGCGGTACCGTCGGCGGAGGAAACTGGATTTGTAAGATTCAATGCATAACCATAACCAGGAAGATCCAACACCGCTTTAGCAGCATCTCTGGCTTTTTCCCAACGTGCTTTACGATCGCCGCTTACATAACCTATTAATTCAGGTTTTGCATAACTACTTAACACAGAAGACTTTGATTTTGCCGTAGGCATATCATGAAGATCACTTGCTGCATAAATTAGTACACGAGCTTTCAAGGCAAGGGCTGCTGCTTTATTGGCACGACCAGCTACCATAGATTTACCATCGAGTAAAGCAGCCGCTTCATCACAATTTTTCACTATGAAATTCACACATTCCTCCCAGGTATTTCTTGGGGAAAGGAAATCGGAATCATTCAAGGTAAAAGGTTTGTCGATAATTGGAACACCACCAAAATACCTTATCAACTGATGATAATAATAAGCACGTAAAAATTTAACCTCACCTTTCATCCTGTCAACAAGTGCTGGATTTGTAAATTTAGGCGCTTCAAGATTGCTCAAAGCTAAATTACAAGCCCTAATTCTTAAAAACATATTACCCCAACTTAGGGTACCATTTATCCAACCTGGATCTGCCGGATTAGAACGAGATTCAGTAATGGTGGTAATATTTCTACCCGGATGAGTAAAAATGGTTTCATCTGTTAAGGAAGCATTCATTTGCTCATCAAAACCGCCGTTTCCAAAACCTGCATAAATTTCAGAAACAAAGGCTTCGGCCAGGGCAGCGTCTGTCCAGACTGTTGATTCACCCAACTGATCTAAGGGTTTTGTATTGACAAAATCGTCATTACATCCAAAAACAACCAGAGATAAAAGACAAAAAACAATTTTTTTCATTTTTTTCATTTTTTTAATCATTAGAATGTAACGGTTAAACCTGCATTAACAATTCTCTGCTGAGGATAATACTGACCTGTTGCACTACTAGATTCTGGATCAAAAGTATTGAAATCACTAATAGTGAATAAGTTCAATCCATTGAAGTATATTCTCATGCTCGTCATCCCAGCTTTTTTAAATAAATTTTCTGGCAGGGTGTAGCCCACTTCCAGGTTTTTTAATCTGATGTAATCAGTACTTCTAAACCAATAAGTGTTATTGCCAGAGAAATATTGGTCACTTCTATTGGCGATACGTGGATGAACGCTGCTTGGATTTTCCACCGTCCAGCGATCATTATACATTTCAAGCAAATAGTTACCAATATTACCCATTTCACCCGGGCTTACATACTGTTTTGCCCCAGCAGAACCTTGAAGTAATATATTAAGATCAAATCCTTTATAACTTGCAATGACACTAACTCCACCCTGGAAGGTAGGAATGTTATTGAAATCTGTACGAACCTGATCATCTGGAGTAATTTTACCGTCCCCGTTATAATCCTGGTACTTCATATCACCAGGGCGAAGGGTATTTACGATAGCACTATAGCTAATTTTCTCAGCATTGATTTCTGCCTGATCCTTAAATACACCATCATATATATATGCCTGAACCGTGTACATAGGTCTTCCTGTAGTTCTCTGCCATTCAGGAGCACCAGGCGCTTCATCCCAGAACAAAATTTTATTTTTTGCGTAACCGCCATTAACGCTCACATTAAAATTAAAATCGCCAACACTGGTGCGATAGCCTATCAAGGCATCAAAACCTTTGTTTTCTACCTCACCAATATTTTGAGCTGGCAAAGTCAGACCTGTTGATTGAGGAACAGAAGCATTTTTAACCCAAAGAATATTGGTACGTCTGTTATTGAAATAATCAAATTCAAAAGTGATTTTGTCATTGAATAATGCACCTTCAATACCTATGTTTGCGTTAGTTGCCACCTCCCAGGTAATATTCGGATTAGGAATTCTTGCTTCGAACAATGTTTTTGTTTCAATATTTCCGAGGATATAGCTTCTAAATCCATAGGTTGATAAATATTGGTAAGTAGCAATTTGATCATTACCCATTTGGCCCAAAGAACCTCTTAGTTTCAAATAATTTACCGCAGGAATAGACTGCATAAAATTCTCCTTTGAAATGACCCATCCTGCCATTACCCCTGGGAAAAAGCCATATCTGGTTTCTTCTGGGAAAATATCAGAGCCATCATAACGCCATAAAAGTTCAAGTAGATATTTCTCCTTATAGTTATAAGCTGCACGACCAAAATAATTTAGACGTGCTCTAAGTGAAGAAACCCCTCCATTATTTTTTTCCAAATCTCCACCAGCGAATAACTGATCCAACGCGGGAGAAATGAAAAATCTGCGGAAAGCATTGAAGGTACTGGCATCAATAGTTTCTCTATTTGAACCGGCAAGTACGGTCACTTTATGATCTCCGAAAGTACGGTCATAGTTCAGTACACCACCTAATAAAA
>JBMLQR010000058.1:0-1749 GCA_049241465.1 Saprospiraceae bacterium | reverse complement strand
CCGTATTTAGCGGGGAAATCTTGTTTTACCTTTCAACCAGGAGATTCTCTGGTGTTCAAAGAGATTAAAGAGCTATCTCAAAATAGTGTTAAAATAAGTGGGGCTGTCCTTTTTCCAGGTTTTTATGGGTTGGATAGTAGCAAGACAATCCAGAGTTTATTTAAAAAAGCTATATTATCTGAGGGTGCATCAAAGGATCAGTTTATACTCATCAGGAAAGATGAAAATGGGGCTTTGGGTATTAAAAAAGTATCTCTTAAGGCTTCTGATGGGTTTGTTGACGTTGAATTAATGGCTGGGGATGAAATTAACATCGATTTTAAATCAAAATTTAAAGAGGTGTTTAACATTGAAGTAGCAGGAAATGTAAAGGTTCCATTTGTCAGGTCGTTTCCCCCTGGGAAGCAACTTCATGTTTCTGAGGCTATTTTTTTGGCAGGCGGTTTAGCCTCTGGTGCCTCTGATAAGGCATTTATTTTCCGAACGAATCCCAATACACCACACCAAACCATTTACCTGACTTTGGAGATTAATTCAATGCTTGATAATCCTTTATCTTCCTTGGATGTATGGCTGGAATCGGGAGATAAATTATTTGTACCTGATAGGACTTACCTGGATTTTCCAACGCAAATTGGTCTATTTGGTGCCGTGAAATTCCCACAAGAGTTTGCATTTGACTCTTCCCTGAAACTACAGGATATGTTCCGGCTTGCTGGTGGAATAACAGATGGTGCCGATGTAAGTAGTGTTGAGGTTTTTCGGATCATTAATAAGGATAGTTTATCTACACTAACCAAAATAATTATACCATTATCTGATTCATTTTCATTTATAGATAAAACGAGTTCCTTCCAATTAATGCCAGGAGATAAGATAATGGTAAGAAATAAAACTAATCTTACAGCCACAAAAACAGTTTTCTTATCCGGAAATATACAACGGTATGGGAACCATTTCTCAGACAAACAACCTTATTTTCTATCTGATTTGATATTGGATGCTGGTGGCCTTACCGTAGATTCAACGATTTTACATGGAAAACTGATAAGAAATATAAAGGGACGCTTTGAACAGCCATTTAATCTTCAATCAGCACTTAATTTTCCCCATGACATAAAGTATGACCCTATTTTGCAGCATAACGATTCTGTATATATAGAGGAAGTAAATAATATAATTTTTTTAGAAGTTCCTGATTTCAAACAATTTGGAATGGATATTTCTATGCAATTTATTCCGATAGTATTTAAAGGTAATTATGGAGTCAAATGGTATTTGGATCAATTTGGTGGCCCAATTCTTACGTCTAAAATGAATGGGACGGTTACTATTTCAAGATTGACTGGAGAATTGATATCTGCAAATTTAAAGGATTTGTCAAAGAATCAATTAAAGGTAATGTCAGGAGATATTATTAAAGTGTCGGCAGAAAATAAGATAGATAACCGGGTAAGAAACCAAATAGATTGGGGTAAAATAACAGATCGAATATTAGGAGTATCCACCGCTCTTTCTCTGTTTCTGGTATATCTGAATAGATGAAAACAATTACTGACCCCACAAAGGATAAAAATATATCCTTGAATCCTACTAAAATCATTACTATTGAGTATTTGATAGATGTATTAGTGAGTTGTTATGATCAGATGTTAAAAAATAAGTTTACATTTTTATTGTTTTTTGTCATCGGTGGGGCTGTAGGATTTTCCTATGCCCATTTTCTGAAAAAGGTACAATATTTATCCC
>JBMLQR010000057.1:0-16125 GCA_049241465.1 Saprospiraceae bacterium | reverse complement strand
GTAGTTCTAAACATCATTTTATGATTTTGCGCTTTAAAGCATTGTTCCCCAAAAGGAAAATGTATTTAAAGCGCTTTTTTATTTGTCCCTTAGCGAATAGTAATAAATAATCAAAAAACTGGTCATTCTATATCCATTTAAGAAGTAATCATAAGTTATCCTATCCTGCCATTCATACCAACGAATCCTGCCAAACTTTTTTATTGCAATAAAAATTATCCACCGTTTATCAATTTTGAACTTTCTGTAGCAAGGAATCAATTATTTAGAAAAGCAAGATTGTTTGGTACTTCTTAAAGATTTAGGATTGCCAAATATCTTTTACAATTAAATTTAAATGAATAGAGTAGTACTATTTTGTATTTTATCATGTTGCTCTATTAGCAATCTTTACAGTCAATTGAGCCTCAGTATTCAGGGTTCTATTCAAAATTCATCAGGGGTTGCACTACCTGATGGTCAATATGAACTTATATTTAATATATATGATGTAGCCACGGGCGGACAAGCCGTGTGGACAGAAATCCAGCCGCAGGTTGAAATTATTGGGGGGCTTTATAGCAGTATTCTTGGATTAATTACTCCACTCACTGCATCAAGTACAGCATTTAACTTTACAAAACCATACTATTTAGGAGTCACCCTGAAGGGTAAACAAGAAATATCACCCAGATCAGAGTTAAGTGCATCAGCCTATAGTTTGTCAGTTTCAGGAAAATCAAACGAACTTCCTTCACAAGGAAGTGTGGGAATTGGTACTTTAAATCCTAGTTCAGAAAGTCAGTTGCATGTTCAAAAGACGAATGGAACAGCAAGAATATTAGTGGAAGGTCGGGATACAGCTAGATTAAAATTCAAAGCAGATGCAGATTCTGCTTCCATTTCATTTTATGGAGGAAAGGTTTATATAAGTAACTATAACATCATATTTGATGAAGGAATTAATCTGGCCAATGGGAAAACAGTTAGCTATAATGGAGATTCAGATTGGCGGCTCATAGAGTATGATGACTTTAATACAAATGAAGAAGGCTGGTATTCTGCTAAAAATTGGCAGGATAATGAAGCAAGATCTATTCAAAGAATTAGCCTTAATACCCCATTTAGCAAAGGTTTTATGATACGTCAAAATTCTGATGCGGATGGAAGTAACGCCCCCGTTCTGAAGAAGGAATTTAACCTTACGGGTATTCCACATTCCAAAGTAAAGGTGGTTTTTACTTATCATTTTTTTGATAGTTGGGACTATAGAAATGGTAGAGATGAATTTGCTTTTGGTGCATTTTATCTTCCGGGTTCAGGGCCAAATTCCACAAATGGAATTTTTCAAGTGGGGTGGAGGGCTCCTGGAAAGGAAGTAAAATTTGAAGGCGGCGATGGATCCAGAAGAGATCCTTATATATATTCCGATGCATTTAATGACCATTTTAATGGAGCGGGGTATAATAATATAGGTAGTTCTGACTTTAATTTAACAGGATCAATGACTGCCGAAGGTACTCTGGGTAAATTTTGGGTCGTGTTTGGTTCCAATCTTGACCAAGGGGTCTCAGATGAAAGTTATGCCATTAGCAATATTGAAATTTGGGTAAAATAAATATAGGGGTATATCCAAACTGCTTTTATTAATGACAAAATTCGTAGTAATTAAAAAATGTTTAAAAAGATGATAAAAAGCAGAAAATTCTTGAGATATAAATATTTGGCTTTTTTATTGTTTGGTAGTGTTCTTTTTTTGCCTGGTCAGGTATCATTAAGAATGCAGGGATCTCTTCAGAAGCCTTCAGGAAAACCCTTTGATAATGGTTTTTATTCTATAACTTTTAAGCTTTATGAAGTGGAAGTAGGGGGACAAGCCATCTGGATAGAAGTACAGCCACAAGTTCAGGTCCAGAACGGTTTATATGAAGCCTCCCTTGGGAGTATAGTGCCTTTGAACTTGCGTTTTAATAAAAGATATTATCTGGGTGCAGCGGTGAATGGGGGGGCTGAACTTGCCCCGAGAGCTATTTTAGGGAATTCCCCTTATGCTGTTTCTGTTGCAGGAAAAGATAATGTTTTTCCAACTTCAGGTACCGTTGGAGTCGGAACACGCGTTCCAGATACGTTGGCTTACTCTCTGCAAATGAGTAAAACAAATGGAACAGGAACTTTGCTTATTGATGGTGGTCAGCGTTCAGAACTGGTATTTAAAAAAGCAAGTAATTCAGCTGAAGGAAGCATAAGTTTTGATAGTTCAAAGATTTCTATTAGGAATCTTGATATTTCAATTCAAAATAATCTAGAGCTACCAGCTGGTGCGATGGTAAAATACAATGATCTGAATGACTGGAGACTTATAGACCGAGATGATTTCCTTACTGGAAATGATGATTGGGTATGCCATGAAGATTGGTTCAACACTACTAATAAATCGATTCAACGCAGTATTCCTGGTACTCCTTTTAGTAAAAGTAATATTTTAAGACCAAGCCAGCATGGAAATGATGTGCTAAAAAAAGAGTATAATCTGACTAATATTCCTCATACTATGATAAAAGTGGTTTTTACTTATCACTTTTTGGATTCATGGGATGAAGATGAAACTGCATGGGCGGCCTTCGCATCTCAACAAAATCCTTTTGAGGCTGATGGGCGACAAAATGGAAATTTTTATGTGGCTTGGTACAATCAGTCACCTGCTAGGTTTAGTCCAGATGGTTTTTCTTCTGACCCTGGGTATTTTGGTTCTTCTAGTGGCACTGACGCTGGGGTTCAAGGAGAGATGACAGCCTGGCATACAACTAACAGTTTCTGGTTGTTTTTTGGTTCAATTCTAAGTCAGGATGCCAACGATGAAAGCTATGGTATTTCCAATATTGAGATTTGGGTTCGTTGATTGATGGATAAATGCTTATTTAAGTGATAAAAGGATTATGAAAAAAAAATTACAATTTATATGCATTATTTATTTGATGCACATTGCATCAGTTATGCATGGCCAGGCAACATTGAATATTCAAGGTATCGTTCGAAAATCAACTGGAGCAAATCTTGACGATGGTACTTATAGTATGACTTTTCGATTATACACTACTTCTTCCGGTGGAACGAATATCTGGTCAGAAACACATGATAATATGGATGTTACTTCAGGGGTATATGGAGCCGTTTTGGGTTTAAAAAACCCGTTTACCATTCCTTTTGACCAATCTTATTTTTTAGGTATATCCGTGGATGGCGGGGCGGAGGTTTCGCCGCGTTTGCGTTTGACGGCCTCACCCTATACGCTTTCCCTTATAGGTCAGAATAATATTTTTCCATCTACAGGAACCGTTGGATTAGGAACTATTTCTCCCGATACCAATGCCATAATGCATGTAAAGAATAACACAGGTACTTCAAGAGTTACAATTGAGGGTAATGATACTGCAGTATTATTAATGAAAACAAGAACGAATACCACGGCCATAACATTCAACGGCAACAAAATATCTATTCCAGATCTTAGTGGTCATCTTTCTCAAGGAGTAAATTTACCTTCGGGAAAGACGATTAATTATAACGGTTTATCTACCTGGAGATTAGTTGAAGAAGATAATTTCTCCTCGGATGCAGAAGGTTGGGAATGTATTGATAACTGGAATAATTCATCAGTTAAAACTTTTGAGCGATTTAAGCCGGAAGGACCTTTTAGTCCTTTTATTTTGCGGCCTAACCAAGACGGAAGAAATACCTTGGTAAAACAGTTTAATTTAGGTGGAACGCCACATACCTTGGTAAAAGTTGTTTTTACTTTCCATTTTTTTGATTCCTGGGATAAACCAGAGTTTGGATATGGTGCCTTCGGTACCAGAAAAACTCCTTTTGATGGATCTTTCCAAACTTCAGGAGTGTTACATGTGGGGTGGTACAAAACGGTTGAACCTCGGTTTAATGCTGCCTTTCGAAGCACTGGTTATGGTAATTTTTTTACCAATGCTGCCACTGATTACAATATTCGAGCTGAAATGGTTGCCCAGATGACGGATGATTCTTTTTGGGTTATTTTTGGCACCAACGCCAATTCAAGTGCAGCTGACGAAAGTTATGGTGTTAGCAATATTCAAATCTGGGTGAGATAGTCCGTTTAGTATTTCTCTAAGTAAAAAATATATGAAAAATTTGATTAACCTACTATTCTTCTTGTGTTTAGGACTTTTTTTTGTACCCACAATAATGGGAGCACAAGCGAGTCCAAACTGCGAGACAATAAGAGTTGATGATTATTATATCGGACGGACTTTTTTTAATCATGGAAGTGTTTCTAATAGCGTAAATACTAAAATTCAGCTTAGTGCAACAGTAGGACAAACTATTACTGGTAGTTTTTTTGGTACAGGGGTCAAAGGGGGATATGGTTTCTGGGCTGGTTTTACCATGCCACCAAAACCTCCTTCCGTGTTAGCGAGTCAAGGGGACCTGGAAGATCGTATTGAAATAAAGTGGACACCTGATCCACTAAGTCCAGCTGCAACTTCATACAAGGTATACCGGAATAATTCTTTGCTAACTACTTTGGACGGGGATACTTATTCCTTTATAGACTTCAATGTCATCGCGGGTACATTTTATACCTATTCGGTCAGTGGTATTAATTCTTCCGGCGAGGGAAACAGATCTTCAGCTTTGGGCCATGTAAATCCAAATGGTATCGTGACAGGAAGAATCACTTCAGCAACGGGAAATCCTGTAGCAGAAACGATCGTTACTATTTCACCTACATTGGGTTCTTCTCTTCGCTTTTCTGGAGACGATATGGCTTTCACACAATATAATTCAAAATTACCCAAAAATAATTTTACTATATCAGCATGGATAAAATTAGATAGTGCAAATGATAATACAGCAATTTTAGATATGGGAAGTAACCTATACAAAAACTGGTGGCTACACACTCTTCCCGCAGAAGCGGGTAAAGGGGTACGTTTTGGTGTAGGAAAGGGAGGTAACCAAAAAACGGAACTAAATTTTACTTTCCCGGTTGGAACAGAAAACAACTGGCATAATATCGCAGCCAGTTATAACGGAAATGCCTTATTATTGTATGTCGATGGTAATTTAGTTGGATCAACTGCTACTGCAATTTCTTCAGACAGTATTGCCTTATTTCTAGGACAGACCCCCACAGCCTCCCGTTTTTATAAGGGACGGCTGGATGAACTACGATTTTTTAATCGACAGCTTGCTCAGACAGAGGTTCAAATGTTTATGAAACAATCTGGTAATTCTGATACCAAAGGTCTCGTGGCTTACTGGAAATTTGATGAAGGAGTGGGAAATAAGGCATTTGATCTGACAGGGAATCGTCTCCAACTTTATTTTTGTGGCCCAGAGTGGGATAAGTCCGATATACCCGACGTTGTTAATGCTGCAGTAAGTAATGAAAATGGATTTTATAAAATAGTTGGTGTTAACTATGGTGCTGGTACTACTTTCAATGTCAGCCCTTCAAAAAATTTCTATTTCAACCAATCACTTGAGTTTAATGCTTCTAATTCAGAATATGCGCGACTTACAAATTTTGCCTTACGAGATAGTGCAACCATTACTGCGTCAATAAATGGTTTTGATTTGAGTAGTAACCAGGTGATTTTAAGTAAAGCTGATAATGCGGGTGTCAATCAATTCGCCGTATTTCTAAATGCAGGAATTATTGAAGTAATGGTTGGAAGTACAACGCAGCAATTTGGTAGCCTGGGGCTTGGTTTTCATCACCTTACTTTCGTTTTGCAGAGGGCTGGCACAAATTTGACGGTGACTTTTTACAAGGACGGAATCCTTGATGGGACCAGATCTTTTTCTACCACAAACTGGATAGGTCTTCCCTGGATGTTGGGAGCGCGTGCTGTAAATGCCAATGCCCATGCTGATTATTTTACTGGTTTGATTGATGAGGTAGCTTTCTTTTCTCAAATTTTACCTCTAAACACTATTCAAAAATATGCAAGTGATGGAACAGGAGTAACGGATACCTCCCTTATTTCTTATTTTAATCTGAACGAGGGAATAGGAACTTCTCTGAAAGATATTGGTACGGCTTTGACTGGAGATGGACAGGTTTTTGGTGCCCGATGGAGTTCCGTTACTGCCATCATACAGACTTTGCCTCACGATTTTTCACCAGCCATATCTGTAATTACACTAAATTCCAGTAATACAAGTGCTGATAAGGTTGACTTTACGGATCTAAGTACCATTCCAGTAAGTGGTTATGTAAGGTTTGAAAATACAAACTGTTTTCAGGCAAAAGTTGAAATTCTTGTTAACGGAAAATCAAATGTGCCACAGATTTTCACAAATAGTGAAGGGCGTTTTTCCGCTGATTTTGAACCTGGAAAAAAAATTGTTTTAACCCCGAAATTTGAAGGTCATACGTTCTTTCCAGCTACTTGGGATATTCCGAATATCTCCGCGCCTACGTCAGGAATTTTATTCCGTAACCAGGTTAAACGAAGTGTGACTGGGCAGATGGCGGGAGGCATTTGCCGTAAATCAATCATTCCTTCAGGAGCAATAGCAAAAGTTAAAATTGCAACCTTGAATGGTTGTTTTGAAAAAGTAATACAGCTTTCAGAGAACGGTAAATTTACTTTTGATGGGATACCGGCAGATTCAGTTACACTTTCGGTCATTGAACATAGCAATCCAGTCATCTATAACTTTTTTCAAAAACTAGGCGGACAAACGGTCAGTCTTAAAATGGCTAATGATACTGTTGATTTTATTTATTTAGCTCCTCCTAATGTGGAACTTACGCCCCTTGATACAAATCTTTGTGGTGATCCTATGTTAGATATGCTCCAACGGAGTAAAACCACTGTCAGAGTCTTTGAACAATATGATGGTGGGAAATGCTATTTGCAGAACGCCTTACTTACTATTAATAATGATATTGCCAGTCTGCCTCAATTTGACACCTTGATGTCAGGCGGATCATTGGTACATTCATTCAGAGTAGAAGCGCCCAATATTGTCGCACCTTATTTTAAGCAACTTCAGGTGACGGCAACTTCAAATGGAGAGAAATCAACAGCTTTATTGAAAGCTGTTGTTTTGGGTCGAAGACCACGGCAGACTACTTTTACCTCATCATCACCAAGTATCCCTTTTATTATTTTACGAGATCCTCCAGGTGATGCCTCTTATTCTTATATTGAGGAGGGCCAAACGGTCTGTGAATCTTGGTCATTTTCAGCTTCAGATGCAAAGGACACAGAAGGTGATGTGACTTTATCTTTAGGGCCGGATATTGAATTAGAAGCTGGAACCCCATTTTTCTCGGTTGGAACCTCTATTGATGCCACAGCTGACATTGGATATACCTTTAGTAGTAATGTGACTAATCTTGCTTCAGAGGAGATGGAAATGTGTATAACCTCCACCCGTACTATTTCTACCAGTGATAATGATATTATTGTTGGCGGTGAAATGGGGGGTGATGTGTATGTTGGAGGTGCAATGAACTTTTTATACGGAATAACAGACGAACTATTATATGATACTGCAAACTGTACCTTCTATCTTGATAAGGGGATGTTTATGTTTCCTGATGGATTTGCAACGACTTTCTTATATACGGAATATCATATTAAAAATAATATTATTCCCTCACTCACCCTTTTGGGAGATACTACGAGTGTAAAAACCTGGGAAAGTATTATTGCCGATAATGAAAAACAGAAAAAGGAAGCGGTATTTTCTAAAAATCTTTCTTTTGATGCAGGAGTTGTTTATGAGGAGTCAGAGACGACAGAAAATAGTAAATCTAAAACTACTTCATGGGTTCAAAATTTTAGTGATGGTTATTCGCAGGCTTTTGGATTAACGGTTAATGGTGTTGGTGCTTCTACAGGACTTGCTATTAATTGGACGAAGGAAGAAAGTAAAGATACAACAAAAACTACCGTAGATTCTCGTACCGTTGGTTATGTCTTGTCAGACGATGACATAGGTGATAATTTTACGGTTAATATAAAAAAGGATAAAACCTATGGTACGCCAGTTTTTGAAACAGTAAGTGGACAAACGCAATGTCCGTATGAACCAAATACCCAGCCTAGAGAGGGTGTTGATCTTGCTGCCGACAAGTTGGTAGCTATTAATGTTCCCATGAATGAACCCGCCATTTTTAAATTGAAATTAGGAAATAAAAGTCAATCTGAAGAATCGAAGTCTTATTCTTTAGCAAGTTCTCAGGAAAGCAATCCTTTAGGAGCAGTCATTTTGTTCAATGGCCAGGAATCTCTGAATGTTGGCGTGCCGTTTGGACAAAGTGTAGAAGTTGTAATGACCGTGTTCCGCGGACCAGAAGCGTTTACCTATGAAAATTTATCCGTAAGTCTTTTTTCAGATTGTGAATCTGAACGTGCGGGTAGTTTGAGTATTGACGTTGATCCGGAATTTAACGAGGATATGGAGTTTGATGTTTATTTCCTGGAGCCATGCAGCCCCATTGATATTGGTTTTCCTTTACAAAACTGGGTTTTAACACCTAATTCAGGCGATACCATGCTCATAACCTTAAATGAGTTTAAAAGAGATGATCCTGATCTTGAATTGATTAGAGTACAATATCGACGGAAACAAGGAGATGGTGCCTGGATAAATATTGCCGAGGTGCTTAAAGCAGATTTGGATAATGATGTTTTTAAATTAGTTAAATGGGGTACTACAGGGCTAAAAGACGGCGAATATGAAATAAGAGCAGTTACTCAATGTATCGGTGGATTAAACGCAGGTATTTCTACGGTCATTATAGGTAGGTTTGAAAGGCAGGCTCCTGAACTCTTTGGTAATCCAGAACCAGCAGATGGCATTTTATCATCAGGGGAAGAAATTAGTATTACTTTTAATGAATCAATAAAATGTGATGGTTTAATTGAAGCAGATATTTTTAATAATAATAATATTGGTCTGTATGATGCAACTACCGGGGATCTTGTAGATGCCTTAATATCTTGCAGCAAAGACAAAATAATCATTGTCCCTAATGTTCCAAATAAATTTATCGAAAATAAAACATTAAGAGTTCAGGTAAATAATATTCCAGATTTGGCTGGAAATAAATTCCTTGAAAAAAAATGGGAATTTTTTGTAGATCGAAACCCCGTTTATTGGAATGAAGATCAGGTAAATGTGATTAAGTTGGAAGAGGAAAGGGTCACTGTTACCCGTAAATTGATGAACAGCGGTGGCCAGGCACAGAATTATGATTTGAAGGGTTTGCCTGGTTGGGTAAGGGTTTTGCCATTAACGGGAACTTTGCAGCCAGGGGCTTTTCAAATTGTTACCTTTGAATTTGATAATTCTACGGCTCTTGGCCAATATAGAGATACTATTTTTGCAGAGAGTTCCTTAGGTTCTGAACCGCTATATATTGATTTTAGAGTAGTTTGTCCTGAACCGGACTGGTCCTTAAATAACAAAGGATTTAGTTTTTCAATGAATATGACCCTTGAACTTAATATTGATGGAAAGATATCTAATGATTCCAAAGATATTGTAGCCGCTTTTATCGGTAGGGAACTTCGGGGACTCGGTCGTGTACAATATAATCAGGAACTTAAAAAACACCTGGTGTTTATGACGGTTTATAACAGTGTTTCTACAGGCGATTCCGTTAAATTTCAGGTTTGGGATGCTTCAGCCTGCAAATTGTACGGAAAAACCATGGAATCCTTTAAATTTGAACCAGATGGTTTAGTTGGTTCCCCCCTACAACCTCAATTATTACGAACTAATAATTTATTACTTGTAAAAATTCCAATTCAAGTTGGGTGGAATTGGATTTCTTATAATGTTGGATTGCAAGATTCTACGGTTAATAAGGCGTTGGAATCACTTAGAAATCCTAAAGGTGCATTAATCAAAGGTCAAACCTCATTTAGTTCCTATTCAAGTTCTTTGTCCTCATGGGCAGGTAGTCTAAGAAGTTTATCCCATCTTTCCATGTACCAATACCAATCTGCCTTTACAGATTCACTTTTATTATTAGGTTCACCTTTGGACCCATCTACTCCTATTCCTGTTATCAGTGGCTGGAATTGGATAGGTTTTCTTCCACAAAGGGGATTGCCAGTTACTGCAGCTTTAGCTTCAATTACACCTCAAAATGGGGATTTGATTAAAGGCCAATTTACTTTTGCCCAATATGTTGCTGGGATAGGTTGGTTGGGTAATTTGACATTCATGAGTTCACCAAATGGTTATCTTTTAAAATTAAGTAATCCAGGGACTCTTGTTTATCCAAAAATACCGGAGAGTAACTTGAATAATATTAGGGTCGAGAAAGGTAAATTACCAGCAAGCCTTGGAGCTCCAAGTCACTTCAATTTTTGGGAAGTTAGTCCGGAAGGTTATGAACAAAGTATGAATATTATAGCTTTGGTTGAACGTTCCGGAGAAGCAAACATTCTTGATAAAGACGATGAGGTAGGTGCTTTCTACAAAGACGAACTTCGAGGTAGTAGTAAAGTGATTTATGTGGAAGCACTTGATGCTTATCTTGTTTTTCTAACCGTGTTTTCAAACATTGATGGGCAATCTATTAAATTTAAATATTTCGATGCTTCAGAATCAAAGGTTTTTGAACTAAAAGAATTGGTTCTTTTTAAGAATAATACCATTGCCGGACTTGTTGAAAAGCCCCATATTTTTACTATATCTACACCTACAGCATTAACAAATCTCATAAGGGAAAATCAACAAATTGAGGTGTATCCTAATCCAGCTGGAGAAATGGCATTAATTCAAATTAACTTGGAGGATAAAGAAGCACTTTCAATTCAAGTAACAGATGCATTTGGACGAGAAGTCTGGCAGAGTAACTTTGATGGTAATATAGGGGCCAATAGGATAGAATGGAAGATAACCTCAGATATACCTTCTGGGTGGTATTTTATAACAGTAAAAGGAGAAAATGGACTGAGGATTTCAAAAATTGAAGTACTCAGATAAATTTTATGGATGCCTGTCGCTTTGAGGTAGGCATCCTATAATTTATCTCTTTAAACCTATTGATTGGATGAAATGAGAATAAGTATAATTTTTTTGATTCAAATTTGGTTTATAACAAGTTATGGACAGAATTTTTTGTTTCAGAATCAAAGTTTTTTTAAACCATACTTAACAAATCCTGCATTAGCAGGTAGTCAGGGAAAGGGAAATGTAGGTATTATTTATAAAAAACAATTGGTGGATTTTGAGAATGGTCCCAATTCTCAAGCCATTTCTGTAGATTATCCATTCTTAAGAAATACCACTGGCTTAGGTTTCAATATTTTTAAAGATCAGAATGGACCAGGTTCTTTACTTGGATTTGAATCAACGTTTGCCTATCATATCCTTACTACTAAAAAAGATAAGAATAAACCATCTGGTTTTTCTTTTGGTCTTTCCGCGAGTATGAACCAATATAGTATGGATAGACAATATCTCATAGGGGAAGGATCAGATGATGACATTTTTAATGATGACACCAAATTCAATGATATAAGTCCAAATGTAAATGTTGGATTTAATTTCTTCTCCCAAGGTTTTAATTTGGGTGTTTCGGTTTACAATTTGATGTCATGGGAAAATACAGTTTATAGGGAAGAAAATGATTTGCAGCGTGCATTTACTGTGTTCATTTCGACAGGAATGGAATGGGTAGTAAAGGAAAACTGGGTGATTCGTCCAGCAATGTTAATACGAACCCAGAAAAATGCTGATTTTCAATTAGATATTATGAGTGAAATCAGATATGTTGCACCAAAGGGCTCTAGTTTTAGCCTAGCCCCATTCATTAGAAGTTACAATTATCGCACCATTTCTGGGAATCAATCAGTAGGTTTAAATACCCTTATCTCAAGGTATCCTTTTTCTTTGGGTTACCAGTACGAATTCCCGATGGCAGGAAATAATATCTCCTTTGGCGGTGATCATGTTTTTTTCTTTAGCTATCAATTATCTTCCAATTCAATAAAAAAGAATAATAAAACAAATTGAATAATTTGATGAAATTCCAATAGTTTCATCTAAGTCATAGGATTAATAAAATTGTATTAAAGAATTAATAAAACAAATACATATATGAATTTTTGATATTTATATGCTATTTTTTCTTATTTTAAAATACCATTTTATAAAATTTATGTATTTTCGACCTAATATTTTTAAACATTATAAAATAAACTAATATTGTGGATTTTAAATATTCATGGTAAATAAACTTTTTTTATGTACTCTTGGATATATACTATTTTATGTGGCTTACTATTATTTAATGGACTTTCACTTATTTCAAGGAAAGTGGCAGTAAATTTTAAATATCTTGGCCTATTTTATATTCTTTTTGCTTATCAATTATTTGTTACTCATTTTAGAGTAGGTGGTACCATGTATCTTTTACCACATTTTTATAAAACTGGATCTTTAGTTGGTTATCTATACGGACCAATATTTTATTTTTTTATAATTTCTACAGTTAACGGAGACTTTAAGCTTAGGTTTAGAGATTTAGTCCACTTTATTCCTTTTTCCCTTCATTTTTTTGAACTCCTTCCATTTTTTTTACTTTCAGGGGAGGAAAAGCGTATTCTTTATTCAAAAGATCCGCAAACCTATTTCATGGATGTAGATTGGGGGTATTTTTCCCAACGAATCCATACTATATTCAAATGTATCCTAATAATTACCTATTCCATTGTAGGTTACAGGTTGATTTCACCATTTTTAAAGAATATTCTTAATAGTGATACAACACAGAGTAGGTTGTTCGGTTTGTTTTTGAAATGGTCAACCAGGCTTTTACTGGTTACATCGATATTAATACTTATTACTTATTCTCTTTATTGGTTATTTCCCCTAAATTTTCAATTATTAGGTCATTATACTTTTTTTGTTAGCGCCGTTTTTGGTGCATTGTTTTTAATGCTTTTTCCAGAAATAACAGGTTGGCGTATAATTTCTTTTGCCAAAGAGACGGTTATAGAAGAATCTGATGACAATAATTTAAAGCAATTAAAAAAATCAGATTATTTATCCATACAAATTTATGAGGCTTTTACCGAAATTTTGGAGGAACATTATACTGATCCTGAACTTGATATAGGAAAAATGGCTCAATTGCTTTTTATGAGTGAGCGAACTTTATATAGGAAGTTGAAAGAAATATTTGGGAATTCACCAAATGAGGTTTTGCTTGATTTTCGTCTCAAAAGGGCTTACGACTCTATACAGCTTGAACCTAATAAAACACTGGGAAAGATTATTAAAGAAAATGGTTTTTTGACCAATAGTTATTTTGCGCGTTGTTTCAAGAAAAGCTATGGCATTTTACCAAGTGATTTCCAAAGAGAATGTAGAATAAATAATTCCTCAAATAAGAATTAGTAACTAATACTGCCATTTCTAAACGACAATTCTGCCAATTCTTTCACAGTGCTACTTTTACCCTTCACTTTAAATGATATTTATATCGTAATATATGTAGTTTATATATCTATCTGTTAGTTTAAGCATTTGATTTACCCGAAAACTGTTGTTGGAGTAATTTATCTACCATAGAAAAGATTTTCAATTATGCAAAAAGAAAAATATGCCTTTTGTTAAATGTAATTGCTGGATTTTTATCCATTTTATCCTTATTTCTTTCTTTTCCGAGGCTTTGAAAGCGCAAAAACCAAGTTGGTTACCTCCTAATCCGGCACTCTATAGCTTCAACACAAGTGTCACCGCAGTAATAAAATTCGATGGCGTATTATCAAATTCTTTAGAAGATACCATTGCCTTTGTCGTGGGCTCCCAAATAAGGGGAATTGCAATTCCTACCAAAGTTGGAAATGAAATTCGTCATTATGCAAGCGTTTATTCTTCCTTAACCTCTGAACCAATTGGAATTAAAATTTATCATTCCCTTACAGATAAGGTTTATGAAGTGAAGGATAGTATGTTATTTGTTGCTCAATCTCCAATAGGTGATTATGATAATCCTTACGAAGTCATCGTATATAGTAGTGGAGATGCACCAATTACAATAGATTCTATTGAAGAAAAATTTACACTACAAAATATTTCATTTGATACTATTGATCTTGAATCATTCCTAAATCAACCTGAAGCTGATCCTGTCACATGGTCCGTGTTACCAAATACTGATTTTTTAACAAATATTTCAGGAAGTAAACTATATATTACTCCAAGGACTGGTTTTATTGGTTCTGGTTTAATTGAAATTAAAGCTGTTGAGCAAACCCAAAATGCAAATTATGCAACGCAAAACATTAAATTAAATGTCCTGCAAGTGCCCATTCGACCTGGTTGGGATAGTATTCCAGGGCAAGGAATAACAAAAGGGAAAGAATTTAAAGTTTTTTCTTTAACAGAATTTGAAAATAAATACAGCGGTAATTGCCTGACATTTGAATATCTTCCAATTCTACCTGAAACAATTCAACCAGACTCTGTTCCATCTTGGATTGTTCAACAGAATTTTTTAAATAGTATGACTTTTATCGCAAAACCTGTTTTTACTCCATTAATGCCATTTAATCACCCAGATGATAGGTTGGCAGCTTTCATTGATGGTGAGATAAGAGGAGTTGCTGAACCTCAGATAATTAACGGACAAATATTATATTTTTTAGGCGTTGGTAGTCAGCAGTCAGTTGGAAACATTTCCTTTCATTTTTATAGTGGAACTCTTAAGAGAAAGTTCATTTCACCTGTAAAAATACCTTACATTGCTTCCACTATTCAAGGTAGTGTTGAAATCCCTTATGAAATTAACCTTTCACCTATACAACCAATATTAGATAGCAGTAATCTGGTTCAACTTCAAATTTTAGATACCTCTTGGGTAGGTGAAATTGATTTTCGATTTCTTGCGAGGGATTGTAGTATCCCTAATTTGAGTGGTGCTTCACAAGCTTTATTAGAATCTATTACTTTTGTGAAATTTTGCGTTACCTCTAATATTTCTGATTTATTTACCTATTACAAAGATGAAGATGGTGATGGATTTGGTGATGCTGCATTTAGCCAAACAATTTGTGAATCAGTGGCACCCCCAAATTATGTAACAAATAAACTGGATTGTGACGATAATGATGATTCGATAAATCCCTATCCTACAGTGGCGAAGATTCAGGATTACAACTTTTGTAATGGCATTTTATCGGATACCATCGCTTTAATAAGAGGAACAAATGGCGTTAATTCTATGTCAAGTTCAACCATATATAAATGGACAAATAGCAATTCATCTATAGGTTTGGAAGCGTCGGGTAGCGGGAATATCGCACCTTTCCTGACAGTGAATTCTAAAAATGGAGTAGACAGCGCACGGATTATTGTTACCCCTGAAATAAATGGATGTATTGGCGTAAGTGATACTTTCTTACTATTAGTAGAAGCAGAAAAACTGGTAACATATTATAAAGATGAAGATGGGGATAGATATGGTGATGCTACCGACAGTCTAAAAATATGTGATGCAAACATACCTCCAAATTATGTGACGAATAAACTGGATTGTGATGACATGGATGATGCGATAAAACCATACCCTACCGTATCAAAAATTCAGGATTTCACCCTATGTAATGGCATTTTATCAGATACTATCGTTTTAAAAAGAGGGGCAAATGGGATTAATTCAACGTCGAGTAAGACTATTTTTAAATGGACAAACAATAATTCTTCTATCGGACTCGGCGACTCGGGTAGTGGAACTATTGCGCCTTTCTTATCCACTAATACGAGGATTTTTACCGATAGCGCACAGATTATTGTAACTCCTGAAATAAATGGATGTATTGGCGTAAGTGATACTTTTTTATTATTTGTAAAAGCGGAAAAACTGGTAACCTATTTCAAGGATGAAGATGGTGATGGCTTTGGTTATGCTTTGGATAGCATCAAAATATGTGAAGCAAACATACCCCCAAATTATGTGACGAATAAACTGGATTGTGACGATAAGGATGATGCGATAAAACCATATCCTACGGTGGCAAAGATTCAGGATTTCACCCTCTGTAATGGCATTTTAGTAGATACCATCGCTTTAAAAAGAGGAACAAATGGGCTTAATTCACTGTCGAGCAAGACTATCTATAAATG
>JBMLQR010000056.1:0-2687 GCA_049241465.1 Saprospiraceae bacterium | reverse complement strand
TGGTTAAATGCTGCCTCCTCTTTAACCTACCCCAGCTCTTTTCAAAAAGGAAAGCCAAGAATAGTTGAGCTATCAGGTGAAGGTTTTTTTGAAGTAACGCATAATGCTCAGGAACCTTTTATAGTGCATTATGGCAATGGAATGGAAGCTATCGTTCTAGGTACTTCCTTTAATATAAATACCTACACCGATGAAAAGGCTACCTATACAACCCTGATCAATGGAAGTCTGAGCGTACAGGGTTCAAAGGAGAAAAAAGACCAATTAAAACCAGGACAGCAAGCTATCGTCAGGCAAGGAAAAACAAGTATTATAAGCGCCGATATTGAAGAGATAATTGCCTGGAAAGAGGGTTGGTTCTTATTTAACCGCTTAGAATTACAAGCCATTGTCAGGCAATTGAGTCGATGGTATAATATTGATTTTGAAATTACAGGAACGATAGGAAACAAGCAATTTTCAGGTATAGTGAGTAAATCAAATAATATATCTGAGGTACTAAAGATCATGGAAAATACGGGCGTAACCTTCACGCTCAGAGACCAAAAAATATATGTTTCCCAATAAAAAGAAATTAACATCATGACCTATTATTATACAAAACGAACCACGATGATGCCATTATTACCCTTTCCTTCATACATCAAAAAGAAGGAATTCTCATCTAAAATAGCTAAGAATGTAAAAGTTCTGGGTATTTTTCTTTTCCTAAGCTGTTTAAATCTGAATGCTTTAAGCACGGCACAGGTAGTAACCATGAACAACAAAGAGGTTACTTTGCAAAAGATATTCAGAGAAATTTATCGTCAGACAGGCTATCAGTTTTTTTATGAGGACGCCTTACTTGATAAAGCGGGAAAAGTAAATATTTCCATTAAAAACGGTAGTATTCAGGAGGCTCTATCCCTTTGTTTTAAAGATCTGCCCTTATCTTATGTAATCACCAATAAAACCATTGTTGTTGCCCCACAAAAAAAGGAGGTGAGCAGGGTTCAACCCATGGAAAAGGGTATTGCAAAGACCTTGAATACAGTGAAAGGGAAAATCACCAATTCATCGGGCGAACCTATGATTGGCGTAAACGTTATCGCGGCAACCTCTCAGAAAGGGACTACTTCTGACCTTAATGGCCAATATTCTCTTGATATAGAGGCCGAAGATAAGGCTTTAATTTTTTCCTATATTGGTTATGTTACCCGAAATATACCCATAGAGGGAAGAAGTACTATTGATGTTATATTAAAGGAAGAGAGTGTTGAACTTCAGGAAGTGAGCATAGTGGCAACGGGTTACCAACGTTTATCGAAAGAACGAAGTGCAGGTTCTTTTTCAATGATAAACAGTGACGATTTGAAGTTGAAATCAAACAGCATGAATGTAATCGACAGACTGGAGGGTTTAGTCCCTGGTCTTGCGGTAAATTATGGACGAAATAGCGAAAAGTTTTTAATACGCGGGCTCACCTCTATCAATGCTAACAAATCGCCTCTCATTGTAGTGGATGGCGTACCGATATATGACGCATCGACTTTAACCTCGTTAATCAATCCTGATGATATTGAGTCAGTTAACTTATTAAGAGATGCAACGGCCGCCTCTATTTGGGGAGCTGCAGCGGCGAATGGCGTAATCGTTATAACCACAAAGAAAGGAAAAACAACGAGTGCTCCACAGAAAATTCAGTTGAACTATAATGGATTTGTGTCATATCGTGGAGCACCTGACTTGGATTACTATAATTTGATGAATAGTAGTCAGTTAGTTCAGGCTGGCAGAGAAATTTTTGATGCTACGGCATTTCCATGGTCTGTGGTAACTACCGGAGCGTCAAATAATTCAACGCCTGTAGTTACACCGCATGAACAGATAATGTATGACTTGTCAAGAAACGTAATAAATGCAGGATTGGCACAACAACGGTTTGACTCTCTAGGTGGCCTGAACAACCAGGCTCAAATGGCTCAATTTCTGCAGCAGCCATCGAAACTATCCAATCACAGTATAAATTTTAATGGCGGATCCAATTTCCATAGTTTTTACGGCTCGGTTGCTTATACAAGAGATGAGGCTTTTACAAAAAACAATTTAGACCGCTACCAGATAAATCTTCGGCAGGACTTTATTTTCTCTGAGGCAATAACTATGGATTTAACCACGAATATTTCGTACGAGAAAAACGACCGATTTTTATTGACGGATTTTCCGGGTACTATCAACACGATACTACCCTACGCCATGCTTTCTGATGCATCGGACAATCCATTGTCAATGGCTTATTTAACACGTCATCAACCATTTAGAAATATATCAGAAAATCAAAGCCGAATAAATCTCGACTATGTACCATTACAGGAACCAGGAAATACGCAAAATGGAAGCACCAATTTATCTACAAGAATAAATGGTGGATTGTCTGTTAAGTTATTAAAAGGGTTATCTTATGAAGGGCGGGCACAATATCAGCGTTCCAGTTTAGATGCCTATGAATATTACAATCAAAATGCCTATCGCGTTAGAAATGAGCGGGTATTTTTCACCCAGGCACCCGCGACCGCCACGGCAAATCCAACGTATTTTCTTCCAGTAACGGGGGGACATTATTTGACAAATAATAACACACAGTATGCCTGGACAGCAAGAAATCAGTTGCTTTATGAAAATAAAGGGAATGAAAAACATCAAATTTC
>JBMLQR010000055.1:0-1246 GCA_049241465.1 Saprospiraceae bacterium | reverse complement strand
GCATCGTTTCTATGGGCGATCTCAAGAAAGTAGGAAAGGTAGGCCTTAAATCGCTGATTTATTTTGAGGTAGTAACCACCGCTGCGCTCATAATAGGTATTGTTGTGGCCAATATCATTCAACCAGGGAAGGGCGTTGTAACTGCGGCCACTGCATCAAAAGATATTGATGCGTACAAAGAAAAAGCGGCGGATTTCAATTGGTGGCAATTTTTTATGGATAATTCTACTTTACAAGTCCTTGTCATTGCCATTCTCTTTGGTGTATTGCTCAGTAAGATTTCCAGCGCGACAAAACTGATTTCTTACCTGAGTATTGCTTCAAAATATGTCTTTAAAGGTCTTCACAGAGTCATGTTGCTCGCGCCTATAGGTGCCTTTGGTGGAATGGCTTTTACCATTGGAAAATATGGAGTGGCTGCGCTACTACCTTTAGGTAAGTTAATGTTGACAGTGTATGTTACGATGGCCATATTTATTTTTGCCATATTCGGGCTTATCCTGAAACAATATAAAGTTCAATTATGGAAATTCCTTACCTATATCAGAGAAGAATTATTGATTGTTTTGGGAACTTCCTCCTCTGAAGCTGGCCTGCCAAATCTAATGGAAAAATTAGAAAAAATGGGCTGCTCAAAATCTGTCGTTGGATTAGTAGTTCCCACGGGATATTCCTTTAATTTGGATGGAACTACCATTTATTTATCTATGGCCGTCATTTTTCTTGCCCAAATCTACGGTGTTCATCTTACTTATAGCCAAATGCTAACCATTATTGGCATTTTAATGGTTACTTCAAAAGGTGCAGCTGGCGTAACTGGAAGTGGATTTATCGTGCTTGCATCCACATTGACAGCTATGAACGGGGTAATCCCCATTGAGGGTCTTGCCCTTTTATTAGGAGTGGACCGATTCATGTCAGAAGCGCGCGCTATCACCAATTTTATTGGAAACGGAGTGGCCACCATTTGGATTGCGAATAATGAAGGGGAGTTTGACCGAAAGAAAATGGATTATGCCTTTGGACACATTGAGGAAACAGAAGATATTTTTACCGATAATTTGGATAAATCGTAGAGGCGATGCATGCATCGTCTTCTTTTCGACAGGTTTCAATGGAATAATCACGGGGTTTCATTGTTTTGAATCACGGATTTTAAGGATTATAAGATTTCACGGTTTATAGATTACGTCTTTGGTATGGGATTAAAGTTTATTTGTAGATGGATACTGTCGCCTGGGGTTTG
>JBMLQR010000054.1:4090-7453 GCA_049241465.1 Saprospiraceae bacterium | reverse complement strand
GCGGTTCAATGCAGGTATAATTGTTCCAAAAATCAAGCATCCGAAACTTAACAGTAAATTAATCGTGATTTTTTTATTGTTTCCCTGTTTATGGGTTCTCCGGAGGTGGATTTTTGGAGCACCTTGTAACAAATAATAGTGTAATTTTGTTACGAAGTATTCATACTAAAATAAATGAAACTAACTGAAAAACAAATAATTGCACGTATTAGGGCGCATGGAAGAGGTTTTGTTTTTTCAACAAAGCTTTTTTCTGCATTGACAGACGATTCGGCCAGTGTTAGAACAGCCTTATCCAGGTTGGTGCAGAAGCAGTCGATCAGGAGGCTTGCACATGGATTATATGATTTGCTATATTAATTATTAAGTGAATTTAACAATCTCACTATTAGGACATGTAGCGGTGTGACATACGTTTTGCTCATGTTTTTCTAATATCAAGGTTAATGTAGTTGCTTTTTCAAAACGGAATCTTTTTCTTCTTCGTCTAAAAACATTTGACCATTTATGTAGTCTAAATCTAATCCCATAAAATTTTAGGCATTTCGTTTTTAATTTCGTCGGCTCTTTCTTTAATGGCCTTTTTTATACGCTCGTTGGTATTGCCCTGGTCTTCGAGCTTCATGGTATTATTAGTTCGCAATACAATTTTAGTGGCCAGTTCGGTGGCCCGCTTTTCAATTAAAGCGTCCAGCGATCCGTCGTTTGGAACAAAGCCATATACCAACTGCATATCTAGTGCATGAGCTATTTCTCTTAGCGACTTGATGGTGGTCATGCTGTAAGAACACTCAAAACCAAAGAACATTTGCAAAACAACAAATATTACATTAAATTTGTAAAGTGAAAGAACGAAAAAAAATAGAACTTGATTTTGTGGTTGATGCATTAACAAACTCAATCAGAAATACGATTTCAGGAGACAGCTTCCGAACAGAAGTTTTACGTTTGACAAAAAACGACTTGAAGCAAATTACTAAAAAGAATGGTTGGAACTTCAATTGGAAAACGGAGTTAGAGAATAACATCAAAGAAGTTTATAAGCTTACTATCGTTGGTAATACAAATATTGTTCAAGGTTTAGTGAGTTTAACAAAAAATTCAGACCATATTTATATGGACTTACTTGAGAATGCACCATTTAATTTGGGACGAAACAAACTCTATGAAGGTGTTGCAGGAAATTTGGTTGCTTATTCTTGTAAAATTTCTTTTCAAAATGGATTTGAAGGTTACGTTTCATTTACTGCAAAAACTCAACTCATTGAACATTATCAAAAATCATTAAATGCAATAAACTTTGGTGGACAATTGATGATTATTAACACATTGTCAGCCAACACATTAATTGATAAATATTTTAAAAACGAATAGTTATGGGATATATTAAAGAACCTGAAGGAGTAGACTTCGTGATAAACGGAAAACCCTTAACAGACAAACAAAAAAAAGAAATCAGTGAATTTATCAAAGCTGACAAAATACGCATTTCGGAAATAAAAACCCGTAGAACAAAAAGCACGAACCACCAACAAGGTATTGCCAAAAGCGGGGTTTAACTGCTTCTATGAAACATTTGTGCAAGGTTCAACTGCAGTAATTCTATTGAACTTTTGTGCTAAATCCCCCTCCTTCGGTAATACCCGACCGATGATAATGAACCCGTCTTTTTCCCGCTTTTCTTTATCTAGTATTGCTTGTTTAGAAATATTCAGCTTGTTGCCTAATTGCTGCTTAGACATGCCAATGGTAGTGCGGATGGTTTTTATCCATCCGGTGGGTGGTGTGGCCACCTACTTTTGCGTGGTAAAACGCCACATTTTATTGTTTAACTGTTGCAGTTGTAATGATTTCTTGCCCATAAAGTAAAGTTATATGTTGACTTTGATAGGACAAAAGTTAAGTTTATACTTGACAATTACAAGTAAATAGTAAAGTTATCGCTTTACCAATTAAAATGAGCTATTCGTTTAATTAGCTGATTAATAATAATTATATCCTGTGGTCGAATTCATCACATCGTCTAAATGCTCTTTTTCTTTTTTCCTACCTATAGCCCCAAATTGTTAAACCAATCCCTAATATTTTGTCGAAACCGGATATAAAAGTTGGAATGAATTTGATACCGCTTCGTGCATGATGGTACCATGATTTTCTTGCGGCAAATAGTCGAAAAACACCTTTACATTTTTACCTCCTTTTAACTTTTCTGCCAGAAGATTGGCATCAACCTCCATGACTCTTGGTATTTTAGTCGGTGTCAGGCCTTCTTTTCCTACACCTATATAAATGGCTGTTTGTTGGGATAAATTTTCTGAAAGGAAAGCTGCGTTTTGATGTAATAACGAGCCATTGTCCCACCATAAACTGGGACTAATGATAATGTATTTATTAAAAAGGGTCGGTTTCTTTAATAAGATTTCTGTTGCCAGCAGTCCTCCAAGCGATTGTCCAATAATTGTTTTTTCATGGGTCGTCTTATAACTTGATTCAATGAATGGCTGTAATTCTTTTTCAATAAATGAAATAAACTGGTCCGAATGACCGGAGGTAGGATATTTCCTTTTGTCGTCTTGAATATTGGTTGGAAAGGTAAAATCTCTTTTTCGGTCAACATTCGCTATGCCAACTACGATAGATTTTGGAACCTGATTTATCCATTCAAAACTAAAAAATTGAACCAGGCCTACAATATGTATAAAATCCTCATCTGCCGAACCATCCAGTAAATAAATTACGGGGTATTTTACAGTGTCATTTTGATTATAACCTGCTGGAAGATAAATGTTTAAAACTCTGTTCTCTGAAAGTTCTTTGGAGTAAATTTCGTCAATTACCCCAAGTATAAATGGTTTTGAGGCTTTTGTTTCCATTGACTGGTTATTTTGCCCAAAAGTCAAAGTTATCGAAAACGCAAAAATTATGATTATAAAGCTATTTTTCATAGGATGGGTTAGTTTATGGCAAATGCCTGTGCGATGCCGAATATAAGGATACATCTACACATTATAAAACACAAAGCCTTTTGAAAAATGGGCAGGCTATGGTTCAACCTATTTTGTAATAAAGCTAGCCAACGCGTCTTTATGCCTGGTCAACCTTGGGTATTGATTTTTTTTTGGTACGATTAGCAATGATTCGTAATATTTTACCTTTTATTTCTTGTCTTTTAGCGAAATAATCATTTAATGCAATTTCCTCATCCTTTGTCAATTTTTCATGTCCTCCGATGAAGTCTATATCTAGTTCTTCCATTTTATTTTTCATGCCAGAGAGAATTTGGAAAGTATTTACTAATGAGATTTAATGCTGCTGCCGTTTCAATGATCATGACTCTATTCGTTAAATGAAAAGCACCAAGCG
>JBMLQR010000054.1:0-3990 GCA_049241465.1 Saprospiraceae bacterium | reverse complement strand
TTAATACTTTTTTCTGGTTTATCAAAATTTAACTACAAATCTGCTTGCCAAAAAGGTTGTTTGGGCATTATGTACAAATTCTCTATCATTTTTTGACAAATAAGGTCAGTACTTTTTTAATTCACTTTTTTCCCCTATCTTTAGTAAAAATCAAAAAAGTATATGGAAATATGGCATATCTGGATCATGGCAGGTTTGATTCTTCTAATGGTGGAAATATTTGTTCCCACCTTTCTCCCTCTTTGTGTCGCTTTCGGTTGTTTTGCAGCTGCCCTGGCTTCAGGTTTCGATTTTTCCCTTAAAATCCAATTGGTTGCCTTTTCAACCGGCACCCTGATTTCCTTTTTTGGCATAAGACCTTTTCTGCTACATTATGCCCGCAGTAAAGGCGATGCCGTAAAGACAAATGCAGAGGCGCTCGTGGGTCAAAAAGGTTGGGTCACAGAGCGTATAAATAATGCCGTAAATGAAGGTAGAATTAAATTATCAGGAGATGACTGGAGAGCTGAATCTGCTGATAATCAAATTATTGAAGTGGGCACCCCAGTGGAGGTGTTAAAGGTGAATAGCACCATATTAGTAGTTAAATCAATTTGAAATTATTTAAATAAATTAAAATGGGCCTTACAATTATTTTAGTACTCGTCGCTGTATTTGTCATTCTCTTCGCTTTGATGGGATTTAAAATCGTTCAGCAGTCAGAAACCATGGTCATTGAACGACTTGGAAAGTATAACCGTACCCTCGATGCAGGGATCAATATCATCTGGCCAATTATCGACAAACCGAGGGAAATCATGTGGCGATATGTCAAAGAGAACCTGGAAGGCCGACCTATTATTCTGAAAATGGGTACTACCAGAATTGACCTCAGAGAGAATGTATATGATTTTCCAAAGCAAAATGTAATCACTAAGGACAATGTGGTGACAGAAATAAATGCCATCCTTTATTTTCAGGTGATCGATCCGGTGAAAGCCATTTATGAGATATCAAATCTGCCCGATGCCATAGAAAAATTAACCCAGACTACCCTTCGAAATGTCATTGGCGAAATGGAACTCGATACTACGCTCACTTCCCGCGACACCATTAATAGTAAATTAAGGGCAGTCCTCGACGAAGCTTCCCACAAATGGGGCGTAAAGGTAAACCGTGTGGAATTGCAGGATATAAATCCTCCTATTCATATCAGAGAGGCCATGGAAAAACAGATGCAGGCGGAGCGTTCCAAAAGGGCTTCTATCCTGGAAGCGGAAGGTTCAAAGGCTTCTCAAATCCTGATTTCTGAGGGTATGAAAACGGCGGAGATTAATAAAGCGGAAGGCGATAAACAGGCCCTCATTTTAAGAGCAGAAGGGGAGGCAAAATCGATTATCTGGAAGGCACAAGGGGAAGCTGACGCTTTTCAAAGTATTACCCAGGCAGTGTCCTCCATGAACACTGATCCGGTGAATTATCTGCTCGCCATCCGCTATATCGATACCCTAAAGGAAATGGTGAGTGGCAAAGACAATAAGGTCATTTACATGCCCTTTGAGGCATCAAATGTCTTAGGTTCCATCGGCGGAATAAAGGAACTTTTAAATGGAGGTAAATCGTAACTTTACCTTGTTAAAAAATAAAAATGAAAGCAATTAAGATTAGTGTAAACAAGCAAATGGATGGCTATACATTTAGTATTGCACCATCCGCCAGACAATTGATAAAGAGCTGGTTTCCAGATGCTCATCCTGCAAATAATATTTTTGTTGCTTATGACACTAAAAGTGATTTTGAACTTTATTATGAGAAACTTGAAAGCTATATCTATCCTGCATTATTAGGGGTTAACAATCGAAACGATCTAAACAAAAAGGTTGATGAAATACAGTTTGTGGACACGCACACGGGAAAAATTCTGCACGCTCATAAGGTTATCTTATGAAGAAGAATTATCATCTATATTTAGGGAAAGCAGGACACCTGACAGTAATGTCTGAGTTTCTTACCCGTGGGTGGAATGTGGCTATACCAGAAGTTGACGTTGGTGATGATATATTTGTTGTTCAGGATGACAATGGTACTTTAAGAAGAGTTCAGGTAAAAACATCAACATCAACACAGAGACAAAATGGTTTTAGTGGACAATTTAATGTGCCTTTGAAGCAATTAAGAAATTTGGCTAATATTCCCGTTCATTACGTTTTTATTGTAAGAAATAGTGACCTTTGGACAAAACCAGTTATTATTCGTCAGGATTATCTGCTTGATTATTTACAAAATGAGAAGATTGGATCTGAAAATGAGGGGAATTTAAACTTATATTTTTCATACTCTAGTGATAAAATAGCATGCTCAGGACTTGACTTATCCAAATATATATCTGACTTTAACGATTTTCCTTTTATTGAAGAGTAGAACCGCGGAAATTCTGTTCGTAAATGTTACACTCGGCGAGATGAAATTATAAGATATTTATCGAAGTTTACCTCCGCGGACGAACTTTTTTCTTTTATCTTTAATTCAAAAGTACCATTCTTCCCATGCACGAATCTTCTTTTTTAAGTATTGACTGGGGAACAACAAATCTTCGGATCCGTTGGGTTCAGTTAGCCCGCTTTGAAGTCCTGGCGGAACATTTCTCCGATCAGGGAGTTAAGAAAGTGTATCATCTTTGGCAAGCATCGGGTAGTGAGAGGGAAGCATTTTTTCTTGAGGTGTTGCAAACGGAACTTCAAACCATGGGTATCCAATGGTCCGCCAAAGTCAAAGTGATTATTTCCGGCATGGCGTCCTCGTCCATCGGCATGAGGGAATTGCCTTATGCCTCGTTGCCTTTCTTCGCGAATGGTCACGCGTTGAGTGTTGAAAAATGGCAACCAAAGGGTTTTCTTTATGAAATTTCGTTGATCTCCGGCGTGAAATCTAAGGATGATGTGATGCGCGGAGAGGAAACTCAACTCGTTGGTTTATTCCAGTTGTTGCATCCTGCCGGTAACAGTTTATTCATTTTACCGGGTACACACAGTAAACATATTTTTTTGGAGAATGACGCGATTTCCTCTTTTCATACCTTCATGACGGGTGAAATATTTGATGTTTTGTCCGCTCATTCCATCCTGAACGGTTCCATAGAAAAAGGTGATTTTGATTCGTCCGCTTTAGCCGCTTTTCAAAAAGGGGTGCTTATGTCAGTGGAAAAATCGTCGGTCCTGAATGCCCTTTTTATGGTGCGAACCAATGCCTTGTTTGAGAAATTTTCCAAAAATGAAAATTATTATTTTCTCAGTGGCTTGCTTATCGGCTCTGAATGCAACTATTTGACCGATAAAAAATTAGATCAAATCTATATTTGTTCCTCAGGAATGCTGTTTTCTTTATATCTTGAAGCAGCAAAAACATTGGGTATTTCCATTAGCTCAGAGGTACTGACCGATGAGATGGTCGATCTGGCATTGCTTAAAGGTCAATGGTTTATCAACGAATATCAGGAAGAATGAAAAATAAGTTTAAGGCAGATAAATGGGACGAAATGCCCGTTATTGGTATCTTGAGGAATGTCCCTTTAGCCGATATCGAAGCTATTTTACCGTATTATATGAAGGCGGGCTTTACCAATCTGGAGGTTACCATGAATTCCATCGGTGCGGAGGAAATCATTCGACATTTGTCTGAAAATTATCCTTCGCTAAATATTGGCGCAGGTACGGTTTGCGATAAAAATGACCTAAAAAGGGCGGTAAAAGCCGGCGCTTCCTTTATTGTTACCCCCGTGGTCGATAAAAAAGTCATTAAAAAATGTGTAAAGTGGGGTATTCCCATATTCCCAGGTGCTTTTTCGCCTCTCGAAATTTATTCGGCAAATAAATGGGGCGCTACCGGAGTGAAAGTATTTCCCGCCAATCTCCTGGGCCCTTCCTATATCAAAGACGTGCTTGCTCCTTTCCAGCAGCTGAAATTATTCCCTACAGGTGGGGTAAATCTGGAAAACATACCAGCCTATTTTAA
>JBMLQR010000053.1:0-4466 GCA_049241465.1 Saprospiraceae bacterium | reverse complement strand
TGACCAGGTAAAAATCTTGCCGGGTTCCATAAGGATTACTCTCCAGAAATTTCACCTTATTTGGAAATACCCCCATATTAGAAGCTGATGAAGTGACGTATTGCCAACTATTATCAACCACAAAATTTGAGGTATATCCAAGAATTATTTTTCGCAACATAATGATGTCCAAAGAGGAAACTACGCCAGAATTATCAACATCGGCGGCAACTAATGAAGGGATAGATTTAATTCTATTATTACCGAGAATGTGATTTTGAATCAAAAGAATATCCTTTGTGGACAGGCCAGTTAAAGGATTAGCCAACTCGGTGGCGAGAACAAATTCATAAGATTTACACCCCGATAAATTTTTTACCGAAAATTCCCCTAATGCATTGGTCGAACGAATCACCTGATTTGAAAAATACACGCCCATATTGGAAATAGGTACTTCGTTTACGTTTTTGAAACTAAACGAAGCTTCCATGTTCATTTTTTCACAAACCTCAGAATAATTCACCTGACTAAAAACAAGCGACTGCATTTTTTTAATGGCTGTATTAGATAAGACCAAATGGCTAAATTTCACTTCACGAATTAAATTTTTGTCATCAGCATTTAAAACAGGATCTACTTCAAAATAGAATCTGTCGCCGTCTCTTAAATTCGTGAAAGTGTAGAGTAAAAAATGTTTCATTGTTTCTCCAAAAATAGTGCCTTCCGACTTCCTTTCCGATAGCAAGGCCACCCATAAGTCTATCGATTCAATATCTCTGAAAAGAGCCTCTAACTTTCTGGTCAGCGTTACATTATCTGGATTTATATCAGCGATAGATCTATAAAGAGGCAATTGTAAAGCCTTTCTCAATTCATTTATGGAAGGCAGCCCCCTTTCTCGTCCTCTTTGAATATTTATTGCAGCCAAATCGAAACCGCCCTGTCCTGGTTTACCGAACAAAAAATTTCGAATATCGTCCACTATTTTTGAATCAAAACGCTGTTGAACCTGCGACCCCATGCCTTGAAGGAAGGGCTCAATACCCCCACTTTCTCTTACCGCTGAAACTTTAAAGAAAACATCTCTAAGTTTGAGGTCAAGCGCACTTTGAAAAGGAGTACCATCAGGATTTAATCTTCTTATTTTACTACTTAACAGGGTGTGACCCAATCGAAAACCCGCACCGGTAAACTCGTTACTTACTGTTGGATTAATATTATTTTTATATCCTGAATAAACAGGCAATTGAATACCTACCGACGGCAACCATTCATTAAAAAGGATTTGCTGAATAAATCCCCCTACCATTTTTCTGGCATATTGATAAATTTCTTCATCGGACCATGCCGGATTTTTCAATTTGATTAAATCACATTGTCTGTTATGTTCCCGAACAAAAAGGGTATGAACTGATGCCAGCAGCGGATTTTCATTGGCACGAACATCGCCTGCAACGAACAATTTAGATTCTTCCCCCGTATCATTTCCCATCTCTGGCGCCAGGGGATCAATAGGAGAATCTAATTCTCCGGTTAAGGTATTATAAGGTAATAAATTACCTTCTGACACCTTAAGTTTTCCATTTTTAAACGATCTCAACCAGTTTGCCCTATTTATATCTGAACCGTAAACTGCAGAACCATCAATGAAAGAGGTAACCATATTAACATGCTGCCGGGGGTTAGCAGATGAGTTACCTGAATTTTTGTCAAACAAATTGCGTTTCATTTGAATGACCCTATTCCCCTCATCATTTGGATCAAACCAAATATCTCCCGGTGGCACGGCGATATCAAATCTTTCTGAATTATTTGGTGTTAGTCCAAATTCATGATCTATAAACTGTCCAAAAACCCAGCAAAAATCACTTAAATTTGATGGGTCTTTTATATCAATTTCATCTTGGGCAAATATCTCGTTACTGATAACCCTGGCACTGATTCTACCTGTGAAAGGTTGAAAAATACCATCCTGGTAAGCAGCTTTTCCGAGTCTGATCAAATTTGAACCCGTTGCACCCCAGGAAGGGTTTGAGAGGTTATTAAAAGTACCGTCAATAGTTCTACATTTGTTATCCAGGGACGTCTGTGAAAATCCCAGTTCAAATAATAGTCCATTCACTAAAATTAATAGTAATAATTTTTGATACATGGTCATATTGATTAACTTATAACAAAAAAGAAAAGAACAAAAATAGTTTTTTTTTCGACAAAATGTTTGAAAAACAAGTTTAAATAAAGGGGAGACCTATTGAAATATCAAGTTTTCAAGTAGCAAGCTCCACGACAAAAAGTTTGAAAATAAAAATAGGTATGCCTAAATGGTATTTTTTAATGTGTTTATTCCTTTCTTTCAATGTTATGTCACAAAACATGGCAGATTGGGGAAACATGCATGAAAAAAAGATCATTTTCCAAGGGGAAGACATTTTATTGGACAGTTTACCTATTTTTTCATCCTCAGTCAGTATTTTTCAAATCAATCCACTTGTTTCAGTGCCGGACAGCGTATATTTTATGGTTTCCGGAATTTTAAAATGGCGAAACGGTCCATTATTTAAAAAGGGTACTCCCCTACTTATTCGATACAGAACATTTCCTAAAGAATGGACAAACGTCAAATCCTCTGATTTCCAACTTATTCCCGACACCCTCGAAACTTTTTTTTTGATGGGAAAATCTGAATTAGCGCCTTTTTCGATGGCCGACGAATTTCGACGAATCGAATATAGCGGAGGCTTTATGAGAGGAATATCTATTGGAAACAGACAAGATCTTGTCCTTAATTCCCAATTAAATCTGCAGCTTACCGGCGAGATTGCGCCCGGCTTCACTATCAGAGCTGCTATAACGGACGAAAATTTGCCTATTCAAGCCTTTGGTAATACCCTGCAACTACAAGAATTTGATAAAGTGTTTATTGCCCTTGAAAAAGATCAGTTTCATTTTACTGCCGGGGATTTTGAAATACAAAGAGATCAAAGTCACTTTAATAATTTTTATAAGAAAGTGCAGGGTCTGAAATTACAATTTTTTGACAAGGAAAATAAATGGGAGACGACAGGAAGTGCCTCCTTTTCAAGAGGACAATTTCAACGGATTACCTTAGATGTGTCGGAGGGAAACCAGGGGCCATATCGACTGTCAACGCCTGCCACAGGAGCGATCACCGTTATCCTGGCGGGTACTGAAAAGGTCTTTATCAATGGTAGAAAAGCCATCAGGGGTACTTCCGGAGATTATGTTATTGACTATAACCGGGGTGAACTCATTTTTACCCCCAATCAATTGATGTTAAGAGAAACTCGGGTGGTCGTAGAATTTGAATATGCAAATACCGGGCAAAACAGATCCATCCTGGCTTTCAACAGTCAATATAAACATAAGCATGGTACCTTTTTTATAAACGGACTCACGCAACAAGACAGTAAAACAAGCCAGCGGTTCCGGGATTTGAAAGAAGAAGATATTAACGCCCTGGCGAATTCCACCTCTTCGTTAGAAAAACTGCATCTGCCTGGCTGGGAAATGTCCGATGATGCCGATCCTACCCGAACTTATTATGCCCGACGAGACACGCTTTTGCCCTGTGGAAAAATAGATACTTTTTTCATATATGTTAATCAATCTACTTCAGATAAATACACTGTTAAATTTGGCGTCCCCTCTTCTGGAAAGGGAAATTACAAACTGTCCACCCAGTTCATTGGAAACGATAGAATCTATGAATATGTGCCCCCTGATCCTTTTACCTGCGAGCCTCAGGGGCAATATGACCCCTTCATTCCTGTCATTTTTCCCCTAGCAAACAGCATCTTAACCATGGGTCAGGCGAGTAATATATTCCAAAAAATAAGTTGGCGAACCGAAATGGGGATTTCCCATCAAGACAATAATCGCTTTTCATCCTATAAAAATACAATGAACACGGGCCTGGCGAGCTGGAATGAATGGAAATGGCAATCTCCATTAGGCACTCCTTCAAATGTACTTGACATTGCCCTAAGCCATGAGTTTGTAAGTAACAAATATACTGCATTAGAACCCATTCGCCAGCCTGACTTTTTAAGAGACTGGGGGCTCACAAACCAGTTAGGAAAGGTTGATCTCCCTGAAAATAACGAAAATACTCTCCGATTAAAAATCAATTATAACTCTCAGCAAGGTATCAAATTAGACTACCAAATAGAACATTATCTACGACATGGACTTTTTAACGGCTTGCGACAAAATGCGGCCGCCACCTGGTCTAATAAAAATTCTTCTTTTACAAGCGTCTTTAATCAGGTAACAGCAAATTATTCTGGTGAAAACACCTCCTTCTCCAGACCCAACATTCAATTCATTCATACTTTCCCTGGTAAAAATAAGTGGCAATTTAGTAGTCAAATGGAAGGTGAAAGAAAAGTACAACAAAACCCGGCAACTTCCCTGATTCATTCCAGTAGCTTTGCTTATCATCAGGTACAATTTTCCGTAAAATCGCC
>JBMLQR010000052.1:20694-28779 GCA_049241465.1 Saprospiraceae bacterium | reverse complement strand
GGTAACAATAGAGGTGATTGAAACTTTAATTTAAATGCATGAAGCGGAAACGACACTAAAAATCCAATAACACACCAAGCCAGATAATTCTGGAAGGGCACTACATTAGATTCCCATTTCCAATAATCCAGGTTTATAGCCACAGGTTCAATAAAATAATCATAACAAGCAATTAAAACACCTGAAAAAATAGAAAGTAACCACTTATTTGAAAAAAACCTAAGTGAAAGGCTATTTATAGCCAAAGCTAAGACCAGCCAATTGAAAGCTATAACAAGTGGCACCCCTAAAACCTTTAAATGCATATTACTTCCATAATGATACGAACCAAAGATTTTTCCCGTTGCTACACCTATTGCCTCCATGGAGAAGGTAAATAAATAAACGGGAATAATCCATAAAAAAAGGGCTTTTCCCTTATTGCTATTTAATATGTCTATTAGTAAATAGGTGTTCATCCCAAAAAGAAATAAATCGGTCATCGAAAAAGCAATGACCCTTAGTTGGGGTAAACTATGAGCTACGATACCCGATGCATAAAAAAACAGAATTACACCGACACCTTTTGGAACATTCAGACGTTGTAACCATTTAAAGAGAGAGCCCATAAATAAGGTGATTTTAGAATAAGTTAAATCGGAGTCTAAAGGCGGAACTGAATATAAGTACTACTTTACGACTGTCCTTTACCCTAATTCTTTCTTCTTTAACCTTAGTTGGGGAGGCAGATTTTATTTTTTGAAAAAGTTTTGTATAGTATTTGTAGGCTAAATACACTCCGAAACGTACCCCTTGAGGTAGTTGGGTAATACCTAACAGGGCATCGTCAAAATCCTTTTTTATATCAGATTCTATCTGTAGTTTATCTCCCAAACTAAAACTGCGAAAATCCACCCCAGGAAAATATACTCTACCTCTTTCATCAAAATCACTTTTAATATCTCTTAAAAAATTAATTTTTTGAAAAGCAGAACCTAAACTTCTGGCTGAAGCATATAAATGTTTGTACATATTTTCGTCTCCATTCACAAATACACGCAAACACATTAATCCAACTACTTCGGCAGAACCATATATATATTTTTGATACAGATTGTCTTCGTAAGCATTTAAATTTAAATCCATTTCCATGCTATCCAAAAAGGCATCGATTAATTCCCTTTCAATATTGTATTTATTAACTACATTTTGGAAAGAATGCAGCACCGGATTCAAACTAATACCTGACTCAATGGCCTCAAAAGTGTCCCTTCTAAATTTATCCAATAGTTCCTTTTTAGGAAAATCATGAAAAGTATCCACGATTTCATCGGCAAAACGAACAAAGCCGTAAATTGCGTAGATAGGCGCGCGGTATTTTTTATCAAAAACCCTTATACCCATTGAAAACGAAGTACTATATCGTCTTGTTATTAGGCTACTACATTCTAAGCAAGTTTGATTGTAAAGGGACAACATAGGATGAATATTTAGAGAACTAAAATTAAAACAATTTTGCAATTTCCTTTGCTACAACTTCACCTGAAATCAAGGACGGTGGCACGCCAGGCCCCGGAGTAGTCAATTGACCTGTAAAAAAGAAATTTGAAATATTCTTGTTCCTAAGTTTGGGCTTCAAAAAGGCTGTCTGCAACAGTGTATTAGCTAAGCCGTAAGCATTTCCTTTAAAAGCATGATAATCGGTAATAAAATCCCGATGTGCATAAGAACGCTTAAAGATAATATGTTTATTTATATCCTGCCCGGTTAATTTTTCCAAACGATTCATAACCAAATCAAAATAAAATGCTCTTTTTTCATCATTATCATCTAAGCCAGGAGCTAAAGGTATGAGAATAAATAAATTTTCGTACCCTTCCGGTGCCAATGTATCATCGGTTAAAGAAGGCACAGAGACATAAAAGAGGGGTTTTTCAGGCCAGGCAGGGTGATCATAAATATCGATGGCATGTTGATTAAAGTCCTCATCAAAAAATAAATTATGATGTAGTAAGTTAGTAACTCTTTTATTCACACCGATATAAAACAGTAAAGAAGAGGGAGCCATAACTCTGGATTCCCAATATTTTTCAGTATAGTTACTATATTTTTTTTCAAGGACTTGTTGATCCAAATGTTGATAATCGGCACTACCAACTACAATGTCAGCATCGAAATCCTCTGTTTTTGTTACTACTTTTCGAGCTACACCCTTGACTACCTCTATATTAGTGACCTCATGGTCATATTTAAACTTTACACCTAACTCCTCAGCCAGAGATACCATGGCTTTTATGACTTCAAACATCCCTTTTTTAGGATACCAGGTACCCAGCCTCATATCGGCGTAATTCATTAAACTATAAAGCGCGGGCGTATTTTGAGGTGTTGCGCCTAAGAATAAAACGGGAAACTCAAGAATTTTCAATAATTTAGGATGCTTGAATAATTTTCTTACATGTTTTGCCATAGACTGGAAAATCTGAAGTTTAAACGCACTGACCAGCAGACGCAGTTCTGCAAACTCCATGATTCCATGACTTGGTTTGAAAACGAACTCACTTATTCCAACGTCATATTTATATTTTGCTTCTTTCAGAAACTTCCTGAGAGAATATTTACTACCTTTTTCATAAGACTCGAATAACTCCTCTTGTGCTTTTTCATCTGTTGGAAGATCAACAAAATCATCTTTTCCAAAAAACACCCTGTAGGAAGGATCAAGTCGAACTAAATCATAATAATCAGATGTTTTTTTTCCAAACTGCTCAAAAAAACGATCAAAAACATCTGGCATCCAATACCAGCTCGGGCCCATATCAAAGACGAAGCCATTTTCTTCAAACTTACGTGCCCTCCCACCCGGAGAGCTGTTTTTCTCTAAAACCGTTACATCAAAGCCAGCTTTGGCTAAAAAACAAGCTGCTGATAGACCTGAAAAACCCGAACCAATGACAACTACCTTTTTCAATTTTTTCTTTTTGGTTTTAACAGAAAAGAAAGATGAATGTTTAAACTTTAAGAATTATTTGGGAACGGCCTGCCAGTTCAGGAAACCTCCCTCCAAATCGTAAATATCTTTAAAACCCATTTCTTTCAGAATTATTAAAGCAGAGGCACTTCTGCGTCCAGACCTACAATAAATAGCTACCGGTTTATTTTTATTTAAAGATTTAGCTATAGTTTGTTTGAAATTGGGGTCATTAAAATTAATATTTTTAGCTTTATCAATATGCCCGGCTAAGAATTCTTCAGGCGTTCTTACATCCACTAACTGTACTTTGCTCAAACCAATGATTTCTTTAAAAACCTCTTTTTTAACCACTCCGCTTTTGGAAACCTTTGATGCGGAACTTAACCTATGTTGACAGCTTGCCATTAAACTGACAGCAATTAAAATAAACGATAAGATTCTTGTCATTTTTAGCTTTTTGTTAGAAAAATTAAAACTAATCAAAATCATTTGGAATCATGCTCTGTCTTGTTTCTTTTTTCTGAATACCAAAAGCATATCTTACATTTAAACCAATTCTGCGATTATCCCCGTATCTATCCCCCTGAGTATAAACATTTCCCTGTTGGAGGCTAAATTGGGTAACCATCGTCCTGAAAATATCATTTGCGTTAAGAGAAATAACTAATTTTTTATTTAAAAAAGATTGATTGATACTAATATTGAGCTGACCGAAAGTCTTTAATTCGTAGAAATTCTGAAGACCACGAAGTAACATGAAGCCGTTAATATTAATTTTTGTTTCTTTGAATAACTTTATTTGGTGGAAGGTAAAAAAGCGCCAGCTTCCTCTGCTGAAAGTCAGCGGCTTATTTTCATAAACCCCATCATATTCACTTAGATTATACTGGGTTCCTACGACAAAAAAGTATTTGCCTCCTGGAGGAATAGCCGCAATGAGTCTAAAATAGGTTTCTCTGTTTTTTCCAACATTATCAAAAGTACGAACCAATATATTACTATTGATTTTATCCTGATACACTACATTTGAAAAAATATCAGAAATATAATTTCTACCAACGGCAAATATGGGCATATTATCAAAGCTAATATTTGCCTCTATATTGTCTGTAAACTGAGGTTGTAAAGAAGGATTACCCGTTTCGTAAAGATATTCATCTATATATCTGATAGCTGGGTTCAAATTTTGATAATCAGGCCTATTGAGGGTTCGTCGATAAATTAAGAATGCATTTAATTCATAACTAGCTATTTTAAAGATAGGTTTACTAACATATATGTAGGGAAAGAAATCCAATCGCTGAATTAGAAAACTGGTATCATAAGGAATTTTTTGTTTCCCGTTCATAAAAGTATTCTCTGCTCTTACCCCAGATTTTAATCTAATGTTTCCTGGTAAAGATTTCGAAAATTGAACATAAGCCGCCGTAATATTTTCTGTATAATTAAAAGCATTTGTTCTTATAGGGTCAACTTTTCTTACTTTATTTAGATTAATAAAATAATCTGCCTGGCTTTCAAAATTTTGAAAAGTACCTTTAAAACCTAACTCCATTTTAATAGACAAAGGTAAATTGAGGGTAAGATCACTTTGAGCGAGAAGAAATTTTCTCTTTTGAACGGCATCACCATTTCCCTCTATAACATTGACGATGGGAGATGAAAACATAGAATTATAGAATTGAGCTGCCGTATTTTGACTGTAAGTCAAACTAATTTTAGTGTCCCATTCTAATTTTGTACTATCATTTTTAAAATTTAATCCAAGATCTTGATTTAGACCTGTAAAACGATTTTCGTTATCTATTGAATTTAGATTTTCCGAGAGAATTTGATTTTCAATGGATTGAATGCGCGTTAAATTTTCTGCGGCAGTCTCACTTGTATTTAAGTTAATTCTTGTATCGGCGCTAAGATTCCATAGCTTTTTTAGATCCCTATTAAGGCCAAAGCCAATAAACCCCTGAGTGCCTGGGGTTCGGGTTTTAGCATTTTGATTAATCGTCGAGCCAAATGCACCATTCCTCGATGAATTCAGTTCATCGAGTCCATCTCTTTTCAGGTAATTTAAATTTAGGTAAGAAGCATGATTTTCCCCTCCATTATTTAGATTAAAACCAATAGATTGATTTCCATAAACACCCTGATTCATTGAAGAATTTATGGAACCATTCTGACCAATTTTAACTCCTTTTTTTAACACTACATTTACTATACCACCAGAGCTTGCGGCATCAAATTTTGCAGAAGGCGTTCTCAACACTTCAATTTTCAGAATACTGGCAGGAGGCAAGCTTCTCAAAATGGAGGCGATATCCTGAGCGCTCATTTTCTGTTCTCTTCCATTTATATAGACAATAGCAGGGCTGGCACTATTCAAAAAAATATTTCCGTCCTGATCGACAAAAAGACCAGGTGTTTTTTCCAGGACCTCTAAAGTACTCATACTACTTTCTGCTAAAGGTTCGGGATCGATAATCATTTTATCATCTTCCTGAGTAATTAGCGGACGTTTGGCCACGATAGTCACTTCACCAAGATCTAAGGCTGATTCCTCTAAAATAATATCCAGATTATATGAATTCTTTTCTACCCTTATATTGGAAATATTTTCTTTAAACCCGATATAATTAGCATAAATGGTATAGATACCAGGACTCATTTTAGGGAACTGGGCTACCCCATTAATATCCGTTACCTCATTGAGGGTTAATGAGTCACTCGCCCTGATGACCTGTACAGTGGCGCCAATAAGCGGTTCTTTGCTTTTATCTTTTACTACGAATTTCAAAGATTGCGCATCCAATTGAAAGAACATCAAGAAGACGAAGGAAGAAAAGGATAGGAATTTAACCATTATTAAAGTTGTGAACTTATAGAAACCTGAAAGGCTCAAAAGAGTTTAGTTCCAATGTTTTAAAAATAAAATGGATAAATGAATCAAATGATGCTACAAAAAAGTTATTTTGTCACATTAAAATTTCAATAAAATGCGAATATGTGTTTACTGTGCATCGAGTGCTAAAATCGATGAGACTTATTTTGAGGCGACCGAAAGATTGGCAAAGATTTTAGTAAATTCAGGCGTTCAAGTAATTTATGGAGGTGGAGGTCACGGATTAATGGGAAAACTTGCGGATACCGTATTAGCGCATGGCGGACAGATAAAAGGAATTATGCCTCAATTTATGAATGAGGTAGAATGGGCTCATAAAAGCGTAACTGATTTTGAATTTACGAAAACAATGCACGAGCGAAAGGCAAAATTTCTTGAAAACATTGATGCATTAATAGCCCTTCCGGGAGGAACCGGAACTTTGGAGGAATTATTGGAGGCTATTACTTTAAAGAGATTGGGTCAATTTACGAAGCCAATTATTATTTTAAATACAAATGGTTACTACGATCCACTGATACTAATGCTTAAACGATGTGTTGAAGAAAAGTTTTTAAGACCTATCCATGCTGAAATGTGGACTTTTGTACATCAACCAGAGGAAGTAATGTCCGCTATCAATCAATCTATGGAATGGGATGAAAATGCCATTTCATTTGCAGCCGTTTAAAAATAAGGAAAAATGACAAAGCCCAGATTAACTTTTTCCCAAATAATCAATATGAACGTTGGTTTTTTTGGTATTCAATACAGTTTTGGCCTTCAGCAAAGCGCTGTAAATCCAATATATGATATGTTGGGTGCACAACCCGACCAAATTCCCCTATTAAACCTGGCGGGTCCAATGACGGGATTATTAATTCAGCCGATTATTGGAGCCTTAAGTGATAAAACCTGGCACCCTAATTATGGGCGGAGGAAACCTTATTTTTTCATTGGTGCGTTATTTTGTAGTATTTGTTTATTCATTTATCCATTCAGCAGTACATTATGGATGGCTGCGGGTTTATTATGGGTATTAGATGCCGCCAACAATACTGCCATGGAGCCATACAGGGCTTTTATTGCTGACAAACTACCCGAAGAACAATACGGCACAGGCTTTCTATCTCAAAGCTTTTTTACCGGTTTAGGTATTACTTTAGCAAATATCTCTCTTTTTATTTTTCAGATATACATACCTGGTCGTTCAGGATCTTTACCAAATTGGGTGTATGCTTCTTTCTTTTTAGGAACGGTGTGTTCCATCGGTTCTGTTGCATGGAGCATGTATAAAACACCTGAAATTCCTCCCTCTGACGAAGAAATAGCCTGGATTAAGCGAAAAAATGAGGGCATGCCTCACCCTGTTGTTCAATTTTTCCTGTCCATTATAACTACTTTATTAGCCTTTGTCATTCTCATAATACTGTTAATACCTTCCTTATTTTATCCTAAATTGTTACGGGATATCATTGACAAAACGGAAAAGAATACATTTTTACGTATCATATTTGCTCAAAACTTAGAAATCATAGAGGCTATTATCGTTATGCCACCTGTGATGTGGAAATTGGCGTTAATATATTTATTTCAGTGGTATGCGTTATTTTGTTATTGGCAAAATGCGGCAAAAAGTATTGCTCAATCTGTATGGAAAACCTCTCCGTCCTTAAACAAAGTTTTATACGAAGAAGCGGTAGGTTGGACAGGATTAGTCAACGGCTGGTATAATGTAGTTACGTTTTTATCGGCGTTTGGGTTAGTCGGACTAGCCAGAAAGTTTGGTCCAAAACAAGTTCACTTTATTTGTTTGTTATTGGCAGGCGGAGGTTTGTTAATGTTCCCGTTTATTGAAAACAAATACCTGCTTTTCGCTCCAATGACTGGTTTTGGGGTCGCCTGGGCAAGTATGATGGGCGTTCCTTATTTACTTGTAGTCAATGATATTCCGAAAGAAAGGTATGGTGTATATATGGGAATTATTAATATGATGATTGTTATACCCATGATTTTTCAAACCCTTACGTTTGGATTTATATCAAAAAACTTTTTGAATAACGACCCTGGAAAGGCTATTTTTTTTGCCGGTGTACTATTAATTTTTGCAGCATTGGCCACTTTGAGAATCAAAAATCTTCAAAAAGAATAAATAGACATGTGACCCCAAAGGGGTCAGGCATGGAAAGTATAAATTTGTCACAGGTCTATTTTTGAAGACGCGAGGCATCGCGTCTCTACGAATCCATGAAATCCT
>JBMLQR010000052.1:15901-20594 GCA_049241465.1 Saprospiraceae bacterium | reverse complement strand
CCTTCTTTCATAAAAAACACGCTGATTGATAATGTTAAATAAAAAACTTATCGTATTTTGTTGATTAAGGATAAATCAACAAACAAATGAGCGAAAAATGGAATCGCCGCGCATTTTTGCGTGGGGCTGCTGCCACGGGAGCGGCGTTAACTTTAGGTGGTGTTTTAAAAGGTTCTACCCCGGGTGATGCTGCAGCGGAATCAACATTAAGAAATAGCATTAAAAGCGAAGCAAATCCCCTGCGTATTGGATTTATAGGGGTGGGTTTGCGAGGTCAAGGACATTTAAGTCTTGCATTAGATAGAAAGGATTGCGTGGTAACTGCTATTGCTGATATTGATCCTGACATGATAAAACGGTCTAAATCACTGATAGAAAAGAAAGGAGGAAAACCTGTTGAGGTGTATGATAAAGGGGAAAATGATTATTTGAATATGTTAAAAAAGGCCCCCTTGGATGCTGTAATTATTGCAACACCCTGGGAATGGCATTCAAAAATGGCCATAGCGGCTATGAAAGCAGGAAAATATACAGGCGTTGAGGTATGCGGAGCCTTTTCTGTTGAAGAATGTTGGGAAATGGTTCATGTCCACGAGGAAACGGGAAGCCACTTATTTTTCCTTGAAAATGTGTGTTACCGACGTGACGTGATGGCCGTTTTAAATATGGTTCGTCAGGGGATGTTCGGCGATTTAATCCATCTGGAAGGTGGATATCAGCACGACCTGAGAAATGTAAAATTTAATGCTGCAACAGCACCTCATAACGGCGTAGAATTTGGCGAAAATGCTTACAGTGAGGCCAAATGGAGGACTCAACATTCTGTCAGCCGAAACGGAGATCTTTATCCGACGCATGGTGTTGGCCCTGTAGCTAATTATCTTAATATAAATAGGGGTAATCGCTTCCTTTATCTGACTTCCATATCCTCTAAGGCGATGGGATTACATGATTATGTTGTAAATCATCCAAAAGGGGGAGAAAATCATCCCAACGCAAAAGTTGAATTTGCCTTAGGCGATGTAGTTACTACCCTTATCAAAACGGCCAATGGCGAAACGGTCACTCTTTATCACGACACGAATCTACCCAGACCCTATTCTTTAGGATTCAGAGTTCAAGGAACCAAAGGAATATGGATGGACGTCAATAAATCATTGTATATAGAGGGCGTTAGTTCCAAACCACACCAATGGGATGCTGCGGAAACCTATTTAGCTAAATACGATCATCCCCTTTGGAAAAAGTACGAAGCACAAGCTACGGGTGCCGGGCACGGAGGCATGGATTTTTTCTTACTTCACGCTTTTGTAGAAGCAGCCAAAGTCAACGAACCAGCCCCAATTGATGTGTACGATGCGGCCGTATGGATGGCCATTACGCCATTATCTGAACAATCCATTGCTGCGGGCAGTACGCCACAGCCATTCCCTGATTTTACCAGGGGAGGATGGATGAAACGCCCTGTTGTATTTGCATTAGGCGATCAATATTAATTGCTCCTTTTATCTTTGAGCCAAGTGGAAAAGGTTTTTTCAACCTTTTCCACTTTTGGTTTAGAGACACTTAAAATATACGGTTGATAAGGATTTTGGGGGTAATAATTTTGGTGATATTCCTCAGCCGCCCAAAATTCTTTAGCCTCTGTCACTTGAGTTACAATAGGTGATAAGAAACTTTTAGTTGCTGTAAGTTCATTAATGTATTTTTCTGCAGCCTCTTTTTGTGCTAATCCATGATAAAATATAGCAGAGCGATAACTTTCCCCTCTATCGGGACCTTGTCTGTTTAGTGTAGTTGGATCATGAGCCACAAAAAAAACTTTTAATAAGTTTTCAAAAGAAATAATGGCGGGATCGAAATAAATATTTACCGCTTCAGCATGACCGGTATTCTCTGCGCAAACTTCCTCATAGGTTGGATAATCCAATGAACCACCAGTGTATCCACTTATTACAGCTACCACGCCATTAAGTCTGTCGAATGAAGCTTCTGTGCACCAAAAGCAACCTCCTGCAAATGTTGCTACACTTAAATTATCCAGATTTTTACCTTTTATATAATCACTGATTCTCATTACTCCTGTTGGAGATTTTTCTCTTTGTTTTTCTTTTTTACCTACATTTTGGGCACAACTGTTAAAAGTAATTAAAAAGACGCTGAAAAGCAGGAGCAATGATTTTTTCATTTTAATATTTTTATCTTTAAACAAAAATTAAGGTCTGCGGTTCACGGTAAAAAAAATCTCAGGGAAATGAAAATTGTTTCAAATCATCCGGAAGAATATTTATCATTAATTCCTATTGAAAAAAGAGACTCCTTTATCAACTTAAGGGAAACCATTCTTCAACATTTACCTGAAGGATTTGAGGAATGCATCATTTATGACATGATTGGCTACGTAGTTCCTAAATCAATGTACCCGGCAGGTTATCATTCTACACCACATTTGCCATTACCTTTTTTAAATATTGGCATTCAGAAAAATTTTATTGGTTTTTATCATTTTGGCCTATATGCTGACCCGTCATTACTTCAGTGGTTTCAGGCAGAATATCCAAAACATGCAACGTCCAAATTAGATATGGGCAAGAGCTGCGTACGATTTAAAAAACAAATACCTTATGCACTCATCGGAGAACTGATTGAGAAAATGAGCCCTTCCGATTGGATTGACCTTTATGAAAAAACCATAAAAAGATAATATGGAATACCATATCCTAAATGGGATGTGCTTGTATGAAAAATTTCCCCCGCAAATAAAGGGAGAAAAGGTGGTCATGAATGAAGCACTTCTACATGGACCTCTGGGAGCTAATCTATTCTTAGAGGAATTTTGGAAAATACGCGCTAATTTTTGGCAAGTTTCCTTGACCGATTATAAGAAAAAGACCGTTGTACCCTTGGATAATCTTACTAAGGCGAAAAAGGAGGACACCATTCTATTTTGGTTTGGCACCGATTTGTTTTGTCAAATAAATAGTTGGTTTTTGCTTGATTTTATTAGTCAAAAAAGAATAGCATCAAAAATTGGTATCATTTATCCGCCAGTTTACCCTTCCGAAGAAACATTTGGGCATTATCCCGCTACTTTTTTAGCGAATGCGCAATTTGTGCCTGTATATTTGAAAGAAGAAGAAATCAAAATAGCCATAACCTTATGGAATCTGTGTAAAAATGCGGACATTGAAGGATTAAGTAACTTAAATGTCTTAAACACTGAAGGATTTCCGATGATTAGAGCATCTATAGATATGTGGATTTCCTTATTTCCTAAAGAAGGAAAAGGAATAGCCCAGCAAAAAGTAGAAGAATTAATCCATGAAGGTATTGATAATTTTCAGGAATTATTCAAGGCATTTTCCAATTTCTTCCCAGACCTTGGAATGGGCGACAACCAGGTATTTGAATATTATCAATCTTATTTAAACAAAAAAAACTCTGAAAAATGAATTATGCACAAGCCTTCCAATCAGTCAATTTACTTGCCTTACTCACTTGGTTATTCATAATATTTTTACCAAATATGAAATATACCAGAAGAATCGTCTTTGGCTTTACCATTTTTCTATTATCGGTGGTTTACGCATGGATGGTATTTTCCACTTTCAAGATGGACGATTTCAAAGAATTCAGCACTTTACAGGGATTAATGACCTTATTTCAAAGTGAACAAGCTGTTTTACTTGGGTGGATTCACTACTTAGCTTTTGATCTCATGGTAGGACTTTATATATTGGACAATGGCCAAAAAGCAAATATAAAACATGTGTTTTTAGTGCCTTGCTTTCTATTTACCTTTATGTTTGGGCCTGCCGGATTGCTAATATATCGAATCATAAGGTATTTTCACCAAAAGAATTTGCTTGATTATTAAACCGTTCCGGTTTCGACGTTCAAAATGAAACCAGTATTGTGAATATTTAAAAGTTTAATATTTTGGTCTTCTGCTAAATATTTACGTAAGCGGGAAATGAAGACATCCATACTTTTTCTTGAAAAATAGTCATCATTTCCCCATATTTCATTTAACAAAAGGGATCTTTCCACCACTTGATTCAACTTTTGGGACAGCATAACCAATAGTTTTGATTCCATGGCCGTCAACCTTCTCTCTCCATTTGGGGAAGATAAAATTCTTGTGTTTTTATTAAAATGATACCGTCCAATGTTTAGATTGGAGGTTGGAATAACAGGTTCTTTGCTTGTTCTATTTAAAATAGCCATCATTCTCATCACTAATTCTTCCTCATCAATAGGTTTTTTGATATAATCTTCCGCACCTAAATTAAAACCTTTTAAAACATCAATTTTCAACACTCTCGCGGTAAGAAATAGGAAAGGCACAGAAGGGCACTCCGTTTTTATCCATTGAGCCAATTGAAAACCATCTATATCGGGAAGACCGACGTCGAGAATAATTAAATTTGGTTTATTGCTTTTCAGAAAAATTTTAGCTGAACTTCCTGAGGTAACCCAGTCTATATGAAAGTTTTTCATAGCCAGGTATTCTTTCAGCATATAGCCTAAATTTTCATTATCTTCAACTAATAAGACTTTATAATTCATATAGTTAGTCTTTAATTAAAGGTAATATTACTGTGAATTTACTCCCTTTTCCAAGTGTTGAATGCAAAATTAATTTACCTTGATGAAACTTAATCATTTTTTTAACATAACTCAGACCCAGGCC
>JBMLQR010000052.1:0-15801 GCA_049241465.1 Saprospiraceae bacterium | reverse complement strand
AATTGGGGCATAGATTTATCGGCGACCACCATTTCCAAAATTCTTTCGATTTGAATTTTAAGTTTATTATTTTCTGTTTTAATAATATGAACTGCTTCTAAGGCTTTTTCATTTAGATTATAATTTTCTAACATTTTAGAGGCAATGGACATTGTAAAAACAGGTGTTTTTAATTCATGGGTCAAGAAGTTAAAAAAATCTTGTTTTGATTTTGCCTGAAATTGTACTTTTTCATAGACCACGAAGGCACCAATTCCGCCAACCAACAGCAAGAAAATCAAGATTAATGCGGGAAGATAAATATTTTTCGACTCAGCTAAAAAATATTGAACCAGATTTTTGTTTTGAATATAAAGGCTTATAGGGCAATTACATTGATAATTTAAGAATCCGTCCAGAGGTTCTGAAAAATCGGGTGGAGAATTTTTTGCATAATTTGATGATTTGAGCAATACCACATTGTCCTGCATATTATACAATGCGAAGGCGAAATCAACCTTTACTCCGACCTTTTCAAATCGTTTCCTTAAAAACTGCTCTAATTGAATTGCTGCTGCATTATCATACATTTTATTAGGTTCAGCATTAGCTATTTTTCCTTTAAAGCTTGAGGAAACCATGGTGGTCAGTGGTGTTTCCAAATATAAATACTTAGCGACCAATCCCAAGGTTTCATTTAATTGAATAGAATATCTGGCATTAGCTAATTGCAAACTGAGTATAAAAAACCTGTATTGGACTACACCTAAACCAATCAGGCTAAACAAAATTAAGCCGAAGTAAAAACGTTTCAAGGAACCCTAATTTAAGATGCGTTAAAATTATTAAGTATGTAAAATAAGACAAAAGAGTAAGTGTAAAGAAACATTAACCTATCATTCGCTTTTAATCGTTTTTCATTAGCCTCAATATCCGGATACAAAACCGACCTTTGTTATATAAAATCACCTTTGAAAATGAAATTACATCTTATCTTAATTTTTTCAATAATCCTTACGAACTTTTCCTTACAAGGTCAGGGATGTGTCGCCATAAGAGGCGTTGGGTCTTGTTTAAATCCTAATAGCCATGCTGAGGCTGGCTTAAAAGGAGCATGGAATATTTCCGGAGATTTTCGATATTTTAAATCGTTTCGACATTTTAAAGGATTGGAAGAAGAGGCGGATAGAGTAGCCAATGGAACGGAGGTTATTAATCACACCAGTGCCTTCAATATAGGTGTACAACATGGGTTAACAGAAAGATTATTCTTCGCCAGTGATATTCCATTTGTAATTAACACCCGCTCTTCCTTATATGAACACGGGCGAAAAGAAAGAAGGACTACATTTTCAAGAGGCTTAGGAGATATTCGACTAGGATTAGGCTATTGGTTGATTGCACCTGGGAGAAAAAAGAGTGCTTTAGCTGCTGGGGTTTCCGTAAAGCTACCCACTGGAAATTACCAGGCATTGGATCTGTTTTACAATGTGGGGCCTAATGGTGGTTCCGAGGTACGTCCAGTAGATCAATCTATACAACCGGGAGACGGAGGCTTTGGTATATCCTTAGATTTTCAATATTACCAATCCATATTTTCGGGTATAACCGGCTATGTTACTGGTTATTATCTTTCAAACCCAAGAGAGATGAATGGCGTTCGTACTTTTAGAGAAACGTTAAACCCGATATTAAAAAATGAATCAATCATGTCTGTGTCCGATCAATATAGTTTTCGGGCAGGGCTCATGACGGGTAGTAATCAAAAGGGTTTTTCCGGTATTATTGGCGCACGATATGAAGGCGTTCCCGTTAGAGATGTACTTGGCGGAAGTTTAGGATTCAGGAGACCCGGGAGCATCATTTCTCTTGAGCCGGGAATAAATTATATGAAAGGGGGTACGAATATTCAGTTAAGTGTGCCTATTGCGGTGAGAAGAAGCAGGCCACAAAGTGTTACCGACATCGAGACATCTAAACTAACAGGTCAGTTTAGGAACGGAGACGCTGCTTTTGCTGATTACCTCATCAACCTTCGATATTCTGTTCAGATAAGTAAAAAGAAATAAATCGTTGTTTATAAAAATGTTGTCCTCCAGGGCAAAAGATCATTCCAAATCAGTCTTTTACCCTGGAGAACAACCCTTTACATTATTTTAACTCAGCTAAAAGCAAGCGAATTGCCTCTTCTAATTGCTGATCTTTACCTGTTGAAATTTTATCAAAATCGTTCCAAACAGTAATATCTGGGTAAGTCTGAGCATTTTCCAGATACTTCCCGTCCGTACCTTTTACGCCCAAAGAAGGAACGCCCCAGCGGATGGCATTATCCTGGAGGACTTCCCAACCAGCGAAGGTACAAGTGCCGGGAATAGGTTGCCCCACTAATTTACCAAGATTTAATTCTTTGATCATATAGGCATAACAGTGACCATCGGAATAATTAGCCTCATTGGCCAGTGAGATGATAGGTTTAGTCCATCTGAAATTAGGTTCAAATCCAGCGCTTCTATTATCGACGGCATAATCCATAAATTTTTTCCCTGAAAAGAAAGTGGCCAGATCGGCTACTAAATCACCACCGCCATTGAATCGAGTATCTACTACCAGCGCTTTTTTATTAAAAAATTTACCCATAGTTTCCTCAAAGACCGTTCTGTACGCACCGTCGCTCATTCCAGGAATATGAATATAACCTAGCTGACCAGAAGACAATCTATCTACCTCATCTTGATTTTTCTTCACCCATCTTTTGTAAAGCAGACGACTTTCTTCTGCCAGGCTGATGGGTTGCACCACCATTTCCACTGACTTCCCGGAATCTTGCACTGAAATGAGTACATTTTTACCAGCCTTCCTATTTAGGAAAGCAACCAGATCCTGATTTTTATCGAAAAGAAGTCCGTCAATACTAGTGATGACAGCGCCTGGTCCAATTTTCAGGGCAGCCTTATCTAAAGGACCACCGACGATTATTTCTTTAATTTTCCAACCATTTCCCGTAAAAGAAGGATCAAAAAATACACCAAAAGAAGCAGTTTCGTCATCTTGCGGGGTGGCATTTGAATATCTTGCACCACTGTGAGAGATATTTAATTCGCCCAATAATTCTGAGAGCAGCTCTGCAAATTCATGTCCATTAGATATATGGGGAAGATGCTTTAAATAATCTGTTTTATAATCATTCCAGGGAACGCCATGAAAAGACTGGGTATAAAAAGTACTTTCCGTTTTTCTGCAAACATGGTGAAACATGTATAATCTCTCAGCGGCCACATCCAGAACCATTTCACCTTGAATAGAGACAGATTCCTGTTTACCAGATTCAGGATTAATTTTCATTATGCCCCCTGAGGCATTTAAGAAAATATTTTTAAAATCCTTATCCCAGGTTAAATTTCCACTGGAAGCATTAAGATTTGAGATAATTTTTGATTCTTTAGTTCTAAGATTTAGGGACCAAAGATTAAAACCCTTTTCATACCTTGCCAGGTAGAACAATGTTTCTCCGTCCTTACTAACGACAGCATCAGAGATTGAGGTAGAGTTTAAGGTCCATTTCACTTTACGACTATCTATATTTTTCCAATCAATTTGCAGGAGATTCAAGGAATCTTTTTTTGCAGTGGAATCTCTTTTTAATTTCTTATCGGACATTTCTTTCGCCAGGGCAAATTCCTCTTTAGACAAATTATATTTATCAAAAGCCTCTTTTGTAAGATAAATAGCATATATATCCAACTGACTATTGCCACTTTGAGCGACTGATTTCAAACCATCTCTATTACTAAACCAAAAGATAGCTTCCCCGCCTAGCGCAAATTTGGCATTAAAATCCTGGAAGCCACTTTCTGTGATATTAATGGGTTTTGATTTACCATCTGCGGCCACTAATCCAATTTCCCCAACGGCGGAACCAGGCAGGCTATAATCAAAGATCAACCATTTATTATCGGGACTCCAGGTAAAATACTGGTCATTTTCGCCCATAGCAAAGAGATGGTCTTGTCCTAAGATAGTTCTGAACTGGCCACTTTCCTTATTCCAAATTTTCAAGGTCATTCTATTTTCAATAAACGCCAGTTCTTTTCCATTTGGGGAAAATAGGGGTTGGTAGCAATTATTTGCATTTGTAAAAAGAATTTTTTCAGAAAGCAAGGTAGAAGAAGAGAAATAAAGTTCTTCTGCGCGAATCCTGGTAGATTCAAAAATTTGCCAGCGGTTCCCTCTTTCAGAAGCATAAACCAGCGACTTTCCGTCGGGAGAAAAGCTAACGGAAACCTCCTGTTCAGGTGTTTTTGTTATTTGTTTTGTCATCCCCCCGTCCACGGAGGAAACAAATACTTCACCGCGATAGATATAAGCTACCTCTTTACCGTCGGGCGAAACTGCCATACCACGCACGCCACCTTTAACGGAGAGGATTTGCTCATTATTCTTTCTATTTTCATTAGAGATCTTAACATCCACTAATTTTGGAGAACCCCCATCTTTCAAAGTATAGATACTACCGTCAAAACTAAAACAAAGTATTCCTGCATCGGATTGAGTGAGGAATCGAACGGGATGCTTAGCAAATTTGGTAACCTGCACTACTTTTGAAGGGTTGTCCAAGGTTAATTTACAGACATTGAAAGAACCAAACTGCTCACTTAAATAAATCACCGATTTACCATCTGCTGAAAAGACAGGATTTCTGTCTTCCCCGGGGAAAGCCGTTAATTTAGTATGTTTATTCAATTGTTGATTAAAAAGCCACAAATCTCTGGCAATAGAAGAAACGTGGTGTTTCCTCCACGCATTTTCTCCCCCTTTTTTATCGTGATAAACCCAAAGATTTCCATTTTTATGGATAGAAATATCTTCAGCCGGGGTGGTCCATACTTGTTGAACTTGACCGCCGGTTAGAGGTACTTTATACACCTCTGGTTGAGAGGCTGTAGGAAACTGACGATTTTCAGCCAGATCCTTTTGTGCGGAACCAAAAACAATAAATTTATTATCGGTTGTAAACTCGTAAGGATAATCAGGAGCGGAATGATAGGTTAACCTTTTTGGTGTACCCCCGTTTACAGAAACGGTAAAAATATCGAAATTACCATATCTGTCAGACGAAAAGGCGATAGTTTTACTATCATTTGACCACACTGGCATAAAGTCGTGTGCCTCATGAAAAGTAAGAGGCACTGCTTCCCCTCCCTGGGTTGGAACGAGCCAAAGATCACCTTTATAGGTAAAAACGATTGAATTGCCATCGGGCGAAATAGCTGAATACCTCAACCAAGTAGGACTATTTTCAGCTATAGCAGCGAACCAAAGAGAACAAAAAATAAATAAAGCGGGAAAGATTTTCATACAATTTGACGTTTATCTGAACAATAATAGGATAAAGTTACTTATTTAAATAAACCGTTTCCTTTGGCGGAAATAATTACGTCAAAAAAAGTTATATTTATGAATATGAAATGGATAGCGACTTTTATTGGAACATTGATTTATTTCTATGGATTTGGCCAGAAGCTGATAGTTTCTGATGAAATTCCTTTGCGAAGTGAGGTAAAGTACGATATTTTGGGGGAGATAAAGGGTAACGCATTAATGATGAGTACCATTGGCCTAAAATATGAAATTTCTGGCTTTGATGAACAGATGAGAAATTCCTGGACAAAGGAGTTAAATTTCGAGAAGAAGCAGATTGGCATCATGGGTTACAACGTCAGGGAGAGTGATTTCACCTTAATCTATCAAGTGAGGCAACAAGGAGATACGTATTTACGTGCTCATAGATATGACGCGTCAGCTAATCTGAAAGACTCAGTCACATTAATTAATATGGGGTTTGTGGTATTCTTTCCAGAATATGAAATGGTTATATCAGAGGACAGGAATAAGGTTTTATTTTATGCGATTGACAAAGGAAATGAGCTACACGCTTTTGTTCTTGACAATGAAACGATGGACTTATTATGGGAGAAGCGAATAGTCATTGACAGCTACAGTAATTTCGACAATCCAATGTCTGTAACCATTGATAATGAAGGAAATATGTATTCTTTTATCCAGGAGAGTATATATAAACAAAGAAGGGAGGAGGGTCATTTCAGGCTAATCATTTATGGTAAAGGACAATTTGGCCCTAAAATTTCAACGATACATTTAGGAGAAAAGGTAGTATATGATGCACGCTTCATTTTTGATAATCTGAATAAAAAATTAATTGCATCGGGATTCTATTATAATAGGAATCCTGAAAAAGCGGAGGGATATTTTCTTGTAAATCTTAGTCCTGAGGGAAATTTAGAAAAGGCAAAATTACAGGCATTCAACGATCGGTTTGTATCAGATTTAGAGGGTAAAGATTCGAGAAATAACCGGGGCATAATGAATATTAACATTGCTGACCTTATTTTAAGACGAGATGGGGGTCTATTAATTGTTGGGGAAGAATCCCAGGATATGGAACGGCGGATCAATAATATGAACCGGATGATGTATGACAATTTCAGCCGCAGCATAATAGATTACTATTACAACGATATATTCATCATAGCTATTAATCCGGACGGGGAATTTCATTGGCAGTCTGTACTTTATAAGAAGCAATATTCTCAAGATGATATGGGGGCATTTTCCTCTTTTTTCATATTTCGGACGCCTGAAAAATTGCATCTTCTTTTCAATGATGAGATAAAATATGAGAACACGGTAAGTGAATATTTATTAAGAGGCGATGGAAAATCGGAACGAAAAAGCATTTTAAGTACTGAAAATCAGAAAATAAGACTTCGTTTTAAAGACGCCTTACAGGTCAATGCCCAGCGTATCATCATACCTAGTGAAAGGCGGGGAAGACTTCGTTTAGCCAGGTTAGAATTTTAATTAATACCCAAACAAATAAAGAATGCTTAACGAGAAGCAAATCATTGAATCTGCCTGGGATAACAGGGAGCTTTTAAAAGAAAGCGGCACAAAAGAGGCTATTTTCTCTGTTATCGAACAACTGGATAAGGGCAAATTACGTGTTGCCGAGCCTGACGAATCAGGAAATTGGCAAGTCCATGAATGGATAAAAAAAGCGGTGGTACTTTATTTTCCCATTAGTGAAATGGAAACGATAGAAGTTGGCCCCTTTGAGTTTCACGACAAAATTCCCTTAAAGAAAGGATATGCTTCACAGGGAGTTCGGGTGGTTCCACATGCGATTGCAAGACATGGATCATTTTTAGAAAAAGGGGTCATCTTAATGCCTTCTTATGTAAACATTGGGGCATGGGTTGGAAGCGGTACGATGGTTGATACCTGGGCAACGGTAGGTTCATGCGCCCAAATTGGCAGAAACGTGCATTTAAGTGGTGGCGTTGGCATTGGCGGAGTCCTTGAACCTCTTCAAGCAACACCTACAATCATCGAAGACGATTGTTTTATTGGCTCCCGGTGTATTGTCGTTGAGGGGGTAAGAGTCGGAAAAGAAGCTGTTTTAGGAGCCAATGTGGTACTAACCAAAAGCACCCATATAATAGATGTAACTGGTTCAGAACCAATCACTCACAAAGGATACGTTCCCCCTGGATCAGTAGTCATTCCCGGTAGTTACACTAAAACATTCCCTGCCGGGCAATACCAGGTTCCTGCGGCGTTAATCATTGGAAAACGGAAAGAATCTACAGATAAAAAAGTATCCCTAAACGATGCTTTAAGAGAACACAATGTAGCCGTTTAATTTTCACTTCATGAAGTATTTAATTGTTGGCCTTGGAAATAAAGGGGCTGAATATGCTGAAACCAGGCATAATATTGGTTTCAAAGTAGTAGATGAACTAGCCAATGCCGCCAGTGTTTCATTTCAAAATGAAACACTGGCGCATATAGCCAGGTTAAAATATAAAGGGAAGCAGCTTATTTTAATAAAACCTACCACCTATATGAATTTAAGTGGGAAAGCTGTTAATTACTGGATGCAGAAAGAAAAAATTGACAAAAACAATTTACTGGTTATTGTTGATGATTTGAATTTTGATTTTGGAACGGTTCGTTTAAAGCCCCGCGGAAGCGACGGTGGGCACAATGGACTTAAAGATATCCAGGCTGTGCTAAACGGTACAGAGTATCCGAGGCTGAGAGTCGGCATAAGTCGTCCGGAACAAAAAGGGATACAAGTTGATTATGTTCTTGGCGAATGGAGCGAAGAAGAAAATAAACAACTCAGCGAAATTATATCCAAGAGTGCCGATGCCGTAAAAAAGTTTGTTTCTTTAGGCATTAGTTTGGCTATGAACGAAATAAACAAATAGGTTATTTCTCACAAAGAATTAGCAAATCCTTCACTGCGTCCATAAGTAAATCCTCCCCAATATTTGGTTTGTACTTAGGCAACCCAACCGTAAGTTCCGCTTTTTTTATTGCTTCCTTCAGGATTAATTTATCTTGAGAAATGGTAGTACCTCTATTTGCCTCATGTAATTGATCTGCCAAATAGATTTGTTCTGTTTGCCCTGGTGTTGGGACGAAAATGGCTTTCTTCCCAAAAAAGGCAAGGTCCATCAGGGTACTATAACCCGCTCTACAGAGAACCATTTCACTGTTTGCAATTAAAAGAGATAACTCATTAGCTTGAACGTAAGGGAAAACGGATAAATTCCCCTCTTTAAAGGAAGCTGCATTTACTTGATTGGGAAGCCCCTGAACTAAAGCATAATTTCCATCGAGAGAGGCTACCTGATCCCTAATGATATTTTCAAGATAAGTTCGTTGAGGTTCTGGACCTGAAAGAAGAAAGAGGGCTTTAAATGCAGGGTTAATTAAATTCTCTTGAGGAGCCAACCTACTTAAGGGCCCGATACATCTGGCATTTTTCACCATTGGGTGAGCCAATTTGCCTGCCAGCGAGGAAGAATCTTCAGGCATATCGGGAATCCAACAGGCGTTAAATTGATTTATTAAAAGCTGTACATATTTTTGAATACCCTTTTCGACAGAAGGCAAAGGAACGATAGGATAAACCTGATGGGTTACAAGGATAGAAGGAATATCGGGATGAAAACAACCGTATCTGTTATCAGAAATGACCGCTTTTATCTTATTATTTTTATAAAGCGCCTTCACCACTTGCTGTTCCTTAACAAAGGTAGAAAGAAGCTGAGGTAATTTCAGCGCAACATTCCAAAGCATATTCTCTTTTGGGTAACGCATATTATATTCAGGAAGGAGGACGAATGGTAAATCTGGGAATTCGAGTCTTAATACTTTAAGAGAGTCACCACAACCTCCCAATAAAACGGGTTGTTTTAGGTCTAACAAACTGCGAATGATTGGAATACACCGAGTGGCATGACCTAAGCCCCAGTCTAAAGGAGTTACCAAAATAGCTGGTTCATGTATTTCGGGAAAAAATTTACTTCCTGATGCTGACTGGTTATTTAGAAAGACTGTCATTGGTGGTACAAATTTGAACTTTTAAAAGAACAAAATTGAAGGCTATTTATTAATTTGGTGTAAAACTGATATTAAATTATCTTTAAGGCATGAAAAAACTAAAAATAAACTACGTTTTTGTACTGTTAGTAATTATTTCCGTGCTAATAAATGCTTGCAAAACAGGCTGTGGATGTCCTATGAACTGAGAGGAACTATGAATTTAGTCTAATCTGATCATTATTTTCGTCAAAAAATTGATATCCAGAAATATGTTGTTCATTGGATGGGGATATTTTGATCCATTTCATGTGACGAAAAGACCATTGCAATTGTTTGCTATACCACCCCATTTTAAGAAAGGCATGGATATAGGGATGGGTAACGATAGTAATTTTAGCTGAAGGTCTGGATTGAAAGATAAAATTCAGATCTCGTTCTATATCATCGACAATAAGAATAGAAGGATTGATTTTACCAGTTCCGTTACAAGTTGGACAAACCTCTGTTGTATCAATTTTCACTTCAGGTCTAACTCTTTGACGAGTAATCTGCATCAAGCCGAACTTACTCAAGGGCAAGATAGTATGTTGCGCTCTATCTTTTTTCATTGCTGCCCGCATAACACTGAGCAGGTCTTTTTTATACTCTGAATTCTTCATGTCGATAAAATCGACGATAATAATTCCTCCAATATCTCTTAATCGAAGTTGGCGGGCAATTTCAGCTGCGGCTTCCACATTTACCCTCATAATAGCTTCATCAGCATTTTGGGAGCTCATTTTATGTCCGCTATTTACATCGATGACATGCATGGCCTCAGTATGCTCGATGACCAGATAAGCACCACTTGGAAGGGAGGCAGTTTTACCAAAAGAAGATTTAATTTGTTTAACAATGCCCATTGATTCAAAAATGGGATTATTACCTTTGTAAAGCTGAACGATACCGACTTGATCGGGTGCGATGGTACCTAAATAATTTCGAATACTCTGATAGAGGTCTTTGTCATCCACCAGTATTTTATTGAAAGAATCGCTAAGAAGGTCTCGTAAGATACTTGATGTTTTATCAAGCTCACTTAGCAATTTCATTGGAGCGGCACCTTTGTGAAGGGAGGAGAATAAATCATTCCATTTACCCATCATAAAGCCCAATTCTTCATGAAGATCGGCAACTAATTTACCTTCTGCGGCGGTACGAACGATAATACCAAAGTTTTTTGGTTTGATACTTTCTATGAGAAGTTTAAGTCTTTTCCTCTCTTCATTATTGGCAATTTTTTTTGAAACGGCAACGATATCAGAGAAAGGAGTTAAGACTAAAAATCTCCCTGGAATAGTAATTTCACAACTTAGACGGGGGCCTTTGGTTGAAATAGGTTCTTTTAAGACCTGAACGAGTAAGAGATCGCGTTTGGCTAAAACCTGGTCGATTCTTCCCGTCTTTAAAATTTCTGGATCTAATATAAAATTATCCAGACTGGGAGTATTTTGGCTACCATTTGCAGCTGCTTGCGTAAATCTAGTAAGAGATTTTAGTTTTGGACCCAAGTCTGTGTAATGCAGAAAAGCATCTTTATTATGACCTATCTCAATAAAAGCGGCATTTAAGCCAGGCATTAATTTTTTAACACTCCCCAAAAAGATATCACCAACAGAAAAGTTATTATTAACTTTTTGTGAATGAATTTCAACAAGGTGAGCATTTTCAATTAAAGCAATTTCCACTTCTGTTGAAGTCGAGGAAATAACAAGTTCTTTTTCCACAAGAGAATAATTTAGAAGACGGCGCAGAAATGAATGTTTCTGTACAAACAAAAATAGGGTAATAATTAAGTAAATTATCTATAAAAATCATAGATAATTCACTTAATTAACCACTGATGGTAGCGGAAACAAATATACATTCCCTAAGAACCCCAGACAGAGGGGCTAAAGACTATCTATTTTTTCTTTTTGTGACGATTCTTGCGTAATCTTTTCTTTCTTTTGTGAGAAGCTATTTTATGTCTTTTACGCTTTTTTCCACATGGCATAATATTCTTTTTTTAGAGATTAAAAATTATTTTATTGAATTACGACATTTCTCTGCGGCTTTGTCAGCCAAATCAGATATAGACGTTTCACGGTAAGCCCTTTCGAGTAAGCAATAAATTTGAGGCTGGTTATTATCTAGCTTAAGAGATTTTTCTAATCTTAGAACTGCCTTTTCAAACTGACCTGTCTGAATGGCTAAACGGCCAAGATGAAAAAGAATTCTTGCATTATCCGGATAATTTGCATCAAGATCCAACAACATTTTAACCCCTTTCATAGGATTATCTTGTGGAGGCACCTCTGTTAGAACGAGCGCCAGATTCAATTTATTAGTCCAATCTTCGGGAGCCAAAGATATGGCATTTTCAAAAGCAGTTACTGCATGAGCGGCGGCAAAATCTCTTACTTTGGCATCCTCTTTTTGAGGAATTGCTTGTCCAAAAGTTGTACCAGCAATAGACCAGGCCTCTGGCGTTGGAAACCATTCTGCCAACATTTCAGCATAAGCCCCAGCGATAGCAGGGAATCCTAAGTCGTACCATTTTGCCGACAGTTTACGGGCAATTTCTGCCTTTTTATTAAGATCTGTATTTTTATCTAAATCTTTATTTAGATTTTCTAAAAGAAGCAAATCAGTTGAACTAAGTTTCTTTTTAGCATATATTTCGAGCACTTCGCGTGTAGTATTTTCAACAACTAATGCTCTTGTTTTGGTCATTTCTTTAACGTCAGAAGCTTTTGTTTCGCAACCAACATACATTGTCAGGAGTAATAAAACCGATAAAAACAAAACAAGATATTGAACTTTGTACATAAGGCTAGAAAAAAACGTAAGAAAAGGTTAATCTTCGATTCCTTCATCTGAAGGCAACGAAGTTACATTACTTTTTACTTGTTCAACAAAAATCTTTGCTGGTTTAAATGCAGGGATGAAATGTTCTGGAATTTCGATAGCAACATTTCTTTTGATGTGCCTTCCAATCTTCTTAGCTCTTTTTTTGATAATAAAACTACCAAAGCCACGAATATAAACATTTTCACCTTCCGACAGTGAAATCTTAACTTCTTTAAAGAAAGCCTCCATAGCGACCAAAACATCGACTTTTGGAACACCTGTCTTCTCAGAAACGGAAACTACCAAATCTGCTTTTCTCATTGATATCTGTTGGTTTTGAAAGGTTTGTGAAAAAAATTTATTTTTAATAGATTGGCAAAGGTCGTATTAATTTCCCAATTATTTAAGGAAAAGTGATAATATTTTAAATTAAATTAAAGTGAAAAAACAAATTGATTCATTTTATCATTAAACAGATAGTTACCTTTAATATTTGTTAACTTAGCTTGCTCATTCAGTCTTTAAATTAGGAGGGAAATATTTGCTTATGTTATTATCAATGACTGGTTTCGGTAGAGTAAAATCATCGTGGAAGAACAAAACGATTATTGTTGAGATTAGGTCTCTCAATAGTAAGATTTTCGATTTACGCACGAAAACGCCACAAAACTACCGGAATAAAGAAGCGGATATACGAAAAATATTGTCCGAAAAATTCGAAAGAGGAAAAATTGATTTGGTTCTGGAAATTCATTGTGAAACAGACGAGCCGGAAAACCTTATAAACAAAGTTCTTTTCGAAAAATATTACCGGGAATTAAACCAACTAAAAAATAGTTTAGGTTTAGTCGAAGTAGATTTTTTTCAATCTATTTTAAGGTTACCTAATGTTGTAGCCACTGGAGAGGAGGAATTTTCAGATGAAGAATGGTCAATGGTTTTACTTACCGTTGCAGACTGTATTAAGGAGCTCAATGACTATAGGGAAAAGGAAGGGCAGTCGATTGAAACAGATATGAAGTATAGGATTCAACACATTGAGGCTTCCCTTTCAAAAGTTCCGGGTCATGAACCAGAACGAATACAGAGAGTGAAAGATAGATTAAGAGAAAATCTTGCCCAATATGAAGGCAAAGAAAAGATAGATGAAAACAGATTTGAACAAGAGATTATCTATTTTCTAGAAAAAATGGATATAACGGAAGAGAAACATAGGTTATCGGAAAATTGTGCTTATTTTATGGAAGAACTGGAGAAACCAGAAAGATCAAAAGGACGCAAACTTGGATTTATTACCCAGGAAATAGGTCGTGAGATAAACACGCTAGGTGCGAAAGCTAATCATGCGGCTATACAAAAGTTGGTAATTTCCATGAAAGATGAACTAGAAAAAATTAAAGAACAAGTAGCCAATGTCCTCTGAGCTCATCCAAAAAAAAGTTATTGGGCCCGTAATTATCATTACGGCACCATCTGGTTCTGGAAAAACTACCCTGGTAAAACATCTTTTATCTCAATTCCCCTCCATAAATTTTTCTGTTTCTGCTACTACAAGGACTAAAAGACCGATGGAAGAGGACGGGAAAGATTATCACTTTATTACTACGGAAAAATTTCTCCGTTTAAGAGAAGAAGGATTATTTGTCGAATGGGAAGAGGTTTATCCCAATCAATTTTATGGCACGTTATATTCAGAGTTAACAAAAATATGGGAGAGAGGAAATATTGTATTATTTGACGTAGATGTGTTAGGTGCTCTTGCTTTAAAAAATAAATTTAACACCGACGCTCTATCTATTTTCATAAAGACACCGTCCTTAGATATTTTAAGAGAAAGACTTAAAAAGAGATTAACGGAAACGGAAGAGAGTCTTCAAAAGAGAATTTCAAAGGCAGAAGAAGAGATAAGTTATGCTCATTATTTTGACATTGTCTTAGTAAATGACGCATTAGAAGATGCTCAGAAACAAATAGTTGATATAATTAATCATTTTATGACCCAGTTAAAACATACATGGAAACACGATGCAACCAACCTTTAGTTATCATTAGTGTTGACACCTTCTACCAAGAAAAATATTCAGCACCTGTGAAGGGTAAATATGTTCACGCTTACAGGATTACCATTGAAAACAAGAGTGAATTTCCGATAAGGCTGCTTAAGCGGTCCTGGAAAATAATGGAAGGAAATGGTCTGGTAAAAAAGGTAAAGGGAGAGGGAGTTTTGGGTCAACAACCCATTATAAAACCCTCGGGTACTTTCCAATATATTAGTTGGTCATCTCTGCAAAACAATTTTGGCAAAATGGAGGGTGTGTATTATATGGTAAATACGATAACTGAGGAGCAATTCAGTGTTAAGATACCTTTATTCTTGCTGATAGCGCCCGATTTATTAAATTAAAAAAGCCGATAGAAACATCCATCGGCTTTTTAATTTTAATCCTTAAATAGAGGATTAGTTCTTTTTAGCGGCATCTAAAATCCCTTTTAAAGGAACATCAACAACCACCTCAGAACGACGGTTTGCTGCTTTTCCAGCTTTGTCGCTATTAGCTGACTTTGGCATTGATTCACCACGACCTACGGCTGCCACCTGATTAGGGTTTACGCCATTTTTAACTAATTCACGTACGATAGCCAGTGAACGAAGAGTCGAAAGCTGCCAATTGTCCTGTAATGCAGAACCAGAGTTAACTTTTACGTCATCCGTGTGACCTTCAATCAAAAGTTTCAAATTTGGGTTCTTCTTTACAGATTCGGCCAAACCTTTGATTGCATCGCGTTCTGCACGATTTAGCCTGTAAGAACCACTTTTGTAGTTTACCGGGCTAGTCATAACATAAAGGCGACCATCTCTTTCTTCCAATTTCAAACCACTTCCTTCATAGGCAGCGAATACACCGTTAATTTCGGCCTTCACCTTGTCTAATTCTGCAGATGTCATATTCAGTTTTTCCTGAACTTTTGCAATCTGGCTTTTAGTGTTATTCAATTCTGTTTTAATAGAACCGATTTCACCATTCATACGAGTCTTTTCAGATTCGAATTGAGCAGCTAGGGCATTCTTATCTTCTTCAAGCTTTTTGAGCTTATTTTGAGTGTCCGCCAAAGCTGCGTCTGATGCTGATTTGCCGGTTACTAAATCATCATATTTCTTTTTTGAAACACAAGACTGAAAGGATCCCAACGAAAAAGCAACGATAAGCAGGTAGTTTAAAAAACGCATGTGATTACTATTTTAAAATTTCATAAATGCCAGACAAAACTCCCAGGAATTTTTTATGTTAATTACTTAGAATTTTTTGTTCCAATGCAAAAGAAAGAATAATTACACAATTAAACAAAGATTTAAGCCAATTTTAAAAAAACTAAATTTGGCTTAATCTATAGTGTCTTATCAAAAATAGATTAAAACGCTTATATTTGATTTTAATAATGGTTTTTTGGCCATAAATTTTTAACCACAATTTTTGCGTGTTAGATGGAATATCCAATTACTACTGAGGGAAAATATCAATTTGTTGAGACTAAAGG
>JBMLQR010000051.1:0-6709 GCA_049241465.1 Saprospiraceae bacterium | reverse complement strand
CGGAAGAATTGTTAAAGTAATAGAAGCTGACTTCAGGAAAGGTTATAATCAGCAAAAAATTAAGAAATCTGATGTAAGAGGTCCTGGTGTTTACTACTACACATTAACGACTGAAAATTATTCAGCCTCAAAAAGTTTTATCCTGGTTAAATAATTAGGTTAAATCCAAAACCAACATTAGAGGGGGGGAAGTAAAATTCTCCCCCTTTTTTCATTTTTCTATTTTTTATTTGGTTACTTTCGTTTTTTAAATAGGTTGAAAAATGAAAGAGATTCTTGATTCATTTCTATGGATTGGTTTAGGTTTTTTAGCCTATTTTTTATTTTATCTCTATCGATATAAAATAAGGGATTTCAAAGGTTTTTTATTTACCTGTTTTTTATTTTGTTCTGCTCAGAATACTTTAACCACCTATATTGTGAGTTCCCAATATATTAAATGGATGCCACATTTGTTCAGAAGTGCAGGTTTTTCAGTTTATTTACTTTCACCTCTCATTTTTTTGTACATCAGGGAGTTATTATTTGAAAAAGGGTATCAGAAATATGATTGGGTACATATATTACCAGGTATTTTTTATGTCATTGATTATATGCCTTTCTTTTTATTGGATGGAGTTGCTAAACTTGATATTATCAATCATTTGAAATCAAATGGCACCTTATTTCTTCATCAACAGGGCTATTTTAAGAATTATATTTCTCACATGTTTCTTAGAAATTCGCTTACGGTTATTTATTTAATAGGGATTATTATCTTTTTTTTCAAATTTGTTAAATTTAACGGATTCCTACCTTTTCTTGAAAACAAAGTGTTATTATGGAAGGTCTTATTTCTTTTTTATATGTTATTTACCTTTGCTATTCCTCCTTTAATTGCCCTTTTAAAATTAACTCCATACAGTGCTGAAAATTTTTATCTCATTTTATTTTCAGTTATGGGAATCCTTTCTTTGATCATATTATTCCTTTTTACTAAAAATGAAACCAAATAATGAAAGCAATTGATATTTCATCATCACCTCTAAATGTTATAGATTGCTTTAATATGGCCTCTATTTCCGATGCCGGAGGTCAGGCTATTTTTGTAGGAACGGTAAGAAATCAAACCCAAAACAAGAAGGTTTTAAAACTTTTGTTTGAGTCATATACGCCAATGGCCATAAAGGAAATGCAAAAAATTGGTCTAACTTTGGAGGAAAGATGGGGTGCTTTGAAGGTGATTATCCATCATCGGGTAGGGGAATTACTTGTTGGCGATATTGCTGTGATTATCGCCGTTTCAACCCCTCATAGAGCAGCTGCCTTTGAAGCTTGCCAATATGCTATCGATACCCTCAAAGAAACCGTTCCCATTTGGAAAAAGGAGTTTTTTGAAGATGGGGAAATCTGGGTGGCTGCCCATCCCTGATTTAAAATTGAAAATAAATAAATGGTACCGTTCTCTGTGTGTTTAATATCAAAACACTGGTTATAACAAGTGATACCAAAATGGCCTGAACAACAAAAGATTGCTTACTAAACCAATGGGTTATATTTTCTTTAAGAATAATAGGGGAAAAATGTAGGACAAAACCAAACAAAATAGCGGGTAACACATAAGGGGTTTTATCATGAACTTCCATGATAAAAGAAGGGTCAAAATGAATAGAAGCCAATTTTGATAATACTTTTCCCAATAAATCTCCGGAAGGTAAAATGGAACCAATCGCTCCCGCTCTGAAAAATATCCAGCAAAATGCGACAAAATGGAAAGTAAAAATACCCGATATTAATAGGGGTATTTTAAAACTTTTTCTCCATTTTTCAATTAAAACACCTAATAAAAATAATAAAGTTGCCCCTAAAGCAAGGTGTAAAACAAATAGCTGCCACTCCATTACTTGCCATTTTTCCATCGTTTCACCCGTCATTTTGAAAAATAAGTAAGCACTTATTCCACCCAGCAAACTAAGAATGAGTATATAACTTTTACTCAAGGGTTTGCTTAAAAATTGACCCGCAGAGGATAGCAATCTGTCGAGGGCTAATCCTGCACCATGTAAACCACCCCAGATGATAAACATCCAACCGGCTCCATGCCATAAACCACCAAGTAACATAGTCAGGAATAGATTTATATACGTTTTTAGCTTACTTCCCCTGTTACCTCCTAATGAAATATATAGATAATCGCGTAGCCAGGTGGAGAGAGAAATATGCCATCTTCGCCAAAATTCTTGCAAAGAAGTAGATAAGTAAGGTCGGTTAAAATTTTCCGTTAAAGTGAAACCCATTAAAAGGGCCAGGCCAATAGCCATATCGGAGTATCCTGAAAAATCAAGATAAATTTGTAAAGTGTAACCATAAACCGCTAAAAGATTTCCCATGCCGGAATAAAGGGAAGGATTTTCAAAAACCCTGTCCACCCAGAATACACCGATGGTATCGGAAAGGATGATTTTTTTGAATAAGCCACAGCTAAATAAAAATAACCCTTGTCCAGCTTGCAGTACACCAAGTCGTGATGGCATGGTTATTTGCGGTATAAACTGGGAAGCTCTAACGATTGGGCCCGCAACTAGTTGTGGAAAAAAACTAATATAAAAGCAGTAGTTTAAAAAACTAAGTATAATTCCTTTTACGCTTGTTTTTCCTGCACTTAATGGAACCAGATCACCCCGATAAACATCAATGCTATAACTTAAGGATTGAAAGGTGAAAAATGAAATGCCAACGGGTAGGAAAAGGGCTTCCCATTTAAAGGTGGCTCCAAAAAATTCATTAAATACCTCACTAAAGAAATGAGAATATTTAAAATAAGCTAAAACGCCCAAATTAATGAACAGACTTAATGCGATGAGCAGTTTTTTTGTACTTCCCTTTTGGTAATATAAAAAGTGCGCAATGGTGAAATCGACCCAGGCTGTGCTTAGGAGAAGTAAAAAATACCAGCCGCTGCTTTTGTAGTAGAAAAAAAGAGAAAATATAAGTAAGTATATATTCCTTAAGGGAATATTTTTTTTTATAAGGTAATATAAAAAGTAAACAACAACAAATAATATTAAAAAAGTAATACTACTAAATTGTAGTGGATTATGTGGGTCATATTGCCAGAGTTCATGGAAAAATGTTGAAAATATGGTGGTCATTGTACCCTGATTATTTTGGTTCTCTGCGATGTGTTGTACTGGTCTGCGCCAGAAAAATATGTAATAATTCCCGGCTTATTTTATCTGCTCCCTCATAATTAAAATGAGTATAATCGGTACTTGCTAATCTGGGGCGCTCCTTTTCTACCCATCTTACCATGCTTCCCTGACCCCCCATCACTTCATATAAACTGATAAAAGCCGTTTCACTTTTTATGGCTGCTTTTCTCATTGCTTTAGTGATACGCGGAACACTGGGGTCAGATACCCAATTCCCAGGGCCTCCCATTCCTTTGTCCGGTGGTCCGATGATTAATATGGGAACGTCAGGGAATGCTTTCCGATAATGCTTTATGAGTTGAATTATTTTTTCCTCATATTCTGAATAATCCCTTCTCGCCGGATTGGTTACATTTAATCCATAAGAAAAAATGAGCAAATCATAATTCAATGTATGTTGAAACTCCTTCAATAAGGCAATGGGAATGCTGGTTAATCTGCTACCATCTATACCCCTTAAGGCAAAATTATCGAGAATTACCCCTTGTGTGCTTTCAATACTACAACCATAAACAGGTAAACTATTTGGAAGGTTAGCTTTTATGCGTATTTGTGAAACTGGAAAGTCAAACAATGAAATTTCATTGAGCAACTCATTTTTATCCAATGGACTCAATTTCTTGGTTTTATTTATTTCCCATTCCAGAAATCCATTGGATTGGTCAATTTCATTTTTACCATAAAAAAATCGCATGGAGGGAAAAGTAGCCGTTCTCGATGAAAAAGATTTTCCCCGATAGGATATCCAGGCCGTTTGGTCAGAAATGGAATCAATTTGCTGGGTGTAAAATGAATTTCCGGAAATCCCCGGATTCCTTCTCATGGGTCTGGGATTTTCCAGTGATTCCCAGCGCCACAGATTTGAAAAATAGTGGGTAATAGACTGCCTGAACCCTGGGTCTCGGGAGACAATGGGAATGAATCCAACGCCTGCTCCTCCAAATATTTGTTGTAAACTATCTCTTAATGTTTGCGTAACCAAATCAGCTTCGACGCCGGAATCTCCATAATAAGCGATTCTTACCTGGGAATTCCTCTCTGTTAGCTTATTAAAAAATGAGGATAATAAATCCAGTCCAGCGTAGGTTTGGTCCGTAAGGCTGGGCCTCTCATATTTTAAAACCCCAAAATAGTATTTTTTTACTTTAAACAGTAAAAAGGAATCTGAGCCCCATTCTTTTCTATATTGAACATGATTGGCATATATTTCCCGATAATCATAAATAAAATCGTCCGATGTAACTTGCTTGCTCGCATTTATACCGGCTAATCCATATAAATAACCTGCTACAACCAGTGGAACGATAAGCAAAATATTTAAAAGAACTTTGTTAAAGCCGTTCTGATGAATGCTTTCGTTAGGTGGTGTCATGAAATAGTAACTTGTTTAGCTTGAGTAGTTTCTCTTTTCGTGCAAATCTATATTATTTTATTATAATTCAAGTAAAAATTATCAACTTTGAAATTTTACAAATAATTCATTACTAAAATAACTTATTATGGTAGATGCATGGTTGGAGAGAACCCTTCTTTTAATTGGACAAGAAGCAGTAAATACGTTGAAAGCTTCTAAGGTGTTAATTGTAGGATTGGGTGGCGTTGGCAGTTTTGCAGCAGAATTTTTAGGCCGGGCTGGTATAGGTTCGATGACCTTGGTGGATGGTGACTGTGTGGATGTTTCAAATAAAAACAGGCAGCTGATAGCCTTAAATTCTACCCTGGGATTACATAAAACGGAAGTAATGGCTCAACGACTTTTAGACATTAATAAAGATATTAAGCTAAATTTAATATCGCATTTTCAGGAGCCGGAGGATATGCAAAAACTGTTAAACGAACCATTTGATTACATTTTGGACTGCATTGATAGTGTTCAACCTAAACTTAATTTACTGGCTTGTTGTCAACATTCTGACACACCTATTATAAGTTCTATGGGTGCCGGGGGTAGAATAAATCCTGTTGGCGTAGGTGTTTATTCCCTTTTTGAAACGAAAAACTGTCCATTTGCCCATCAAATAAGGAAATCATACAGGAAAATGGGATGGAAAAGGAATATACCCGTCGTAGCTTCTAATGCTCCGGTGATACCCTCCTCCCTTCAATTAACGGATGGCAATAGGTATAAAAAGTCATTTTACGGTACAATTTCCTATTTACCTGCTCTTTTTGGTCTTCATGCCGCAGCCCACGTTATTCAAGCACTCATTGAAGAAAAAGAAATAACTAAAGATTTCTAAATTGTTCCTGAAAAAAATTGCCTAAAACGGGAATCCTTCTTTGCTCGTCATTTATTGCGCCTAAAAGGGAAATTATCCAACAGGCGAAAATACCTAATCCGGCAATAAGTCTGAGCGTGCCACCAAAGAACATAAAAGTGGGAATCCAATATAGGGCTAAGGATATAAGATGAATCCCCAGGGTTTGTCTTAAATAAAAATATACATTTTCCTGATCATCTTTTTTGGAGACAAAGGCAATAAACCAGCCAACGATGGTAAAATGGCTGATAATACCGGCCATTTTAGGGTCTAAGGAAATATTTGATTCATTCATGTCTGAAATACTTATTTTTTAGATTATTTTGCAAAATCAATGTACAAAATATTTTTTAAATGAAGCGAATTATTTATCTGTTTCTCTTTCTATCTTATACGAAAGTGAGTTTTTCACAGACATTTGATATTATTATAAAAAATGGAACCTTATATCAGGCCTCCTCACCGAAACCTTTTATACAAGCGTCTATAGGTGTAAAAGGGGGTAAAATAGTTAAAATAGCTCCAAGGATTAAAGGTTCAGCTAAGAAGATAATTGATGCGAGAGGGTTGATAGTTTCCCCCGGATTTATAGACCTTCACGCCCATTTGGAACCGTTAACACTCGACCCAGAGGCAAAAAGTCATGTGATGCAAGGGGTTACAACCGCCCTTGGAGGCCCCGATGGTGGCGGTCCACTCCCGTTATCAGATTATTTTAAAGAGCTGGAATCATTGGGAATAGGTTTAAATGTTGGCTATCTGGTCGGCCATAATTCCGTTAGAAATGAGGTAATGGGTATGGAAAACAGAGCACCTACATCAGCTGAATTAGAAAAAATGAAGGAGCTGATGGCAGAAAATATGAAAGCGGGCGCTTTTGGTATATCTACTGGTCTTAAATACTTGCCTGGCTCATTTTCTAAAGTGGAAGAAGTGATTGAGCTTTCCAAAATAGTGGCTAATCTTGGGGGTATTTATACTTCCCACCTACGAGAAGAGGGGCTTGGTCTAATCGAAGGCGTACAGGAAGCCATCCTTATTTCACGGGAAGCTAATATTCCAGTGGTTTTAACCCACCATAAAGCCATTGGTATTCCTATGTGGGGAGCCAGTAAATTAACTTTAGCCTTGGTTGATTCAGCGAGGAAAGCGAACCTCGATATTATGATGGATCAATATCCTTACACGGCAAGTTATACAAATATTGGTGTTTTAATTCCTGCCTGGGCTCTGGAGAAAAATAAAAATATTGATTTT
>JBMLQR010000050.1:0-1378 GCA_049241465.1 Saprospiraceae bacterium | reverse complement strand
GTTCCCGTTCCCGTTCCTGTTCCTGTTCCTGCTCCATTTCCGCTGGACGATCCACCGCCTGTTCCCGTTCCTGAATTGTCAATTGGGGGACACGTTTGTAGGCAAGTTGCCGAAGCAATACGATTTCTAATCACATTTCCTGGTTGTTCTCCAAATCCATTTCCAAATTTAGTGCCAACGGAAGTATTATGGCAGTAAGACATGATAGTTCCTCCATTTGGAGGGAGTGGGGGGAGCGCACAACCACCCTCTGTAACTCCGGCACAACCATCTAATGCGGTACTATTTCCGTTCCACACACAAGCATGCGTATGTTGAGAACCTAAAATATGCCCTAATTCATGAGCCATAACCATCACATTCCATGAAAATGCGGGTACATTTTGAAATGATTTCTGCGCACTGCCAAAACTTAATTTAAATCGCGTTGATGATGAGCAAACCCCATTTAACCAGGCTATACCTCCCTTGCCTTTATAAGAAACTAATTGGCCAATATCCCCTTTTATCGTCTGTCTTTGTACACCAAACTGGGTAAGCATATTGTAATCACTTCCTGTATATGGGCTTGGTACATCCCAAAGGAATAATCCGCTGAGCCTTAGATTTATGTTTTCATTGGCGTACAACGTAGCTACTTGATTGAACCATCCGGTCATGAAAGCCGTCGTATTGGTAGTACCTCCTTTGTCTGTAAATATATCGTTATCAACCTCCAAATAAACGTTAACACATTTAGGATCATTTCTTAAGGTTACATTACTACTTAATTCCTGGGTGCTATATGGCCTGATATCATCTGGGGTTAAACAAGTTAGTTTTTCTTTTGTGGGAAACGCGTCTGTGGGATATAAAATATGGGGAACATTTGGATTTCCTTCAGTTTCTTCCATTGGTCCAAATACCTGCATTCCTGTTTCTTTTGTGAATATGGATCCTTGAATACCTGATTCACTGACGGTTACAGCGGCAAAAGAGCCCGGATTTTTTTCAACTATTCCCCGGAAATGCTGAATATCTGAATTTTCCTCCATAGTCACTCCTGAAGCGTGCATCAACTGAAAATCAGTGCTTAATAAATCAACGGATACCAGTTCAATGGATAGACTTTCTTTAAGCCCCGGAAGGATAAGTGTAAATTGTTTTGGGGCGTCATCCAATAGTCGTCTTATTCGGGAAGGGGAAGTTGAGAAAAATTTCTTCTCGGAAAAAGCTTCATTCGCCCCTTTATATTGTCGAAGAGAACCATTCTCTTCGGTAAATAAGTCATAAGGTCTAAAGGTTTTGCCCTCTTTTCTGGCGGAACCAACTAAACTTTGTGGACTTAATTCTTGACAATTTGCAAGGATTGTCAAGGACAAAAAAACAAAAGTGATAA
>JBMLQR010000049.1:6130-7493 GCA_049241465.1 Saprospiraceae bacterium | reverse complement strand
CCAAATTAAAAACCCGATGTTCTATTTTTGATTTCAATAATAATAGATAATTCCCGGTAGGTAGGATTTGGATAAAGTTGTACATCCTTTAAGTGATCATTTAAAGAATCATCATATTCCTAAAGATGTAGTAACATATCTGAAAATAGGGCATTATCTGTATAGAGAAAATATATAGTAATCCTTAATAAAAGGAAAAAGAATTCACTTCATCATTTTCCTTTACACAATTTTAAATTTCTTTCCAATTCTCTAATTTTCAATTCCTTATCCACCAAGGAATCCTTTAAAGACTCATTATCTAATAGTAATTTCCTATAAGTATCTTTGTCAACCGTCTCCGAAGGGAGAATTACAGCCTCTTTTTCCAGCGTATCTACTTTGGTTGGCGGAATAAGTGACGATTGTCCTTTGACTAATTTTTTTAATTCCTCAATGCCATCTTTTCCATTATAATAGGAGGCAATCACGTAGGCCAAAGGAACTAAAATGACCATAATAAGTATAAATCGAGTAAAACCTGTAACTTTGAAGCGCATAATCTATAATTTTATGCAAATATAGTAAGTTACAAGAAAGAAAAAGGCCAGGAGATAAATGAATTTACTTCATTTAAATCCTGGCAAAAAGCAGCGTTAATTTATCGTTACAGGAAAAGTTACCTCTACATCTGTTTCTCCGGTGGAACATGGTGTAGAGGCTTTTTTGTCAGGCGTATGCTTCAGACTTACCTTGATACTTCCATTTCCAGCTGTGGTAGTTTTAATGGTACCCGCAAGGCCCAATGGATTTTTCTTTTTATCCTGATCGGTAATCTGAACGGCTGGCGCACTACCCGAAACGGCATAACAAACCAAATGATCATTACTTTCCTCCAGGATTTCCGCTGTAATATTTTCAACAGGAGACTTGGATTCATCCAAAAAGGACGTGGAAATAGTATAACTTGTGTTTGCAGCCAAAACAATAGATTCAATCACTGGAGCTAATCCTCCCGCACCATCCTTATCAGTCCATTTGAATGATTTGGCAGCACCTGATGCCGGTGTAAAAGTGATACTTACAGTAGTAATCAATTCCGATTCATTATCAGGATCTCCTGTGGTATCTTTCTCACAAGAAAAGGAAATGAAAGCTAAAAAAGCAAAGAAAAAAAAGGTAGAAAAAAGCTGATTTTTCATTTTAAATATATATTGACAAGGTTAATAATCGTCTTTTATGAATGCCCAAAGGGAATTCTTAATCTTACTACCAGATTTCGCCCGGGTTCCTGGATAAAATATCGAAATCGGTTCAGGTATTCCCTATAACGTGTATTCGTAGCATTATTTAAAGCAACGCCCAATTCTATGTTAGGGAAAAA
>JBMLQR010000049.1:4911-6030 GCA_049241465.1 Saprospiraceae bacterium | reverse complement strand
GTTTCTACCTTTTACCATTGCGGCTTGAAAGGTGAAATCCCAATGATTATTCAAACTATAAGTCATATTACCATCAAGCCCCGCGATACTGACATTGGTTTGACTATAATTAAATGCCGGAAAAGCACCTCTAATAGTCAAAACCGCTTCTTTTTGAGGGGAAAGGAAAATATATTGGTTTATCCAATTATAATAGGCGGTAGATTGAATCTTGAATTTACCTTCCTTCCATTCAAAATGAATACTATTATTAAAAGCACGTTCTGGGACCAGATAGGGATTTCCTTTTTCGTAACTAGCTGACCCATGGTGCACTCCCTCACTGAATAGTTCACTAACATGGGGTGTTCTCCAGGAAGATCCTGTTTGAAATACAAGGAAACCAGCATTTGAAAAATGAAAAACTGAGCTTAAGGTTCCAGAAAAACCTTGAAATTGATTTTCCCTGAAATCTTGTAGTTTAGGATTTAAATCATCAATCCTCAGCCTATTCATATCGTAGCGAATACCCCCTTCAAATTCCCAGAGAGAGGCCGGTTTTTTATATTTGAGGGTATAATAAACGCCACCTGTCCATTGGCTATAATCCGGTATTAAACTTCCTCTATCTGTTGTGTTTACCTGTTGCATCAGGGCAAGACCAACATGACCGTGAAAATTTGTATCCCAATTATGCTCCAGATCTACCTCCCCCCGAAAGGTGGTAATTTCAAATAAGATATTCGGATTTTCGAGTGAACTGGGAAGAGTGCCAAAATTTCTATGCGCGTCAAATTCCTTTCGCCTGTTAAACTGCCTACTCAGATTTATTTCCAGATGGCCATCATTTTCAAGATTGATAATATTTTTCCATTGAAAGAACTCATGCAATATTTGTTGTTGCGGGCGACCTATTTCCCTGGAAAATGCGCCGTCAGACAAAGGTCTTCCCCTTTCTATGGCATTAGTTAAATCGGTTAAATTTCCTATGTGAGCCTCCTTCAAAATACCTAGTATGGAAAAATAACGGGAGTAGAAAAAAGTAGAATTCAGGTTATTTTTCTCGGTACCGAGCATCCACGAAAAATTTTCTTCTCTCACCCCAGTATTATTCATAAAATAATCGGGCGTATGCAAATT
>JBMLQR010000049.1:0-4811 GCA_049241465.1 Saprospiraceae bacterium | reverse complement strand
GCATGTTCACTACCCCATTGTTGCCCCTCCTGTCTGACACCATTTTGTAAAATTAAAACTCGATTACTATGTAAACCTTGTATAATGGGTTTAGAAATACTCGCACCGGTATTTAACGTTTGAACACCAGGCAATTGCTTTAAACTTTCTGCAAGACCAAAGCCCATGGTACCGCGCAACGCTTCCAAATCCAATACCTCTTTTATGGTATTTTTCCCTAGTTTATCTCCATCACCCAGCACGGTTATTTTGTCTAGCATGATGCCTGATTCCCTGAGAACTATCTGAATACTCGTATCTTTTGTTATTAAAAAAGTAACCTCATACGCTTCCCATCCGATACGGGAAAACTGAAAAGAATAGGAATTCTTACATAAATTTTTGAACAATAAAATGCCTTCCTCATTGGTTGACCCTCCTAAACTTTGCCCTAAAACACCTACATTTACATAAGCTAATGGTTTACCCTGAGGATCAACTACGGCGATTTGAAGCTTTAATGAACAAGAAGAATGTAGCTCCTGTCCCAACAAATAATTGGAAAAGAGCAACATGATGCCTAAAAAACACCCATATTTACATCCAATAATCTTGGAAAAACTCATATTGCCGTATTTCTTAGAATAATTTAAAAAAATGGTTTAAATTCCGTTCACTTTACAAATATAAACATTTTTGCAACATAGTTTCATATATAGAAAGAAAATGAGGACTGATTTTGAATTGGAAAATGACGTTGTCACCTTGTTAAAACATCATGATTTGAGGCTAACCCAAGTCAGAAAGGAAGTTTTATCTGTATTTTTAAAGAAAGAGCAGGCCCTTTCCCAAAGCGATATTGAGGAAAATATAGGTCAGATTGATAGAATCACCTTATATAGGACGCTCCGTAGTTTTGAAGACAATGGATTGATTCACAGAGCCATTGATGGTACGGACAAATTAAGATTTGCCTTGTGTGTGGACTTATGTGACAAGGAAAATCACAAACACAACCATGCTCATTTTCATTGTGAAAAATGTACAAAGACCATTTGTTTGAATGGCGTAGAATTTCCCAAAATAATTCATCCGGCCGGATTTAAAGTCAAAGAAACTTATTACGTCATGCAGGGCGTTTGCTCAAAATGCCAGTAAGTGTGAATTATTCCCATGCCATATCCTCGTTGTTTGCGACTATCTATATTGGTCAATAGAACAGCCGAAGGCAGAAATATTTTTCAGAAAAATATACGCCTATTTATCTGAATTCCAATCTTTTAAATTTACACAAGAACCTAAATACATGAAATCCCTTGCTAAGACGACTTTTACTTAAATCTTATTCATAATTACTAAGTCTTAGGAAATTTCTTCATTCAGCGTAAAAAAATCAAATGGGAAATGTAGTACAAAGTATTAATAATCAAATTGCAATATTTAAAGCGAGGGAATTAGATCTGTCTTGTTATGACGAAGCAAAACTTAAAGAAATACTACTCGATATTGGTTATTACAGATTAGGGTTTTACTGTTATTATTACTTTGACAAAAAGACAAAAAAGTATTCAAATACAGTTAAATTCTCAGACATCATAAATTTATATTACCTCGATGTAGATTTAAAATATCTCCTTTTAAGATATATTAATCGTATTGAAATAAACTTTAGGACGAAGCTTATTTATTATGTTTCAATGAAATATAAAGATAAATCAAAATGGTTTGTTGATGTTACGATAATGGAGCCAGAAACTATTATTGCCTTCAAAAATAAGATATATACAGAAAAATTCAAGCAGGATAATTTATCCTTGAAAAAACATCACCATAAATATCCTGAAGATGATTTTGCACCCTGTTGGAAGGTTTTTGAATATCTTACATTTGGTGCAATAATTACCATTTTAGATAATATTAAAGACCAATCAGTTAAGCAGATTATAGCAGATAAATATGACATTAGAGATTTAAATAAATTTTTCAGACTCCTACATACGGTTAGGCAGGTTAGAAACATTTGTGCTCATAGCGGTATATTATTTGATTATACATTACCCTTAAGTGTAAATTCAATACCGCAGATAGCTTACAATATAGGAGATAGAAATTCGTTAGACGCCTCAATTAAAGTCATAGGATTTTTCATCCAATGCATTTCAGAGAATAGATTTAATGACTTTCAAAACGAAATAAAATCATTTTTTAACGAAAGAAAAAAAGACCCATTTTTAGCAAAAGTAATTAAGGATCACATAAAATATTTGGATTAAAACATTTTATATAATATAAACTTTCGTACATTTGAAAATGAAAGTGCCTCTGTTGACATTCGCTTTTCAGGTGCACTCTAAAAAAACCTAAAGTCTGGATATAAAATCCAGGCTTTTTTTTTCAAAAAAATGTAAAATGATAGCCTGATTAAATTAAACCCCTATTTTAAGGAATACGCTAAAGGAAAAAATGATGCAAAAAATAGGCATTACCAAAAAAAAAACGAGCCAAGTTGGAATGGTACTATGCAGCTTTGCTTCATGAAATTAATTTAAATCCACTGAATCCAAGGGCTGTTACCCTACCTTTCAACCATTCCATATTTACAACAAGCTTAAAACCCGATGTAAAAATTAAAGCGATGCTAACATTTAATCTAATATTATCTACTTTTAATTTTGAAACGATCCCTTCACCCCTCATTACACTTGCAACAGAAACAAGCATTATTATTAAAGTAATAGGTTCAACCTCTATGTCTTTAATAAAAATAATTGCTTGAATAAGAACGAGAAGCGTACTGGTAACGTTTAGTTTACTTGGCAAAAGCCCCACCAATGACCAGAACATCAATAAAATTAACAAAAAAAGCCTATAAATATGGTTTTAATACAACTTACCTTTTCTAAATTATGCTTGTTTTCAGAAAAGTATAAACCTAATGAGGTTAAATTATAATTTATCTTAGAGCATATTGCGAAATAAAACTTAGCATCTACGACCAAAATTGGGTAGATTGTTGAAAGTATGTTATTGTAACAAACTTTAATAATGACGATGAACAAATTATTACTTTTTAGCTTTTTGACAATTCTTACCTACTGCAACGGACAAGAAAAAGCACACCCTGGGAAAGAACCAAATACTTCCAATCCAATTCCCAAGGTGATAAGAAATTTTAAGGCAATAGGTATGGATCCCGATTTTGATACTACCTTGGTCAGTCAATATATCCGAAGTATTTTTCAGGATTCGAAAGGAAATTTATGGTTTGGCACCTTTGAAGGTGTAGTAAGATATAATGTGAAAACACTGACCTATTTTTCTACTCCAGAGGGATTTATTTCCAATAGTGTATTTGCTATAAATGAAGATAAAATGGGAAATCTATGGATTGGGACGGACCAAGGCGTTTATAGATATGACGGAAATACATTTAAAAATTTTAATCAAAAAGATGGACTGAACCATATTGATATAAGTCGAAAGGGGATTCTTGTTGACAAATCTGGCACTATTTGGGTAGGTACACATGGAGGTGTTTACCGATATGACCCAACTGCCGATAGCAAAGGCGGTCAAAGTTTTTCATTATTCCACCAACTTCCCCCTATCAATATTGCTGACATCATGGAAGATAAAAGTGGCAACATTTGGTTTGCGACCTCCAATCAAGGTGTTTTTCGCTATGATGGAAAAACAATTATCAATATGGCAGAAAAGGAAGAATTAAGCGCTAATTATGCAGGAGGTATAGCACAAGATAACGATGGCAATATGTGGTTTACGATGAAAAACGGCATTTGCAAATATGATGGAAAGACTTTAACAGAATACACAGCCAAAGACGGCTTAGGTGGAACTGAATTTTGGGGCATAATTATCGAACGGTCGGGTATAATATGGGTTACAGCCAGAGGCAGTACCACAAGATTTGACCCTTCCATTCCCTTACCAAATCCAGATGCGTTTACCGTATTTACACCTGCAGACGGTCTAAACTGTTGCGTTCAAAGTATGTTTCAAGATATATCGGGAAGAATGTGGTGGGGTACAGGGCAAGGACTCTATCGATTTGATGGTAAACGATTTTATCAGGTAAAACAAAATGGCCCTTGGTAGATTTAGTAAATTTTACCGACTCAAGTGATTTGAAAAAAGGATACAGAAAATGTATACTTCCTTGATAAATTGCAACTTGTCCCAGCCTAACGTTTTAGTGCTACAATAAATTGGGCATTTCGGAGGGTAAAGCTGCATGCTGATAATGAACTTACTAAGTTTCACGACGCTTCATTTAATCAGCGTTCAACAGAGTAGCGATATTTTTCGTATTTTCTGCTTTAAAAATTAAAAAGGAATATGAGCAAGAAAAATATTTTGAAGACACTTGACCAATTTGTTGATGAACAATATGGTAAGAAAGGGACTATAAAACGTGATAAGTTTGAGGAAGGTTTTGAATCCTTTAAACTTGGTTTTCTCCTTCAACAAGCACGGCTTGAAAAAGGATTGACTCAAGAAGAACTTGCTCAAAAATGCGGAACAAACAAAGGTTATATTTCAAAAATAGAGAATAACATAAAAGAAGTTCGTATTTCAACATTACAAAAAATTGTAGAAATTGGACTTGGAGGACACCTTGAACTTTCAATTAAACTCTGAAGTGACGCAACCCGACCTACTTGAAGACAAAAAATGATTATCATTATTCAGTTCCGAATCCATATTCCAGTGATATGGGAACATCCAGAATAACCCAATTGATAAAGGAATATATAGTCAACTATTTATACTTAATAAAAGCCGTATCATTTTTTAATATTGGCAGGCGATAC
>JBMLQR010000048.1:0-2544 GCA_049241465.1 Saprospiraceae bacterium | reverse complement strand
GGACGGCCCCTAATATTTTACCATTTAAGCTATTCCCACTTTCATCATTAGCATTTCCATTAAATGGATACCAGGCAACTAATCCAGATTTGGGGAGATAAGCAGGAATTTGTGCGCTCAGAGCTATAGAAATAAAAAATAAAGTATAAAATTGAGTTAATAGTATAAAAAATCTTAACATGTATGTTCGATTTATTTTTTACAAAAACTCAAAATAATCAAAAATTGAAACTCAATCCCCAACAACTTATTAACCGTACCTCTTTATTTATTAACCGTAAGTCAAATTCCCCAAAACACAAATTTGTCCTTGATATCTTATTCATTACGAGGCTTTTTTATCTGTCCCCCTAACCGTATTTTCCCCTATCTTTGTCCCTAAATCGAAGCGCGCTCATGTTGAAAAAAATTCCAATATGTTTACAGGATTTTCGCAAAATCATCGAAAATGATTTCCTCTATGTGGACAAAACGGCCTATATCCATGAGGTGGTTTCTAAGCCTGGCACTTATTTCCTTTCCCGTCCCCGACGTTTCGGAAAATCTATCACGGTCTCTCTGTTACATGCGCTCTATAACGGCAGCCGCGATCTTTTTAACGGGCTTTGGATCGAGGACAAATGGGATTGGAACAAAAAACATCCGGTAATTCATTTCTCGCTGACTTCCATTGGTTTCCAAAGTATTGGCCTCCTGCCTGCCCTTTTACAGGAAATTTCCCTTCAAGCCAGATATCATGGTATAAATCTTAGCACCGAGGGTTTGGCTCCCCGATTTCGCGAGCTTATCGTTGCCTTAGCGACAAATGGACAAAAAACCGTTGTCCTGGTCGATGAATACGATGCTCCAATGATTAATTATCTGGGCAACCAAATGGCTCAGGCAATTGAAAACAGGGAAATATTACGTGAGTTTTATTCCGTCCTAAAAGATGCCGATGCGTTTCTTGAATTGGTCTTCCTAACTGGCGTTAGTAAGTTTTCTAAAACAGGCATTTTCTCAGGACTTAATAATCTGGATGACCTCTCCATGCACCCAGCCTTTGCCACTATGCTCGGTTATACTCAGGAAGAACTGGAAACAAATTTTACCAGGGAAATTGAAAAAGCAGGTACCCTTTTGAATATGCCGCGTACCAAACTTCTCGATAAAATGAAGGAATGGTATAATGGGTATCGGTTTGAGGAAAATGCTGAAAAAGTGTATAATCCTGTTTCTGTCAATCATTTTTTCAGTAGAAATAAATTTCAAAACTTTTGGTTTTCCACAGGAACGCCCTCATTTCTAGTAAATTTACTCAAAAAAGAGAGGATATTTGACCTGAATTTGCCTGCAATCAATCCAAATGCCCTGGAGACCTTCGAATTGGAAAATCTTAATCTTGAGGCTATTCTTTTTCAAACAGGGTACCTAACCATAGAAAATGTAACGGAAATTGGCTTATTTCAGCTAAATTACCCCAATAAAGAGGTCCGAGATACAATGATCGAAATATTAATGAAAAGTTCTTTGTCCGAAAATGGGGCGAATTCTGATACATCTAAATAATCAAAAGTTTTATGCACCTCCTGATATAGAACTCGATACCGGCATAATAAACAACACTTCTGTCCCTTTCCCTTTTCCCTGTTTTGAATTATCTGTCAGTCCCAGAAAATAGGCATCGCGTCCCAGAGAGATGTTCAATAGGGCTATCCTTTCTTCAATTAGTTGAATGCCTCTCGATACATGTCCACTCACTTTCTTGCCCGATTCATAGCCCATCCCATTGTCGCTGATCCTTATTTCCAACCCCCGTTCTGTCTTGACAATGCTAAATTCAATGACCGGCAGTTTTTCATTCCCTTCCCCAAAAGCATGCTCAAATATGTTCTCTATGAAGGGTTGTAAAATCATAGGCGGCAAAAAGGTTTTATGGATATCCACCTCGTCACTAATTTCCCACAACAACTTTATTTCAGGAAACCTCAATTGCTGTATAGCGATGTATTGTCTGATATAATCGAGTTCCTCTTCCAGCAATATACTTTCCTTCGAGGCATTTTCAACCGTCTGACGTATTAATTTTGAAAAACTGGTAAGGAAATGTAAGCCTTCCTGCACGTTATTTTTCAAGAAATAATATTGAATGGAATTCAGGGCATTAAAAGTAAAATGCGGATTCATTTGCGATCGTAACGCTTCCATTTTTGTTTCTAAAATCTTTTGCTGCAGTTCATTTTTTTCATGCTCTTCCGCTCTGATTCTTTTAATCCTATTTCTGGCAAATAAAAAGATACCACCCATAAGAAGCAGCAACATTAAAAGTCTGAACCATAAACTTGCCCAAAATGGAGGTAATATTTCAAGATACAATTGGGTGGATGTATAGAATTTACCCGTTGACAGATTCTTACCCTGCAATGTAATCTGATATTTACCAGGAGCCCAGGTAATGACCTTAATGACTCCCTCATGTTCAAAATTAGACCAACCATTATCTCTCCCATTTACCAGATACCGATACGATGCCTTTCCACCTTTGTAAATGTCATTAGCATAAAA
>JBMLQR010000047.1:8686-11725 GCA_049241465.1 Saprospiraceae bacterium | reverse complement strand
AATCCAATAATCCTTAAAATCCGTGATTCAAAACCGGGTGATAGCAGGTAAATTTTACCTATATAACCAAAAAGAGGCTATCTTTTCAGACAGCCTCTTTTTTTGAAATGCTTAATTTCCTTGCATTACCTTTTCCTGGTGATTTATAGATTCCTGATGAATCGCTTTTAGCGTTGTTTCTACAAACTCTTCGCTCAAACCTTTTTTTGTGCCTAAGGCAAGACCTCTTTCCAAAATTTCGTTCCAACGATTAGTTTGAAGAATGGCAATATTATTATCTTTCTTAAATTTGCCAATACCTTCGGCCAATTTCATTCTTCGGGCATATAGATTCATTAATTCATCGTCAATTTCATCAATTTCATGTCTTAAATGATCAATATTATTGTGAAATTCAGGATTATCTGTGGTAGCAAGCCTGAACTTTAACTTATTATAAAGCTCTGCACCATATACTTCAGGGGTAATTTGCTGCGCTGCGTCACTCCAGGCCTCATCGGGACGAGGATGAACTTCGGTCATAAGGCCGTCAAAATTAAGGTCAAATCCCTTTTGGGCCACTGCCAATAAAGTATCTCTGCGTCCACATATATGACTATTATCCACAATAATTTCTAAATCTGGAAATAATCTTTTTAATTCAATGGCAATTTGCCAACGGGGAATATTTCTATAGTTTGATTCCCCATGATGAGAGAACCCCCTTTGAATAGCAGCAATTCTTCTGATACCTGCATTATAAACCCTTTCGATAGCACCGATCCATAATTTCAAATCTGGGTTCACCGGATTTTTAATCAACACAGGAATATCCACTCCTTTCAAGGCATCGGCCACTTCCTGCACGGAGAAAGGATTTACCGTCGTACGTGCACCTATCCAAAGTACATCAACACCAGCTTTCAGGGCTTCAAAAACATGCTGGGTATTGGCTACTTCCGTTGTAACAGGCAAACCAGTTTCAGCTTTCACCTTTTTAAGCCAGGGCAAACCAATGGCGCCTACCCCTTCAAATTCACCGGGACGAGTTCTTGGTTTCCAGATTCCTGCTCTAAAAAGATCCACTTTACCGAGAGCAGCTAAACCGCGCGCCGCCTGAAGTACTTGTTCTTCTGATTCAGCACTACAAGGGCCGGCAATAATAATTGGACGTTTTTCCGTACGTGCCAAAACGGGGCTAAATGTCATTTCCATGAATATTCCTTTAAATTAGTCAGGAAATAATGCGTTTTATAGCATTTGCTTCCTCGATAAGTGTGTGAAATGTATCAAAATCGTTTTTTATAAGTAAACTTCGAAATTGCGATAATTGGTTAATGTGTTCATCCAAAACATCGAGAACATTATCCCTGTTTTGTTTGAAAATGGGTATCCAGGTATCCGGAGAAGATTTGGCCAGACGCACCGTACTGCTGAATCCTGAACCTGCTAATTCAAATATTCTATTTTCATCCTTTTCCTTAGCCAGTACCGTTAAGGCTAAGGCAAATGAGCTAATATGCGAAATGTGCGAAACATAAGCCGTGTGGACATCGTGCGATTTCGAATCCAATTCTAATACCTTCATATTCAATGAAGAAAAAATGTTCCGAACCGTTTCGAGTGCATCGGGTGCGCTAAGTTCAACATCGCAGAGAACGGTGTATTTGCCTTCAAACAAATGAGGAATAGCTGCCTCCGGTCCTGAAAATTCAGTGCCCGCCATTGGATGAGCAGCAACATATCGATTCCTTCTCGGGTGCAAGCGAACAGCCTCTGATAATTGCATTTTAGTGGAACCTACGTCCATTACTATTTGACGATTGGAAATACTTGAAAGTAGTTCAGGGATAATTCTTACCATGCTATCCATTGGGGTAGAAACGATAAAAAGATCCGCTCTTTTTATTGCTTCAGGTAAGGTTACTATCTCATCTGCCAATCCAAGTTTTAAAGCTTTAGCTGCATTGTCAGAATGACTGTCAATACCTAATATATGATTTATTCCCGCTCTGTTTTTAAGGGAAATTCCTAAAGACCCACCAATTAAGCCTAATCCAATAATGGCTACAATCATTATTAAACTTTTAGTTCAGATAAATGAATTCTTTCCAAAGCCTCTTCAAAATCAGTTGCGGGACTGCAAAGAGAAATTCTAAGATATTGATCGCCGCCGCTACCAAAAATACCGCCCGGCGTAATAAATAAATTGGTTTCATAGAGCAGTCTATCGGCCAATTGATAGGCATTTTCAAATGCATTCGGAATTTTTGCCCATAAAAACATGCCTACCTGATTATTTGCATAGACGCAACCTAATAAATCCATCACCTTTTCAGCCACCTTCCTTCTTTCAAAATATACCTTATTCAGATTTTCATACCATGCATCGGATAGTTCCAGCGCGGTGATCGCCGCTTTTTGAACCCCATAAAACATGCCGGAATCCATATTACTTTTAAATCGTAAGATTTCAGCTAAATAATCAGCTCTACCCGCTAACATGCCTATCCTCCATCCAGCCAGATTATGTGCTTTGCTTAAAGAATTTAACTCCAGGGCAACATCCATGGCACCGGGAACAGATAAAAGACTGTGTTTTTCAGGATTTAACACAAAGGTATATGGATTATCATTCACCAATAATATATGGTATTGTTTGGCAAACTGAACCAGCGCTGTAAAATAATCCATATCTGCGGGAGCGCCTGTTGGCATATTAGGATAATTCAGCCACATTAACTTCACCTTAGAAAGGTCCGTTTTTGCGAGAAGATCCAAATCTGCCTGCCAGTTTTTTGACTCTTCCAGGGCATAATAGCGCAGCGTTGCCCCCGTCAACTGAGCTACTGCAGAATAAGCCGGGTAGCCAGGATTGGGCACAAGAACTTCATCACCTGGTTCAAGATAAGTCATAGAAATGTGCATAATCCCCTCTTTGGAACCAATCAGCGGCAGAATTTCAGCATTTGGATTAAGATCAACCTTAAAATATTTTTTATACCATATTGAAAAAGCCTGCCGTAATTCAGGTAAACCCAAATAAGATTGATAACCATG
>JBMLQR010000047.1:0-8586 GCA_049241465.1 Saprospiraceae bacterium | reverse complement strand
AAATCCAGATAGAACTGATATTCCCATGGTTTGCCTAAAATGGGGGTAGATTGAATTTTAGAGACATTAATATTATAGGCAGCTAAGACAGCTAATACTTTATACAGACTACCAACAGTATGATCCACTGAAAAAGTTATGGAAACTTTATTGGCCTGATCATCTATGATAGCCATTTTCTGAGGTTGTAAAACCCAAAATCTGGTATGATTGGCTTTATTTGTCTCAATACTTGGCGCAAGGATGTTTAAATCGTACATTTTTGCGGCTAAACTACTGGCAATAGCACCTATACCTTCCCATTGTCCGTCTCTAATATACTTTGCTGAAAGAGCGGTATCTTCACTTTCTATGAGCTTGATGGCAGGAAAATTTCTGAAAAACTCACGACATTGTTCAATAGCAATAGGATGAGAATGAACCTCTTTCAAATCGGCTATTGACTGACCAGGTAAAGCCATTAAATTCTGAACAATCCTTAAATATACCTCTCCCACAATAGAAAGAGAAGAATCATGAACCCTTTTGTAGTTAGGTAACAATGTTCCTGCAATAGAATTTTCAATAGCCATAAGCGCAACATCCACCCTGGTATCACTTTGAGCACTCTCCACTAATTGGTCGAAAGTTATGGCGGGAATAATTTCAATAGACTGACCTTCAAAACAATGTCTTGCAGCAATGTCATGAAAAGCACCAGGCACCCCTTGTATGGCAACGCCCAGCGATTGGGTATTTTTTAACTTCTTTTCAAGTAACGTTTGAGCGATCATAATTCATTTTTAACCAAAAAAAAAGTCCCGATGTCGGGACTCTATTTTTGCAGAAATAATTTTGTAGCAATCATAGCGTCCCTTTACGATAAAACGTAAAAACAGAAACCACTAAAATAAAATGCTACCGAGAAATTCATTACTTTATGTTTTAATATTGTAAAAATAGGATAATTCAATAATATTCCAAAAAAAGTAAGGAAAAATAATCAACAATTTAACCTAATGGCTATATTATTGCATTAATATCAATTTTTAATCCTTCTAACCTCTTTATATGAGAATATTTACTCTGTGTATTTACCTTTTTTTGATAAAGGTCACTTTAGTGGCTCAACTGCCCGAAAGTAATATTTTCCAATTAGAAATAAAAAAAGATGCTCAGGGAAATTTAAAGCTTCAAAAGCTTACCCTTTTAACCTCATTGAATACACAGGGTTATAACAATCACCCCCATTTTGCAGGAGATAGTCTTTTATTTTACAGCAGTGCCGCAAAAGGAGCCTCCCATCCAGACATTTACAAACTGAACACGTCCAGCGGTAAGTTAGTGCGATTCACAGATACAAAGGAAGGTGAATATTCTGCCATAACTATGTCTAATAAAAGGGAGATTGGTGTTTTAAGAATGGAGTTTTGGCCAAAGGACACCCTTCAAAGGATATGGTCACTGCCATTAAACGGACAAAATCAAGGAAAACCCATTTTACCGAATCAAACGAATATTGGTTATTTTAGATGGGTTTCCGATCAAGGCGTAATTACCTTTGAACTGGGAAATCCACAAACCCTTTGGTATCGCCGTTTAGATGAAACGGCCGCCGTAATGATAACTTCCATACCAGGCAGATGTTTTCGGGTCACTGAAAATGGGGAACTTTACTATATTCAAAAAGCTAAACCCGGGGAACCATCCTTCATTTATCGAACAAAAGCCATTTACTCCACTGAAAGCCCCAAAATACCTATCATCATGCCATTGAACCAACAGGAAGATTTTGGCATTTTGAAAGATGGTACTTTAATAATGGCAGAAGGAGCAAAAATTTACCAATTTCATCCTGACAAAAATGCGAATTGGGAACTTTTAGTTGATTTATCTAGTTTTCCAATAAAAAAAATTACCCGAATGGAAATTAACGGAAGTGAAAATAAACTTGTTTTAGTAGCGCAATAAATAGTACACATGAAAAACGCTTATTTAGTTAGATCCCTCCTGACCGTTTTACTGCTTTGGCAAATTACGTCTCCATTGGTTTGCCAATCAAAAAAGGAAGTTATTGCCTACAGAAAAACTCATTTGGAAGAACTATTGTCAGACCCCAGAAAACCTATTATGCCTGAGGAAAAAGATCTTATAAAATATTTTTCATATAAAAAATCCTGGCAGGTAGAAGCAGAATATGTTCCCTTAGAAAAGGAACCTGTATTTCAAATGCCTACCTACAGTGGTGTTACCCGAGATTATCGAAAATTTGCCACGGCAACCTTTACCCGTGGTCAGAAAAAAATAACGGTATTTCTATACCAGAATATGACATTGATACGTCAACCGCAATATAAAGATTACTTATTCTTACCCTTTAAAGATGATACTAACGGTGAGGAAAGTTATGGAGGAGGCCGTTATATGGATGTAAGGATAAGTGCTGTAAAAGACGGGAAGATCATTTTAAATTTTAATAAAGCGTATAATCCATATTGTGCCTATAATGAAGGATTCAACTGCCCGATTCCACCACAGGAGAACCATCTAAATCTCTCAATCAGCGCCGGAGAACGTAATTTTGCGTCAAAAAGAGGTGAAAAATAAGTGCTAACTGCCTTTTTGTTCCTAAAATCTGACATAAAAGGGATTAAACATGAAAATTTGGCAGATAATGAAGATTGGCACATAAAGTGATAGATAAAAATTAAATATTTTTTAACCACCTAATAAAATAAAGAGATATGAGGCCAATCAACGATCGTGTTGTAGTAAAGCCTGCTCCTGCGGAAGAAAAGACGAAGGGAGGAATTATTATCCCTGATACCGCTAAAGAAAAACCTCAAAGAGGTGAAGTAGTAGCAGTAGGACCAGGAAAAGACGGTAACCTAATGACAGTTCAGGTAGGCGACACCGTTTTATATGGTAAATATGCTGGTCAGGAATTGAATTTCGAAGGGTATGATTATTTAATCATGCGCGAAGATGACATTTTGGTCATTCTGTAATTATTTTCATTTCAAACCTTAAAGAGAAATCGAAAGATGGCTAAAGAAATTAGTTTTAATAGAGACGCCCGGGAAAAACTACGCGCAGGTGTCGATGCCATGGCCAATGCCGTGAAAGTAACCCTTGGACCAAAAGGTCGTAATGTGGTTATCCAAAAAAGTTTTGGTGCTCCTCAGATTACTAAAGATGGGGTAACCGTTGCTAAAGAAATTGAACTTGAGGATCCTATCGAAAACATGGGCGCTCAAATGGTTAAAGAAGTAGCTTCCAAAACAGCTGATATTGCTGGTGATGGAACAACCACCGCTACTGCTTTGGCTCAGGCTATTATAAACGCTGGTCTTAAAAACGTTACCGCTGGTGCAAATCCAATGGATTTAAAGCGTGGTATTGATAAGGCAGTGAAAGAGGTTATCCTTTTCTTGAAATCTCAGTCAGAAAACATTGGCTCTGATTTCAATCGTATCAAACAGGTCGCAGGTATTTCGGCAAATAATGACGAAGCGATTGGTGAACTTATCGCAGAGGCAATGAAACGCGTTTCTAAAGATGGTGTTATTACCGTTGAAGAATCAAAAGGTACTGAAACTTACATGGAAGAAGTTTTAGGTATGCAGTTCGACAGAGGATATCTTTCTCCTTATTTCGTAACGGATACAGAAAACATGGTAAGTGAATATGATAATGCGTTTATCCTTATCTACGATAAAAAAATCTCTAACATGGCGGATATTATCCCTATTTTGGAGAAAGTAGTAGGTATGGGAAGACCATTGTTAATCATAGCTGAAGATATTGAAAGTCAAGCATTAGGCGTTTTAGTAGTAAATCGCTTACGTGCAAGCCTTAAAGTAGTAGCTGTTAAAGCCCCAGGTTTTGGTGATCGTCGTAAAGCAATGCTTGAAGATATCGCTATCTTAACAGGTGGTACCGTAATCTCTGAAGAGCAGGGCTATAAATTAGAAAATACTACTTTAGAGCACCTTGGTAATGCTGAGAAAATTTCTATCGATAAGGATAATACGACTATCGTTAACGGTGGAGGTGAAGAATCTCAGATTAAAGCGCGTATCCAACAGTTAAAGCAGCAGATTGAAGCTTCTACCAGCGATTATGATCGTGAGAAGTTACAAGAGCGTTTAGCTAAATTGGCTGGTGGTGTAGCCGTTCTTTATGTTGGTGCTCCAACAGAAGTGGAGATGAAAGAAAAGAAAGACCGTGTTGACGATGCATTAAGTGCTACTCGTGCCGCTGTTGAAGAAGGTATCGTAGCAGGTGGTGGTGTTGCTTTAGTGCGCGCTATTGCTGCGCTAAGAAACTTCAAAGGTGCTAACGAAGACGAAAATATCGGTGTTAATATCGTTCGTAAAGCGTTGGAAGCTCCTCTTCGTACCATTGCTGAGAATGCAGGGGTTGAAGGTTCAGTGGTTCTTCAAAGAGTTTTAAATTCTAAAGGTGATATGGGATATAACGCTCGTACCGACAAATTTGAAGATTTAAAAATCGCTGGTGTTATTGACCCAACTAAAGTTACTCGTATCGCATTGGAAAATGCTTCTTCGATTGCTGGTATGGTGTTAACTACAGAATGTGTAATTAGCGAGAAACCTTCAAAGGAATCATCTGCTCCTTCTATGCCTCATGGAGGTGGAATGCCAGGAATGATGTAATCGTTTTTAAGATATCCATAGTAAAGCCATCATTGGGATTTCCAGTGGTGGCTTTTTTAATGCCAGGAACTTAATATGGCCAGTATAAATCCGGATAAAATAACTACCCATTTGTAAGGGTCTGTATCATTCTCCTTTTTCTTATGCCAGCTTTCCAGTAATATACTCGCTGATATATGTAAAAAAGAGCCAGCAACCATAGCCATCAAAATCGTTATAATGGTTGAAGTTAAATGCAACAATGAAACAATCCAGGCTGAAAATGGGGCCATTAAAGAGAAAATAAGGATGATTATGGCCGCATGAACCGCCTTGGTTTTTGCCAACATAAATAATGAGGCAAGGGCAAAACCCTCTCCTATCTTGTGCATTAAAATACCATATACAAAACCATGCTCGTGTCCGCCTGTTTCGTTATGTAAATGAGACCATTCATTATAACTGCCAACAGAAGCCCCGTCCATCAGTGCGTGAAAACTTAATCCGACAAATACCTGTAAGGCCATTTGATTATTCAGTGAAGTAGTAGTATGAATGTGTCCATGCTCGCTGCCACCAGAAATTTTTTGAATGATCAATTGTATAAAAAAACCAATGAGTATCCAGGGACTTTTTTCAGGGCTTATCCTGATAATATCCGGAATAAAAACAATAAGGGCAATACCCATCAAATAGGCACCACTAAACAGGAGGATTCTCGAGAGAAACAGCTCTCCTCTCTTTAAAATAAAAGGTAAAATAGCCCCTAACCACACTACCATTATCAGCCCAACATAAATTAACCAAGATTGACCCATTTTTAACCTTTTACTTCTTTTTCTTTATTCAGAACGCGAAGATACGTTTTTGCAACAATGTTGCCAAAATAAAATCCTATTAATCCACCAATGAAAACATCTAATGGATAATGAACACCCACGTAAACCTGGGCAAAACATATAGAAAAGGCCCAAACATACCATAAAAAGCGCCATTTAAATGGAATAAAATAAGCAGTAAAATAAAAAAAAGCAGCTAAGGCAAAGTGGTTTACCGCATGGCTGGAGGGAAAAGATAAACCACTTCCACAAGGAACCAAAGGGTCAAACAAAGCATTTAGCTGAAGATCATTGCAAGGTCTTAATCTGTTAAAAAAGGGTTTTAAAAGTCGGCTATTTATTACATCTGATACTGAAACGAGGCCTATCAAAAACAATAGATATTTAAAAAAAACTTTCTTTCCCCACTGATAACTGTACATCAGAATGACTATATATAATGGTATCCATATAAATTTATTTCTCAATAGAGGCAATACCATGTCCAGCAATGGATTACGCAAATATTCCTGAATAAAAAGGAATATCATTTTATCTATTCCCAGGTATTTCTCCAAAGCCTTTTTGTTACAAAGATAAGAGATGCTCGCTATTTTGTATATTTGCTGCAAAATCAAATAACGTGACTTTAATAAAATCTATTTCCGGAACCAGGGGAACCATTGGTGGGCGACCTGGTGAAAACTTAACTGCCATTGACATTGTCGTTATGACCGCTGCCTTCGCGCACTGGCTAAAGCAAAAAAATGATAAACGAAAAGTAGTTATAGGTCGGGATGCCAGAATTTCAGGTTCTATGGTAGCTGGATTAGTAAATAATACGTTAATTTCCATGGGATTTAATGTCGTTGACCTTGGATTATCTACTACGCCTACGGTTGAAATGTGGGTAACCAAAGAAAATGCTGCTGGAGGTATCGTTATAACCGCCAGTCATAATCCGCGGGAATGGAATGCACTAAAATTTTTAAATGACCGGGGGGAGTTTATTTCAGCAAAAGATGGAGAAACATTGTTGGATATTTCGGCCCGGCCAGAAATTATCGACTATGCAAATATTGATCAACTGGGTAAATTAACCCAATACAATGAGTCTCATTTTGACTACCACCTTGAAGCTATTTTAAATCATCCTCTTGTTCAGGTAGATGCTATTAGGTCTAAAAAATTCCACATTGTCATAGACCCGATAAATTCAACAGGTGCCATTTTTGTACCTACCCTTTTAAAAGCTTTAGGATGTACATTTTCTCTGGTGCATGGCGCAGTTCATGGTGATTTTGCCCATAACCCCGAACCTTTACCAGAACATTTAACCGATCTTTGCGATGCAGTGAAGTCAGATAAAGGTGCTTTGGGCATCGCTGTGGATCCCGATGTTGACCGACTTGCGCTAATAGATGAAAACGGTCATTTGTTTGGAGAAGAATATACTTTAGTCGCTGTAGCTGATTATGTATTATCTCTCAAAAAAGGAAATACTGTCTCTAATCTTTCCTCTACCAGGGCATTAAGAGATATAACCTTATTACATGGTGGTCAATATGCTGCCAGTGCCGTAGGTGAGGTCAATGTGGTAGCGGTCATGAAAAAAACCAATGCCGTGATTGGTGGTGAAGGTAATGGTGGTATCATTGTCCCAGATCTTCATTTCGGAAGAGATGCCTTCATTGGCATTGCTTTGTTTCTTTCGCTTATGGCTACCAAAAACCTACCTGTCTCAGAAATTAAAAAAACCTATCCTACCTATTTTATCATAAAAAGTAAAATGTCAATTCCTGAAGGCATTGATTTATCGGCAAATTTAGACCAACTTGCAAGCTCTTACGCAGAGGCCGACGTATCAAGAATAGATGGCCTGAAAATAGATTTCGACGATGCCTGGGTTCATCTGCGCGCCAGCAATACCGAACCCATTATTCGAATATATGCAGAAGCTAATTCCGTAGAAAAAGCGACAACCTTAGCTGAAAAAATTAAAGGTGACTTTTTAAATCAATTAGCAAAATGAGTTTACAAGACTATTTTGAACCCTTCAGAAAAAATATACTGGGAAATAATCATCATTTCCATGGGCCTTTCGGTGAGAAGAAAATCGTATATGCCGACTGGACTGCCAGCGGTCGTTTATATGAACCCTTGGAAGAGAGGTTATTAGTAGATATCGCTCCGTATATTGGCAACACCCATACCGAAACAACCTACACGGGAAATGCCATGACTACTGCCTACAAAAAGGCGAGGAACATAATTAAAAAGCATGTAGGTGCCGATGAAAAAGATATTCTCATCGCTTCCCATTCGGGAATGACCGGCGTTTTATCAAAGTTTCAACGAATTTTAGGACTGAAGATTCACGAAAAATACAAAGATAGATTAGTTAAGGAAGATGAAGAAAACAGACCCGTCGTATTTGTTACACACATGGAACATCATTCTAACCAAACCAGTTGGTTGGAAACCGTTGCGGAAGTCATTGTTATTCCTCCCGATGAAGACGGCTTAGTTGTCCCGGCAAATTTACTCTCCTTATTAGATAAGTATAAACATCGAAAACTAAAGATAGCCGCAGTTACCTCCTGCTCCAACGTAACGGGCATCAGCACACCTTACTACGAAATGGCTGAAATTATGCATGCTCATGACGGTCTTATTTTTGTAGATTTTGCCTGTTCTGCCCCTTATATCGACATAAATATGCATCCGGAAAATAAAATGCAACAACTGGATGCCATTTATTTTTCTCCGCACAAATTTTTAGGTGGCCCCGGTTCTTCCGGCATTTTAGTTTTTCATCCTTCTCTTTATAAAAATGAAATTCCTGATGATCCCGGTGGAGGAACAGTCAACTGGACAAATCCGTGGGGTGAACATAAATATATTGAAGAAATTGAGGCCAGAGAAGACGGTGGAACCCCTCCATTTTTACAAACCATAAGGGCTGCCCTGGCTATCCGACTGAAAGAACAAATGGGGGTCGATAATATCTTAGCCCGAGAGGAAGAGCTTTTAGCTATTATCATGCCTCGATTAGAAAGTATTAAGGGTTTACATATTTTAGCTGGTCAACATACCCACAGACTTGGCGTGATTTCTTTTTATATCGAAAA
>JBMLQR010000046.1:0-1534 GCA_049241465.1 Saprospiraceae bacterium | reverse complement strand
CGCCAATGACAAAGCATATCTACGATAATACCACCATCATCTTCTTTGCGATAATTCCAACTGGGACGTTGTGCTGGAATGGTGTCACCTTCGAAAACCCAATAGCCAAAATCACCTTTTACGGATAAAATTTCACCAAAAAAGCCCTGTTCAATGAGACGGTTTAACTTTCTTAAGCCAGGCAACCAAAGTTTATCCTGAACAACCCCATGTTTCACTCCTGACTTTTCACATGCGGCATAAAGTTTCAATGCCGTATCAACATCGGTTGCCACTGGTTTTTCGCAATAAATATTTTTACCTTTAGCGATAGCGGCCAAAACATCAGCTGCTCTTCTGCCTGTTGTTTGTGCATCGAAATAAATGCTATAGTTGGGATCATCCAACACGGAGGCCAAATCGGTTGTATATTTTTTTACACCAGAAACAGCAGAAAGCTTAGCCAATTTAGCGGCATCCCTACCTACTAAAATAGGGTCAGGCATAATGACCTCACCATTTCCCAAATCAACGCCACCTTGTTTTATAATTTCAACAATGGAACGCATTAAATGCTGATTGGTGCCCATTCTACCCGTGACTCCATTCATAATAATCCCCAAACGATGTTCTTTCATATTAACTATGTTTTAAATAGGCTAATTTTATTTTATCCAGATATTCATTTTGATCCATAGCCCAATATTTATCTGAAAAAATTTCTACTTCATTAAAACCTGAAAAACCGGCTTCTTCTACCCAGCTTCTAATTTTTTTTATGGGAATACATCCATCACCCATCAGTCCTCTATCAGTTAAAAAATCAAGGGTTGGAACGTTCCAATCACAAATATGGAAGGCAAAAAGGCTATTATTATGACCGCAACGGCGAATTTCAACCTCCAGATTAGGATCCCACCAAACATGATACACATCGATAGCCACTCCGACGTATGGCGAGTTAATGGCCTCCACCATATCATTAGCCTGAGCCAAGGTGTTTACAGCAGATTTATCACCGGCATACATTGGATGTAATGGTTCAATGGCTAGTTTTACACCCGTTTCAATAGCCAAGGGTAATAATTTTTCAATCCCTTCCTGAATTTGTTCCCTGGAAGTTTCAAGAGATTGCCGGCCATCGGACCCGCAAACTAGTACAATTAAAGGAGCACCTAAAACAGTCGCTTCCTCTATTAGCTTCTTATTATCCTCTATCGCCAATGCCCTTTCCGACGCATTTACCGAAGGAAAAAAACCACCCCTAACTAAAGAAACAATGGAAAGATCAGCTTCAGCCAGTTGCCTTTTAACTGTTTTTAGATCTTGGCCCTCTAATACATTTCTCCATATTGATATGCCCTTAATCCCGGCTTTTGAGTAATTATCAATACATTGGGATAGATTCCAAGGCTTATTGGTAAAGGTATGGAGGCAAAGTTTCGAAAAATCCTCCATATTAAACAGATTTATCCAAACACCCAAAGAAAGTATAATATGCCTCTTTGTTCATCCATTTTTGCAAATAAAGGATAACTTCCCTAAAATGATAATC
>JBMLQR010000045.1:0-3330 GCA_049241465.1 Saprospiraceae bacterium | reverse complement strand
CCTCACTTTCTTGTTCCATCGTTGGGCAACCCAACCTCCCGGACTATCATCATCATTGTATTGCATAACCACACCACCATCGTATTCCTCGGTCAATAAATAATCAGGAACCGCCTTGTATTTAATGTTAAACGTAACATCCTGAAGCTGAATAAATAGTCTTTTACGATAGCTTTTGAGATACTCCAAGTCCTCTCTCAGTATTGTAAAATCATATTTTCCTTTCTCAGGCTCTAATTCACGCCATGAGTACATGATTTGCGCGCCCTTGAACATGGGATGTGAAAGTAAAGGATGATCCTTTATTAATTCCCTGTCTCTGGCAAAATAAACGAAATGTTGGATACTGTCTTTGGGAACCGGGCAAGAAGCACCGAGGTATTTTTCATAAGCTTTGGCATAGCGCTCGCTTCGTTTTGGCTCAGTGGTTTGGCCCTGTAATGCCGTCGTCAGTAAGACTAATAACAACGTAAAGCATTTTTCTACCGTCGACATAAATTTTTTTTTGTTAATTCGGTTCTGCTAAAAAAATTTGCCATTGTCTCTCAAACTTTCAATAGGAGCATAGAGTAAATCGTTTAATTTTTCATCAATGTCAAAAAACGGAATTGCTCCATATTTACCTTCCAAATAATTTTTGTCAAAAGCGGATTTATTTCTGACTTTATCCGTTTTAAAATCTGCCAATGAAAATAACCCGGAAGCTCCAAATTGATTTTTTTCTACGAACCAAATTTGATCTCTTCTGAATATTTCTTTGTTAAGCAAGGAAACGTCGTGAACAGCACAAATAAGTTGAGCATTACTTTTGTTAAATTTGTGAAAGAAATCAATAAGTCGCAAGGTTAAATGACGGTGTAATCTGGAGTCAAGTTCGTCTATGATTAATACTTTACCATTCTTTAAAGTATCATACCATGGACCGAGCAGATATAAAAGTTTTTTAGTTCCTTCCGATTCCTGTTTGTCAAAATTGAATGGTACCGTGTCAACTAATAAGTTATTTTCATCATATTTCCTGTGAAATGTAATTAGCTGGTCTCTTTTAGGTTGCTTGGATTGTATCTTTTGGATGCTGGTGAGCAGATTGATTATTTCTTCGTCCTTCTCCTTTTCCCTTAACGTTTCGAAATCTATTTCATCAACATCTTCTTCCGTTGTTGAAAGATTTGCTATTTCTAAATATTTTATGAAATGTAAAACCCAATGCAGGAATTGTTTATCTGATTTTAATTTGTCAATGGTGTACCTTTTGTGTCCACGATCATGAATACCATTAACGAAACTGAATTTTTTGAACCAATCAACAACATTGGTAGAAATCTCTTTCCCTAATGTAGCCAAAAGTGAAAGAAATAAAACGTTTTCTTTAACATCTTCTTCCTTTCCCAATCCTTCTTTAAATGCTGATTTATTTACTTCAATTGTTTGATTATCTCGTTTAAACAGATATACTTCTTTAGTTGTCGTATGGAAAAGCCACTCAGAAACAACTTTGTCATAGTCAATTTCAAAACCATACCGATATTTAGTACCTTTTTGAATGAATGATATTTCAAAGAAACTCGTTTCCTTTTCTGTCCTGGTGTTGAGAGCAAATTTTTCTAAAGGGAATTTCTTTTCGTTATTTTCCAATAAAGCATCTCTGAACGAATTCAAAATGGTTTGCTTCATGAATCCCATAGCTTCCAGAAGGTTACTCTTTCCGCTGGCATTATTTCCATAAATCACTGCCGATTTTAGAAGCTTGAAATTACTACCTGATTCAATAACATGAGTGTCAGGGTGTTCTTTAAACGACTTAGCGGCCACCATTGAAAGTGTTGTTGAGTCTTTAAAGGATAGAAAATTCTCTATGCTGAATTCTATTAACATGTATATTTCTGTCCGTTTGTTTTAGACTCCAAATATACATCAAAAATCAAAATATGCAAATTTATTTCAAATTTTAATTTTCAACCAGCCTTAATGCTTAACAAATCTTCCAGTCCATCTTCTGCCGTCTGTCATTTTTGCCTGTACGATATAAATTCCCTTTTGCATTTCTCCAATGGGTATGCTTATTTCCTTCGATGCGCTGGATGCTGCCTTTAATATTTGGCCATGAATATTAAGGATTTCCACTTTTTCAATCGATTGTTCCGATGCTATCACGATCCTATCACTGGCCGGATTAGGGAAAATCTGTACAACTGCTTCCTTATAAAATTCATTTTCCGTTGCTGTTGTGGTACATTGCAATTCATTTACATATTTCCAGATGTTGTTATTAAGTAACAATGGCACCGGAAGATTATCTGGCGCTTCTCCCATTCTTATCATAACCATCTGCTGACTTGGAATTACGTTTAAAAACTGGCCATCTCTGCCCATAGCTACAAACATATCAGCAGGTGCATTAGGATTTAAAAAACCTGGAAAAACCGTTTGAGAGGTCGGTAACATATAGGATTGCTTTCCATTCAACCACCATAAATAACCGTAAGACTTATTGATGGTTTGCGAAGGATTTACCATTTGGTTAAAATAAGTAGTGTCTGTCATAATCTGGTTTCCACCCCATTTTCCCTTATTTAAAATCAACAATCCAAATCTTGCCATACTTCTGGCCGTACTGAAATATACATTATTATAGCCAAATGGAATAAACGAGCCGGTCATTCCTATCGGGGTTTTTAATTTTTGCGTGGTGTAACTGTTCAGCGTTTGTCCGGTAGCCTTTTCAATAACTTTGTCCAGCAATGTATAGGGTCCATTGTGGTATGCCCAGCGGGTTCCCACATCTGCTTTGTAAATTAAGCAAGTGTCAAGGGTGCAATAATGATCCTGCACCTTGTCATCCAGTCCGGAAGTCATGGTTAGCTGGTGCTTTATAGTAATCTTTTCCTCTTGTTTTGGCGTACAATCTGTCCATCCTTTACCCAGATAAGTTGAAGTAGTGTCATCAATGGACAAATACTTCTCCTGTTGCGCCATACCCACCATAAAGGCAGTTATGGTTTTACCTGCCGAAGCCCATTGCCAGGGAGTTAACTGAGTATGGGTACCAAAATATTTTTCGAGGACTATTTTGCCGTTTTTGAGTAATATAAATGCCCGGGTGTTGTTTGCCTCTAAGAATTCGTACAAGCGGTCAATGTTCGTTTGACAATACCCCAGCGTTTTTGGCGAAATAGTATCCCAGGTGCTTCCCGATGCTGGTGGGAAATAAAGGGATTGAGCGTTTAATGGCTGCAAAATGATGAAGGCTGTGATTAGAATGAAAAATGGTCGCATTTACAGTGTTTTTATATTAGACCAAAGCATGATCAAAAGGTTTAGTCGGACCGG
>JBMLQR010000044.1:0-1340 GCA_049241465.1 Saprospiraceae bacterium | reverse complement strand
ATCAGAGATGCAGCATTTCCACCGCCGTAATAATCATTTAGCTTTTCAAATTTTTGAGTTAGGGCTAATCTTACAGCATTTGTAATCGCATCAAAATTAGCTCCTGTCAGTTGGTTATAACCGCCATTGACTAATTCTACCCATTCAGTTTGATCTCTTAAAGTCACGCAAAATTTATTAAAAAAGTAGGCCTCTTTTTGTAATCCACCGCTATCGGTAAGAACCAGCTGCGTATTTTCCAATAATTGAATCATATCAAAATAACCAACAGGATCGATGGTAACGAATTCAGCTTTTAAATTCCTTTCAGACATTATTTTTTTTGTCCTGGGGTGAAGAGGAGCTACTACTTTTATTTCCTTGCTAATGGCATTCAATGCCTGAATAATAGCAGATAGATTTTCAGGGACATCTGTATTTTCCTGTCTATGAAAAGTTACCAATATATAAGGTTCGTTATTTAATTTCAGTTTATCAAGAACAGAAGATTTTTGATGAGCTATTTTCGCATAAAAAATAGCTGCATCCTGCATAACATCTCCTGTGAGTTCAATGCGAGAGGGTAAAGAACCGAAGCCCTCGGCCATTAAATTATCAATAGCAGTCTGAGTTGGACAAAATAATAAATCACTGATTCTATCGGTAAGAATTCTATTAATCTCCTCCGGCATATCCATATTAAAACTTCTCAGGCCAGCTTCGACGTGAACCAAAGGGATTCTCAGTTTTGAGGCGGCTAAAGCACCGGCCAGCGTGGAATTCGTATCACCATACACCATAACGGCATCGGGCTTTTCCGATAATAACAGAGATTCTATGCCTTCCAACATTCTACCTGTCATGGCACCATGAGTAAGACTATGTATAGCCAATTGAAAATGCGGATTAGGGATAGACATTTCCGAAAAGAAAATATCTGACATATTAGCATCAAAATGTTGACCGGTATGGACTATTTTTTCCTCAAAATAGCCATCTTCCTTAATAACTCTTGACACAGCTGCAGCCTTAACAAATTGGGGTCTGGCCCCCACGATGGTCATAATACTTTTCGGCATTAACCTGATTTTTTAAAATGGTTTAACGGGGAGCGAGGGAAACACGCGATAAATAAGTTGATTATTCGGTACAAATATAGCTAATCCGGTAAGCAATAAAATCATAAAATCGACATAAAAGGATTGATTTTCCAGATACCAAAGTTCAAGTTCTCCTTTATGAGGAGCTATCTTTTGTTTGTACAAACTTATGGGGGAAACGGTTGGGTCGGATAAAATTTTGTCTTCATTTCTAAAAACGATAGAACCAACCCCTGTTATACCAGGTTTAACGGTATAGAT
>JBMLQR010000043.1:3380-7812 GCA_049241465.1 Saprospiraceae bacterium | reverse complement strand
GTGTTTTCAAATTTAGCGACTTAAATGTGGACAAAAAATATACGCTGAACATTACTAAAGAAACTCAATATCTGGAAGGTGTGAGTACCTATGATTTACTACTTATTAACAGGCATATTCTCGGCATAAAACCTATAATGAGTAAATATGGAATGATTGCAGCAGATGTAAATAACTCGGGAAGTATCACCACTTTAGATATGGTTTTAATAAAAAAGATGATTTTACAGATTGAGAAAAAAATTCCAAATAATTCCAACTGGCATTTTTTTGACAAAAATCAACAGGAGATTATATCCTTTTATCCGAAAGAGACTTGGACCATAAATGAAATAATAGGTGTTAAGACGGGAGATGTTTCTGGTGCGGAAGAGTTAAGATGAAGTGAATAGCCTATATTATTTTAGGTTTTACCCTTAAAGAATATACACGAATCGTCTTTGCATGATTCCAATGAAATTTAAAGGTATTTCTGAAAATCAATACTTCACAAAGCCCTTCACCTCTTCCTTATTTCCATTTTTACAATGTATAAAATAATGGCCTGAGGCCAGGTGATGAAGAGCTATTTTCTCGGAAATGGTAGATTCTGTGGTATTGTAAATGGTTTGCTGTTGCACCATTTTTCCATCTTGCTGTATTATTTTTATGTGAATTGGGTAAGGGTTTGCTGTAATTTCCAATTGTAAAATTTCAGCAATTGGATTACCCATAATCTTAAAAAAGGACATTTCCTCTTTTCTGAATTCTCTCGTTGGCGTCTGCAAAGACAAGGAATTTAGTCTTAACAACAAAGGGTAATGGTCTGAGGTGGTGGTTGCATATTCAGGAATCCATTGAACTATCTCCTCCAGTATTTGGGTACTCCCTTTTACATACCGATTTTCTAACTCATTGGAAATCATTACGTGGTCAACGACATCCTGATAACCTATCACAGAATTATATTTTGCTCTACTTAAAGGCAAACTCAACGCCAAATAGCGGTCTGAATCTATAGAATCCTTTACTAAATCATCGTAAGATGATAACCGCGATGCAGTACCCTTAGAAATAGTTTCGTCTAGATCATCATTATAATCGCCGATGATCATGACATTTGCCTTACTAAATTGTTGATCTAAAGTATCTTTCAGTTCTTTAGCGCCCGCCTTTCTTCTCAGGTAATCTTGTTCCGTGTCACCTGCTTTTCCATGAAGCCCAATGAAATATAATGGCTCCTGAAATCCTTGAAATATATTGGAATTTTTAATTTTTGCTTCCATAAGATAAGGAAATCTGCCGCTGGCCCAATTTGCATAAGCTGTTGAGCTACTTCTTAGTAAACCTCTAAACTGAACAGATTCTACCAGTGATTTCCTGAATACGTATGCTATTTTTTGACCAGATGGATAATTTGAACTTAGTGTGTCTGTGGCATTGGAACAATAATCGGAAATAGAAACACCGTAACCATCCAATGACTGAATCATTCGCCGAAACCTTTGTACATCAACCACTTCGATAAATACATAGATGTCTGCATCTAATCTATTCATGGTTTTTCTTATGTTTTGCTCTGCCAGATCGTCATCTTTAGGTCCAAAACCATTTGCAGGATTCCCAAACCAATTGATATTCCAGCTTACTATATCCAGGGTATTTTCTGCCGGAATGGTATTACCATTTACTTCAACAGCAAATAATTCTGAATTATCAGCTATAAAAAATATTTTACCCTTATCTGAAACATTAGGTGTTTTTTGGTTATAACGGATAAATAAAGTAGGTAAAACACCACTTAATTCCGCTGGATTAATAGATATTTCTGTTGAAAAAGTCTTATTATCTCTTGAAATTTCAAAATAAGGGCTTGTTTTTATGACTATGTTGGAAGTCAGATTCAATATTTGATAATTTATCTCTTTTCCTTCCGTTGCGAAACCAGGTTTTGCCTTATCGAAAGTAATCAAATTGAGGCTGTGCAAAACACCTATGGGCTTTGCCGGACTCATCAAATTATTGATTTTAACCTCGTCCAAAAACAGTTGACTAGCTCCTTTTTCCGCATTGGATAAATATTGAAAGGCAATATAAGTGTTGGCGGATTTATACTTAGTGATGTCCAAAGAGGCGATCTGCCGCCAATTTTCATCTCTTAAGGTAGGATAAATTACCTCTAACTCCTTCCAGTTATTTGAACCAGGTTCAGGTCTGGAAGCCTGATTTCCTGCAATATAGACTTTCAAAGGCATTCCTTTAAATCTACTTTTAATGGCGAATGCTAAGGAAGGATTTGTGTAAAGAGACAAATCGAAGGAGGGTGAAATGAGCCAATCATTATTATCTCTGCCGCCAATGCCCGGCGTAAAGCCATTTATGACCACCCCATTATTTAAGGGATAACCATCGGAAGTGCAACGCCAGGTACTGTCTCCAAGTAAGTTAGCCACTTGCCATTCGTCAATTAACAAAGGACTACATTTATTAAAGGAATATTCATAAATAGGCCAGTCATTGGTTGTAAAATTCCAGATATCCTTGTTATTAATACCAGGAAATGTATTTCCTGACAAATCAGAAAATAATCCGGAAGGTATTTCAACATCATAAGTTGTAGATAATTTGAGGTTTCCTACCTGGAAAGTGGCTGTATTTCCAGCAATGTTGATTTGACCGGATGGAATAACAGTAGCTATTTCGCGAGTATCTGATTTGCGTATAAGAATATTTCCACTTCCAATTTTTATTGTTTTTGAAAAGGCAATACTGAAAGACGATGTAACATTTACCCCCTTGGCCATATTTTTTGGAAAAAGGGAAAGGATAGTAGGATTTTCGTTGGTACTGGCTCCTAAAATAGCTTCCATTTTAAAATCCTCTATTCCCAAAGCATCATCGGCACCTGTTGCATTAAAGTCTTTCCATCTCAGATAAAATTTTTGACCAGGTTCAAGATTTAAATCCTTGATAAGGTAAGTAATAAGGACTTTATTTTCCGGCAAATTACCATTTAACGGACCTACTGTCCCTGCTTTTACCGGAGCAACCAAATCGAGAGAATCTATATCCTTCCAGGTTCCATTTGATAAATTAGTAGCATCAAAACTAATCTGAAAATCTAATCTATCTATTCTATTTAATGCACCAAGCCGCCATTGTTCTCCTGTATAAGTTACTTTTAATCCTGAAAAAGAAGAAGATGTAGCATTGGTAAAACCAACGCCAAGAGTAGAAATTAAAGAACCAGATTGAAGGCAACCCAGGGAGCGATCCTCTTCATCAATAACGCCAAAACTATAAGTATCTCCTGAATTTGCTGTTCCGTTAGACGCTGTATATAAACCATTTGCATTCGTTCCGGACTCTTCGAGCAACCAGCCAGTGGGAAGAAAATTACTATTGCCTATTTTTACCAGCGTATTAAAATTTTCCAGATAATTACTTTCAATTAATTTAATTTGAGCTGAAAGTGGCAGTGTAATTAAAGAGCAAAAAGTAATAATGGCTAAAGAATTGATGCCTAAATGTTTCATTTTGTGGGTGTATCTTTAAAATAAAATAAAGATATCAACCTATCAGATAATTGTAATATTTATTTGATTTATTAACAAAAACATAATAAAAAATTGGGATGCTCTTACATTTCACATAGTCAATTGGGTTCAATATGTATGAGCACATGACCAAGTTGCGGTATTTCAGCCCTCAAGGTATCTTTTAGTTGATGCGCTAAATTATGCCCATCTGTCACAGAAATGGAACCATTGACCTTGGCGTGCAAATCGACATGATAAATCATTCCTACTTTTCGAATAAAACATTTTTCGGTAGCAATGATGCCATCCACCGTCAAAGATATCCTTCGAATATCCTCCACAAGATCATCATAAAAATGCTCATCCATTATTTCACCTAAAGCAGGTCTAAAAATCAGGTAACTATTGTAAAAGATAAATCCTGAGGCAAGCAAAGCAGCCCAATCATCTGCCGATTCATAACCTTTTCCTAACATTAAAGCCATTGAAATACCAATAAATGCTGCAATAGAGGTAATGGCATCACTCCTATGATGCCACGCATCGGCCTTTAAAGAAGAACTATTGGTTTCTTTGCTTTTTTGGATTACAATTCTAAAGGACAGTTCCTTCCAGGCAATAATTAATGCTAAAACAATAAGCGTCCATTTTTCAGGTAAAGTATGAGGATTTCTTATATTTTGGATGCTTTCGTGGGCAATGAATGTGGCGGAGATTACTAAAAAGCCAACCAATAAAAAGGTAATTAAAGGTTCAATTTTTCCATGACCGTAAGGATGATTCTTGTCTGCAGGTTTATTGGCATATTTCAATCCAAATAACACCAAGATGGAGGAAAATATATCTGTGGTTGACTCAATAGCATCGGCAATGAGCGCATAAGAATTTCCAAAAAATCCAGCGAAGCCTTTAAT
>JBMLQR010000043.1:0-3280 GCA_049241465.1 Saprospiraceae bacterium | reverse complement strand
CCAATGAAAAACTTAAATCAGGAAAAATGCGGGAATACAGGATATCAGGGGAATGAACAGCTGGAAGACCTACAAATTTACCTTCTTCATTTAGTAAATATGGCAACACAAAGGAATCAATGGGATGAAAAATCCAATATTCTCTCACCCCTGCCAATTCATACACCTCAAATTTATCTTTCATATCTCTGCGGGAATTGCCCGGCGAAAGAATTTCCACCACCAAATCTGGCGCCCCTTTTGCTCCCTTCTGATCTAATTTTTCCTGGTCACAAAAAACAGATAAATCAGGTTGAACCACCGTGGTATATTTTCCTTTCTTGATGCCGACGGGTAATCTGACATCAAAGGGAGCGGGATAAAATTCGCAATGTTTACCTTTAAAAAAAAGAAGAAATATCCCTGTTAGATTTCTTGCAATTGTTTGATGAATCCTATTTGGCGCAGCCATAGGTAAGACCTTGCCAAAAATAAGTTCTACCCTTTCGGTGAATAGCCAATCATAATAATCATCATACGTATATTCTACCGTGCTTTCACAAACCTGGCTTAGCTCAGTGACCTTTTCTTTTACTTCCTTTACATTTTTCATTGCTATATTTTCAGCAATGTAACTATAAAAGGATGAGAAGTCAAGGACAGTTTACCAATAATATCAATTAATTAATTTGTTGATTATCCTCTGATTTTTTTAATTTTTTGGGATATCTACCTGCCTTTTTAAGCGCATTTGAAATGATGTATTCCAATTGACCATTGGTACTTCTGAATTCATCTTCCGCCCATTTTTCCAATGCTTCGGAAATAGCCGGATCAATTCTAAGGACAAATGCTTTTTTTGTTGCCATTTCAATGAAGAGTACCTGTATTTATCACTGGTTTAACTGAATCGTCTGCACATAATACAACCAATAAATTACTTACCATGGACGCCTTTTTATCATCATCGAGTTCAATAATATCCTTTTCCTTAAGTGATTCCAAGGCTAATTTAACCATCCCTACAGCACCCTCAACAATTTTTTGTCTTGCCGCAATGACGGCAGTGGCTTGTTGTCTCCTCAACATGGCACTGGCAATTTCAGGTGCATAAGAAAGATTAGAAATTCTCGCTTCGATGACTTCAATACCTACTAAAATCAACCTTTCAGCTATTTCTGTTGCCAGTGTATGATTAATTTCGTCAATGCCTGATCGCAAACAAATAACATCAGGTTCCGACTCATCAATATTATCATAAGGATAAGTATGAGCTAATTTTCTTAGGGCAGATTCCGTTTGAATTTTAATAAATCTTTTATAAGATTCTTCAGGGTTATTTTTTCCGATCCCTGTTGATGGATTAATATCCTTTAAAGTTTCCAAATCAAAAACAGCTTTATAAGTGTCAATCACTTTCCAAACTACGATAGCACTGATTAAAATAGGATTTCCTTGCTGGTCATTAACCTTAATCACCTCCGATTCTAAATTCCTAATACGAAGGGATACCTTTTCTTTATTGTAGAACGGATTAATCCAGAAAAAACCATTCCCTTTTACTGTCCCAATATATTTTCCAAAAAATATAAGTACTCTACTTTGGTTAGGTTCAATGGTAAATAATCCGATTAGCCATATTATACCCACTATAGGCAATAAAAACAACACGTGTATTTCCCCCGTAAAAACCATAATAATGGGAGAGAAAATCATTCCAATTCCCAGAAATAAATGTAAAAAACCATTGTTTGCTAAAGTCAGTTCTTTTTCCATATTGATATCATTTTAATATCATAAAGATACTAAATAAATTGAAAGTACAAATACTATTTATAATCTTCCCTAACTGGTGAAAAAGTATCCATTATTTTACAATTCGTCAAAGCCCTTCCCCCATGTGGAATATTAGACGGAATGACACAAATACTCCCTGGGAGGCAGTGAAAAGTTTCCTCGCCTACGACTAACTCAAATTCGCCTTCTAAAACCTGTGTCGTTTGTTCATGAATGTGAGAGTGCATGGGTAATATTGCATCCTTTTCAATTTCCCAAAATCCAATAGACAAGTTTTCAGTATGAACGAAACGACCGTTGAAGCCTTTAATAATTTCTTTTGTGGGTAAGGAGGAAATATCAATTTTCATAAGTTGTAATCTTTTTATAAATGAATCATTAAAATTATTTAAATTTAGGTAGGAAGCACTTATAAAACACCTAAAATGACAAATAAAACCATTAACCGTTACCTTTCCCTGGATGTATTTCGCGGATTTATCATGTTTTTATTGATAGCAGAATTTACAGGAATTTTCGATTCCCTCATCGATGAAAAAAATCCAATACCCTGGTTAGCTTCATTTAGCCACCAATTTCATCATCATCCCTGGCACGGGCTTTATTTTTGGGACTTGATTCAACCATTTTTCATGTTTATGGTAGGTGTTTCCATTCCATTTGCCGTGAAAAACAGAAAAGCAAAAGGAGAAACCGACAAGGAAATATGGAAGCATGCTCTTCAGCGCAGTTTTTGGTTATTATTTTTAGGATGGGCGTTATATTGTATTGGGCCGGGAAAAATAGTCTTTAAGTTTCAAAATGTACTTGCCCAATTATCATTAACCTATTTAATTGCCTTTTTATTAAAGGATTTTAACCGGAATATACAACTCGTCATTTCCATGCTACTGCTCGTCTTAACAGAAATTCTGTACAGAAATTGGCAAATAGAAGGATTTAATGAACCCTTTTCACCTAGTAAAAATTTTGGCACCTGGTTAGACTTACAATATGGGGGAGCAGATATAAGAGGCAGCTGGGTTTCATTCAACGCAATTCCAACTGCGGCTCATACGATTTGGGGAATGATGGCAGGTATTTGGTTACTTCAGAATGAACCGAAGGGTTCCATCCTAAAAAATCATTTACCCTTAATTCTTTCCGGCGGACTTTTGCTTTTGGCTGGATATTTGGGTGATTCCTTTACCCCAATCATTAAACGAATTAGCACCTCTACTTTTGTTCTTGTAAGTGGTGGCTATACTTTATTGTTGCTGGTATTTTTTGAATGGCTGGTTAGAACTATAAAATGGAATGCATCTTTTTCCCTATTACAGTATATCAGCATGAATGCCCTTTTCATCTACCTGTTTGCCCATATTGGTGGCGGAGAGTTGATTGAATCCTGCATTTTACCTTTTTCGAATGCCTTATTAAAATGGAGTGGTACCTGGTTTAGTGAACTGGTTTTACAATTATTAGTTTTGTCCGTTTTTGTTCTTATTTGCAAATGGATGTTTGA
>JBMLQR010000042.1:0-1708 GCA_049241465.1 Saprospiraceae bacterium | reverse complement strand
CCATTTTGTTCAATGACGGTATAGATACCAACGCTCACTTTTTTTCCAATAGATACACTGGGATGAATAACAGATTCGTCGGCAATTCCCGTTGGATAAAGAACGGGTTCTGAAAATTTCTCTAAGGTAAGTGCCATAGCATTGTAAACATTCTTTACCTTAAGTAAAGTAGGTTTAACAGCATGACGAGGTTCAAAATTTTCAGGAACTAAAACAGCTGACGCAGAAGTTGTATATAAATAAGCCTCATAACGAGGATTATGTAAAAAACTAATAGAACCTTCCCCACCCTCTTCAATTTTACTTGGTTTGGAAACAATTACATCCGGATTACCTACCAGTTTCCCGTCTAACAATTTTGAGAGTTCCTTCATTGAAAATTCCATAAGGCAAAGGTAATAAAAAGCCATCTTTCTTTACTACAACTAATGAGGCAACCTTTGATAAAATCGAAAAATTACCTTTACAATCTTATATTTGCATAAAAAAGTGAATCCGAAATTACGAATTGGAACCAGAGGGAGTAAACTAGCGATGTGGCAAGCGCACTTTACGCAAGAAAAATTATCAGCTATTGGTATCGAATCAGAGTTGATAATTATTAAAACGACGGGCGATCAAATACAACATTTATCTTTTGATAAAATGGAGGGTAAAGGCTTCTTCACAAAAGAAATCGAGGATGCCTTATTAAGAGGAGAAATTGATTTAGCCGTTCATTCTATGAAAGATTTACCAACGAATGCACCGGAAGGTTTAGTTATTTCCGCTGTGTCCTATCGGGAAGATCCTTCAGATATCCTGTTAATCAATAAAAATATCGCGGACAAGGGTAAAGTTTTACAATTACCTGAAAAGGCCAGAGTTGGAACATCTTCCTCCAGGAGGAAAGGACAGTTATTAGACATAAGGCCTGATCTTCAATTGGTCGATATTCGTGGAAATGTTCCAACGAGAATACAGAAATTAGAACAGGGTGACTTTGACGCTATCATATTGGCATCTGCTGGATTGGCTCGCTTAGACATTGACACCACTTCTTTTCATATTATCCGTTTTGATCCAACGGAGATTGTTCCCGCGCCGGCTCAAGGTGTTTTAGCCTGGCAAACCATGGCCAATGATATCCAAACCAGAAAAATACTGATGGGTATTCATCAAAGTGAGGTTTCTGATGTAACCAATGTTGAACGAAAAGTTTTAAATCTGATGAATGGCGGTTGTCAAATGCCTCTCGGGGTATATTGTTATAAAGATAAATTTGGTAATTATCATGTTCATGCTGCTTATTCAACCTCTTTTGATTTACCTATTACCAGAGTGTCTATTTCGTCGGCTACCCATTTTCAATTAGCAGAAAAAGTAGTTGAAAAATTACGATCATAAAATATTGTATGACGCGCGTTTTTATTAGCAGACACCTCCCTGAAAATTCCTCTTTCAGGGAAAAATTAGCCTCTTTTGGTTCTTTTATTATACAGGATGAACCATTAATAGACTTATTACCCATTCCTTTTTCAATCATTGAACCTTGCGATTGGATTTTTTTCTCCAGTAAAAATGCTGTTTCATTTTTTTTCAAACAAATAAAATCTTTATCGATAAAAATTCCAACGTCTGTAAAATGGGGAGCTATAGGTTTAGCCACCGCTAAGGAACTACTAACTTATCAAATCACAGCAGATTTTTCTGGAAATGGTAATCCAGA
>JBMLQR010000041.1:0-5037 GCA_049241465.1 Saprospiraceae bacterium | reverse complement strand
TTTATAAAACCTTATCAGTATCCGTTGTGAATACCCTGGTACTTATGGTATAAGAACCTCCGTTTGGATCCTTATATTTCAAATCTACATAAAAAGCCTGAAATCCTTTTTTAACGAAAGGAACGGTATATTTGGCCGTAGTACCATTCAATTTTATACGCCTGGTCAGCCAAAGATTATTTCTGAAATCACGATCTGCAGACGTTGTCCCCCAAATAGCGGCATCCTGAAGATTTTCAGTAGCACCATTTACTGTTATTTCAAACCCGTCCTTTCCTTTTACGACATCCCAGGTACAAACAGGATATTCCATATTTTGTAGCGTTAATCCAAAAAAGGCACTTAAAGCCTCAAAGGCCTGTTTTCCTCCTCCCAAATCGTGACCTACATTGGGAACATAATGTATTAATTTCTTACCAGGTATCTGGTCGTAATAATGTTTAATCGCATCGACCGTCCAATATTCGTCATTAGTACCGATAAAAATAATTTTTGGAATGGTATATTTTTCACGGTATGAATATGGGTCAATCATTGACGTAATAGCCTTGCCTTCAGGAGTATCTGTACCCTGAGGAATGCCAAGTTTAACATAATCCTCAATCTGAATGCTATATTCCCCATAAGTTTCATATTGATAACTTAACGTTTTGGGCATATTCAACATATCGATAACGATAGGAGCGATAGCTTTAACCCTTTTATCATCAATAGCACTGGACAACCAGGTAGTCCAACCTCTTTTCGATGCACCTGAAATGGTGAAATTATTCACTTTGTGATTGAGTTGGCGAGTGGAAAATTCTTGGATGGCATCCATCGCTTTGACGGCCGATTTAACCATTGGAAACAAGAGAGGCCATGAATAATCCTTATCTTGTTTAAACTGGTTAAGTGTGTATGAAATTAATTCATCCTCCGTTTTTCCGCCATAAAGAGGTTGATTTGGCACTTGTTTGAGTAAGGCAACCATCGCTTTATTTTTAGAAGCTACGGAAGCTAATATAGGCCACATATTATCATTAGTACTCCAGTTGGGTTGTTCGTCTTTCAAGCTTCCGCCGGTAATAAATAGCAAAGCGCCATCAAATTGAATAGTCGCCGGAACAATCACGGTTAATTGATGTCTCCAGGTTATATTCCTCCATTTTTGAGAAGTCAATAATAATTGATAAGCTTTAGAGCTGCCAATAGAAACGGAATCCTTCAACTCCCACGCATAATTCATATCTCCATTGGAAATATAATTTTTCAGTGCATTTTCAGGCGTTAGATTCGTTTGGGCGATCCCTAAAACTGGAATTAATAGCAGTATAATTCCTCTAAAGAACAGGTTGAAATTCATAGGGTGTAGGTTTTAGTTTTACTATTGAAAATCAATTACTTGTGTTTTTTGTTTTTTCTAAATTTTAGCTTTTTTTTGCTAAAAAGTTAGACACTAATTAGACACTTATGAGCCATCCAAATAAAGTAAGCGTAATCTTTAAAAAGAAGGATAAAGAGGACACCACAGGTTATTTAAGATTATCCTACAGGTAAGATAATAAAACAAAACTAATAAGTATCAAAATGCTGCCTGCTATTCCAGAAAATTATTGGAATGCCAAAAAAGAAAGAATAAAGAGCGGGTTCAATAACTATCAAGAACTCAACCAGATTATTGAAAAATCTAAACTGGATTTTTTAAACCAAAAAGAGCAAAAACTTGATGAAAAAAATAAGATTAAGTTTATTGAGTATAGCATAAATATAATAGATAAACAATATGTTAAAATCTCAACCAAAAAAAGTTTCTGTCCTCTTTGAGATTTTTTCAAAGATTTCTAAAAGAAACAATATCAATGGAAGATATTCCTATTTCTGTTAGTGGCTGGCATTTTTATTTAAAATTTCGTTTAGTTAATTCTTCGTGGTGTCCAACGTGATAAATTGTAAAATACAACATTTCTCTCATTGTCAATTTTCCTAATAAAGGATGAGGCAAAATATATTTGTCAAACTCATCTTCAGTTAATTTAACTACTTCATTTTTTAAGTCAACTTTTAGTTTGTTACCCTTTTCAATACTTTCTGTTTTGGGGATAAATCTTCCCGTTGCCCTTCCTCCGTTCTCTAATTTCTGTAAATATTTTTTGACCAAATCCTCATAACTTTTACTTTTTCTGTTTGCTTGTCCCCAAATAAGTTTCAGCAAGAATTTAGGTAAACTAAATATTTGTCTAACAGGTTTAACTCCAAGATAGATATGTTCAAGTTGCTGTCCTACAGTCCACTTGTCATTTTTACTATTCAGAAATTCCTCTTCTGTCAAAGTTTCCAAATAGGAAATGAATGAATTATGGTTTTCGTAGAGTTGATTTTTTATTGTCTATTTGTCCATAATATTTGTCTTTATGCTTGCCACATAACGTTTTGCGTGCAGGCGATCGTAACCCTGTGTTGCGCCTGCGGAAGGGTTATGGCGCTTGCATGCTGTTAGTGTTATGTTGGTTCATTTGTACCTTCCTGTTAAAATAAAAAGCATTAAATAAACTAATCTCTTACGCAACGAACTGACAAGCCAAGATTCTTACTGCCGTAGTCCACATCATCATTGAGATCTCCAAGTTTATTACTATTGCCATACGTACGGCGACCTAGGGCGTAATATTCATTACCCTCAGTAGTACTCCACCATCCTGCATAATTATCAATCCAATTGAATTTCCCCTGACTAAGTCTAAAGCCGCTATATTTATTAAATAAGCCAATTTTACTGTTTTTACTGTCAAGTAACTGTTTTTGAATTTCAGTCCATTCTGCATCGCTTGGTATATGCCAACCTTTTGGCGCCATGTCACGAGAGTCGTTTACTGCATACCAATTGTATAATTTTCCGTATTTTACGCCATTTTTTTGATTATTATCATAATAACACCATGCAGGCTGTTTGTTTTTCCCTGCTTTTTTCCATTCTTCATTCGTTTTGGCTTGAGGTATTAAGTCTCCATTGCGGAATTTGTCAATATTCAGGTTCTCAACCATCCATACTTGTTTACCGATGGTTACTTCTTTATATACAACCGATTCGTTTGAAGATGTTTTATTATTTGAAGTAGCATTTTTCTTTGAAACACTTTCTCCGCAGGAAGTGACGATAATCGCAGTAATTAAAACGACACTTAAAATTAAATTTTCTTTTTTCATTTTTAATCTTTTCTATTTTATTCCCTTCACTGTTTAATTGGGTTTCGGGTGTCACCTTTCAATTTTAATGTTTCATTGTCTTCTTTTACCAATAAACAATAACGGTTTGCGTGTAGGCGATGTTGCCTTTTGTTGCGCCTGCGGCAAGGCAATATTGCTTACACGCTGTTGAACGAAACCTTCGGTAGCTACCTATCTAAAAAACAGTTACCTTAACAAAACTAAAAATTTAATCGTTATGGTAACAAAAAAAAAGTCCTGAGGAGTTAAGAGAGAACAAATTAATGAATCAGGCGAAGCGAGAAGTGTTGGGTTTTGAGGAGTTGATATACCGATTTGAGCGCACCGTTTCAGTGTTGGGTCGAAGCAAGACGACCTTTGAAAACTACTCTCGCCACGTTGCTGCGGTAGCAATTTACTACGGGAAAATCCCAACGGAACTGGATCAAGAACAAATACATGACTATTTGTTTTATCTCCAAAAAAAGTCAAAAACACCTTCACAGAGCTATTTTAAACACACGGTTTATGGATTGCGATTTTTGCTTAAAAGTGAGGGGTTACCGTATTCTTTTTTAAATCTGCCAGAGATAAAACATGAAAAACGCGTTCAAGTTGTATTGAGTAAAGAGGAAGTTTGGCGTTTATTAAAATCATGTGATTTACTCAAACATAGGGTTCTTGTAGGGCTACTTTATGGTTGTGGTTTGCGTTGCATGGAGGTTCGCAGTATTCGATTACAAGACAAGGATTTTGACCGTCGACAACTTCGTGTCGTTCAAGGAAAAGGTAAAAAGGATAGGTATGTTCCACTTTCAGAGCACTTAATTAGAGGCTTGAAGAGCTACATTGAAGTAGAAAAACCTGTTGAATGGCTTTTTAACGGACAACCGTTACCCAATAGATCTGGTGGTGATTTTGACTCTCGTTATAGTCAGAAAGGTGTTCAATGGGCGGTGAAACAGGCTTGTAAGCGTGCTGGAATAACGAAAGATGTGCATGTGCATACTTTGCGGCATACCTATGCAACACATCTGTTGGAAGATGGCATCGACATTATGACCTTAAAGAACTTATTGGGTCATGAAAACATCGAAACCACCATAGAGTACCTGCAAATTGCACAACTGCCAACGCAGAAAGTTTTCAGCCCACTGGATACTTTGTTTGAGCAATGCAGACCGAGCAAGTAGGCATCAAACCGCCTCGTTTTGAGATTACAGACGTATTACAAAAACTGGGAGAAGGCGTCGAAAAAATTGGACTAAATGTTTGGCAACTGCGGACACTTCGGCAGGTGAAAAATTGTCGTACTGCTGCAATGGGCGGACATATTGACGCTTGTGATTCATGCGGGAATATTAGTATCAGCTACAACAGCTGCAGGAATCGTCATTGCCCAAAGTGTCAGGGCAAGAACCGCGAAGAATGGATACAGGCAAGGGATCAAGAACTTTTGCCTGTGCCATATTTTCACGTGGTTTTCACGTTGCCAGACAGCATCAATTCTTTAGCAATGCATCAACCTAAATTGGTGTATGATCTGTTGTTTGACGCAGCTTGGAAAACGCTTAAAAAGTTTGGACAAAAAAAAGGTCTAAAGATGGGGATGATTGGTGTGCTTCACACTTGGGGTCAGAATATGAGTTTACATCCTCATGTTCACTGCATTGTTCCAGGTGGAGGCATTGACAAAAATGGCAATTGGCAAAACATCCGCAAAGACGGTAAGTTTTTGTTTGATGTAAAAGCGCTTTCCAAGGTTTTTCGGGGAAAGTTTTGTGATAAACTGCTGAAATTAGCACCAGAATATTATTCCCCAATACGTTCAAAACTTTGGTCAAAGAAGTG
>JBMLQR010000040.1:6948-11501 GCA_049241465.1 Saprospiraceae bacterium | reverse complement strand
ATTCAATGTAATATTTGCGGCGATTAATATTCTGAATCACGGATTTTACGGATTATGTTATTTCGCGGATGTTTTTAGCGATACGTTGTTTTAGTTTTGGGAGGAGCTTGCAGTTGGGGATTTGAATCAGGATTTACAGGATTTATAGGATTAAAGAGGACGTCTTCGTTTTAATCTGGAAGGTTATTTGAAAAATGGTTGCTTTTTAACCCTCTCTTCGCCGATACGTTACGCATCGCGTTTCTACCGCGACAGGTTCCATCTAATGTTCCATCCCATTAATCATAAAAATCAAAAAAATCACAGTTCAGACAAGAAATGTAGTCACAGGCATTGATTGTAGATTTCCTCACCTTTCATCGAAATTGAATCCCTGAAAATCCTGCTTCAAAAACCACACGCTGCTGCGCTCATAAGATTAAACAGCACCCAACCCTCACCCCTTATTAGCGTTGGACTTTTTATCCTTTTCATAATTTGGATCCTCAAACCAAACCAATGATTTATCATCCGGATGGCCATTATAGGTAACGGTAATTTCATCTCCAGGGAATATTTCCTTTGTGGCATATATCTCCATGGTTTCCTCCTCTGGATCTACAAAATATCTTGCATTTGGTTCATAATCATGATTATAGAGAGAACCAAATCCCAGGGCAATGGCACATTGATTTTCATCGTCGCCCCATAGAAAATAATAATCATGTAGCATGGAGTCATGTATTTTCTGGAAATCTTCTTCGGGTAATACAATCATGGGACAAACTTCAATCAACGTTCCTTCTGAAATGTAGATGGCTGAAAATACGCCTCTTCCCCCTTTACCGCTAGGGCCAAAATATATGCCTGTTAATCGTTGCATTACCTGTTTTTATTTGCAACGCAAGATACAAAATAGAGAGGTAATGTTGTTTCAACTAATTTTATTACCACTTTTAAACACTTGATTAATAGATTGGTACAAAATTTATTTTTTATTAAATATAAATTAAATAAAAAATAAATATGTAAATAATTGATATTAAAGTTTTTATTTTTTTGGATTTAGATAATGATTTTTTTCTATATATTTTTATAAAAAAAGTGGTAGAAAGTGGTAGAAAGTGGTAATTTTGATTTACATTTGAGTAGCAAAGGAACAAATAGGATGAATCAACTACTCGGAGAGTACGAATGTAAAATCGATGATAAGAGTCGAATGCGTCTGCCGAGTGGATTAATAAGTCAGTTGGGTAAAAGGGAAACCTATAGTTTTGTTGTGAATAGAGGCTTTGAAAAATGTTTGATGTTGTACCCCGAAGAGGTTTGGTTAAAAACAACAGCAGAGATTAATGATTTGAATGTTTACAGTAAAAAAAATAGGGAATTGGTTAGATATTTTTATCGGGGTGCTCAAAAAGTTGAGATGGATAGCGCTGATAGAATTTTGGTTTCCCGCAGATTGTTAGAATATGCTGGTATTGAGAAGGAGGTGATTTTATCTGCGTTTAACGACAGAATTGAAATGTGGTCTAAGGATGTTTTCGATCAGCTCATGGATGATGAGCCAGATGATTTTTCCGATTTGGCTGAAGAAATACTGGGTCGCGGTAAACAACGATTGGATGATTAAAAGGACAAACGTATGTATCACGAACCTGTACTAGCGAATGTTTCCGTGGAAGCTTTAGAAATAAATCCAGACGGAGTATATGTAGATGCCACTTTTGGGGGCGGCGGACATGCTAAAAGAATTTTAAATAAATTAAGTGACAAAGGTCGCTTAATCGCTTTTGACCAAGATCCCGACGTTATCGGGAATGTAACACACGATGAAAGACTAATTTTTGTACCACACAATTTCAGGTATATCCGTCGGTTCTTAAAATTGAACGGATACCTGAAAGTGGATGGTATTTTAGCTGATTTGGGTGTTTCTTCTTATCAGTTTGATACAGAATCAAGGGGCTTTAGTTTTCGTATGGATGGTGCTCTCGATATGAGGATGAATCCAACCACAGGAAAATCAGCCGCTGATATTTTGAATACTTATACAGAAGAACAATTAGTTCATTTATTGAGTGAATGGGGTGAAGTCAGAAATGCCAAATCTTTAGCCAGCGCATTGATTGAGGCCAGAAAGTTGATTCCTTTTAAGGATATTCAAGGTTTTTTGAATGTCGTTAATCCATGGGTTAGGGGAGAAAGACCAAGGTATTTGGCTCAGGTTTTTCAGGCTTTAAGAATTGAGGTGAATGAGGAAATGGTGGTTTTAGCTGATTTTTTAAAGCAATCGGTTGATCTTTTAAATGATGATGGATTATTAGTGGTAATCTCTTATCATTCCTTAGAAGACCGTATGGCTAAGAATACCTTGCGATATGGAAACCCTGAGGGTACCTTACAGCAAGATTTTTATGGTAATATTTATCGTCCTTTTAATATATTAACAAAAAAGGCAATTATGCCTGATGCCGAGGAAATTAAAAATAATTCCAGAGCCAGGAGTGCCAAGTTAAGAGTAGGCCGGAAACTCCCTGTTGTATAGCTTTGTCCTGAAATGCAGATTGGGCATCTGTAGGCTTTGAGAAAACATTTTTTATGACACGTAATAAGGGGTTGCGAAAGTTTTTATTGTTGGAGTTTCTCGGTTCTGATGAAATATTTAATAAATTGCTTTATATATTGTTTATAGGCTTCCTGGCCATGATTTATATAGCTAATTCTCATTTTTCGGAAAGAAGAATTAGAGAAATTCAAGTCCTGCAAGATGATATCAAAGAACTTCGGTGGGAGTATATGACGCTTGCATCGGAGAATAGGGTTAAAGCTCAACGTTCCCAAATGGCAGATAGATTCGCCATCTTAGGCTTAAAACCTTTCGAACGCAGTCCTTATAAACTGGTTGTTAATCCCAAAAAATCCTATTGAGCCATGGAAATCAGAAATGAAGTGCTTTCTAGAATGTATTTTTTGTTGTTTGGACTGGTACTTCCTTTTGCTTGTCTCGTTGCTTTCAAAACATATTCTGTCGCTATCAAAGATGGCCAAAAATGGAGAGACAAAGGCGCTTCTCAGAATATTAAACTTAAAAATCTGGAGGCGCATCGCGGAAATATTTTAACTTCCGATGGGTCACTCCTGGCTACTTCTATTCCTTATTTTGACGTATATTTTGATCCTGTAGCACCAGGAGATTTAGATTTCAAAGAGAAAATTGACTCTTTGGCTTTTGTACTTCATCATTCTCTGGGTTGGGATAAAAGCCCCTCACAAATTAGTACGCAACTGAAAAACCTCAGAAAAAGTGAGAAAAACAGGCGATTTCTTATTAAAAAGAAAATTACCTATACCGAACTTAATAAAATTAAAAACTTCCCTCTCTTCCATTACGGTCAATTCAAAGGAGGTCTCATCATTGAGCAATCTAGTAAAAGAAGAATGCCTTTTAATTTGTTAGCCCAAAGAACTATTGGATATCTTAGAGAGGGCGCTAAGCCAGTAGGCATTGAAGGGTCTTTTAATAATACGCTTAAAGGCGCTCCCGGTCAACAGTATATGCTCAGAGTGAGTAGAAAAAATGATATTTGGTTGCCTTTGGAAGACCTCAATAGTATTAATCCTAAAGATGGAAGCGATGTGGTTACCACGCTGGACATAAACTTTCAAGAATTAACAGAAAATTCGTTGCTCAAAGCAATGAAATATCATGAAGCCGAATGGGGTACGGCTGTAGTTATGGAAGTTAAAACAGGGGAGATTAAGGCTATTGCCAATTTGGGAAGATTTCAAGGCGAATACACTGAGGGGTTCAATTATGCCATTGGTATGTCCGTTGAACCTGGTTCTACCTTCAAAGCCGCAACGATGCTGGCTATCCTTGAAAATACAGATATTGATCTGAATGAGGAAGTTAAAATATCTAAAGGTGTGGCTAATTTCTACGGAGATAAAATGTTGGATGTAGCTGAGGAAAGTAAATCATTAGAATCTATTTCAGTGAGTAGAGCTTTTGAAATTTCTTCGAATGTAGGGATGGCCAGAACCCTGAGCCGTTACTTTTCAGGCTCCGTAGAAGAAAGTGAGAAATTATCAGCCGCTCAATTTTTGAAAACATTAGAGCAATTTAATCTTCATAATACCTCACAAAAAGATATTGAAGGGGAAGCTTTACCCTATTTTAAAAAAGCATACAGCAGTGAAGATAATTGGAGTGGTACGACCCTTCCCTGGATGGCTATTGGATATGAATTAAGTCTGACACCGTTGCAACTCCTTAATTTTTATAATGCCATCGCAAATGATGGCAAATTAATGCGTCCCTTCCTAGTCAAAGGTGTGCAACATGATGGTGCCTGGATTCAGGAGTTTACGCCCGATGTAATGAAAAAGAAGATTGCCAGTACTGAGTCTATTGCTAAAATCAAAGAATTACTGCGTAATGTAGTCGTTCGTGGAACAGCAAGCAAGCTCAGTACTTCCCAGTATTCTTTCGCAGGAAAAACAGGTACGGCGCAAACAAATTATCAAAGACTTTCTTCCAATGAACAACATAAAGGTGGGTACAGAGCTTC
>JBMLQR010000040.1:0-6848 GCA_049241465.1 Saprospiraceae bacterium | reverse complement strand
ATGAAATATCTACTCTCCTTTTTAGATCTTCCGTTTGAAGGTCTCTTCGACTCAAACTGGACGGTGTTAAAGGGAAATGAAAATCATCTCGATGTAAAAAAACCTAATATTCAGCAGCATAAAGTCCCTTCCGTCTTAGGTGCCGGATTAAAGGACGCAATCTATTTATTGGAAAATAAAGGATTAAAGGTGTCTATCGAAGGGGTAGGAAAGGTGGTTCATCAATCGGTGCAACCGGGTACGAAAACAAATGGTCAAACGATTCACCTGATGCTACGATGAAAGAATTACAGAATTTACTGATCTCCCAGCCTCATCGCATTCAAAGCGGTCATGCAAATATCTCTGTTACAGGAATAACTGCCGATTCACGTCGTGTGGTTGCAGGGTCTGTTTTCGTTGCAATAAAGGGTGTACAAACCAATGGTCATCAGTTTATTCAAAATGCAGTCTCACAAGGTGCAACCTGTATTGTTTGTGAATATTGTGATGTAAATATTCCCGATGAGATATGTGTCGTGATAGTGGAAAATGCAGGCTACTCCTTTGGATGGTTGATGTCCGCCTGGTATGAATATCCAACCCGGGAGCTCAACGTCGTAGGAGTTACAGGTACAAACGGAAAAACTACCACCGCAACCTTGCTTTTTGACCTGTTTACCTCTTTAGGATTTACTTGCGGATTAATTTCAACCATTGAAGTTAAAATAGCTGATAAGATTATTCCAGCTACGCATACCACCCCGGATGCCGCTCAATTGCAAGGTCTATTTTCTGAAATGCTTGCCTTGGGTTGTCAGTATGTTTTCATGGAGGTAAGTTCCCATGCCATTCACCAACATAGAATTGCGGGTATTCAGTTTAAGGGGGCTATCTTTACTAATATTACACATGACCATTTAGATTATCACGGAACTTTTGACCATTATCTAAAAGCTAAAAAGCAGTTTTTTGACGACTTGCCCAAAACTGCTTTCGCTTTAGTAAATATTGATGACAAAAGAGGAATGGTTATGGTTCAAAATACCAAAGCCGATATTCATACCTATGCGTTAAAAAGAATGGCTTCTTTTAAAACTCGCCTGATAACTAATGGTTTGGAGGGTTTGCATATAGAGATAAACGGTAAAGAGATGTTTACCAGACTTATGGGTGAATTTAATGCCTATAATTTAACGGCTGTTTATGCTACCGCTTCTCTGCTTGGTATAGAAGATACCTTACTTAGAACAAAGTTGAGCGGTTTAACCGCCGCCGCCGGAAGATTCGATTATTTTAAGGTTCCTCAGACTAACGTAATGGCTATCGTAGATTATGCACATACACCAGATGCATTGCTTAAAGTCTTGGAAACCATTCATAAAATGAAACCACAAAGCGTAAATGTACTTACCGTTATTGGTTGTGGTGGTGACAGAGATCGCGAAAAAAGACCTAAAATGGCAAAAGTTGCTGCCGATTGGAGCCATTTAATAATATTGACTTCAGATAATCCCAGAACAGAGGAACCGGGAGCCATTATTAATGAAATGGCTGCCGGACTTTCCTCGGAACAATTAAAGAACACACTGCAAATAACTGATCGGCGTGAAGCGATTCGAACCGCTTGTCATTTAGTTAAAAATGGAGATATTCTGCTGGTAGCTGGGAAAGGTCATGAACCCTACCAGGAAATATCGGGCGTTCGATATCCTTTTGATGACAAGGCTGTTCTCCGCGAAACTTTATTGGGTGATTTTAAAGACTTAAATAATTAATAAACTATGTTAATTGACCTTTTCGAATGGCTGAATCGTTATAGTGGACACTTTCCAGGGGCGGGTCTTTTCCAATATATTACTTTCCGTGCTGGACTTGCGGTCATTTTTTCATTGCTAATCTCCCTTGTTTTCGGTGGCGCAATTATTAATTATTTACGCAAATTGCAAATTGGTGAGTCTATTCGTGACCTGGGTTTACAAGGCCAAATTCAAAAACAAGGCACACCTACCATGGGCGGAATTATAATTATTCTCGCCATTCTAATTCCTACTTTGTTGGTTAGTCGACTGGATAATATTTACATTATTATGATGATTATTGCGACCACCTGGATGGGTGTCATTGGCTTTATAGATGATTATATAAAAGTCTTTAAAAAGGACAAGCAGGGTTTAAAAGGTAAATTTAAAATTGCAGGACAGATTGGTTTAGGGCTTATTATCGCGCTCATGATGTTGGGAAGTGACGAAATTGTAGTTCGTATGGACACAGAAGATGCCGTATTACTGGGTCTGAACGATAAGGATAGGGTAGGTGATTTTATTTACACCCAAACTAATCAGGGCATTTCAGAAAAGGCGGATTATAAAACAACCCTAACGAATATCCCTTTTATGAAGGGAAATCAACTCAATTATGCCGCTTTAATTCCTTTTAAAGCACAGGCAAACAAATATTGGATTTGGTTTATTTTTATCCCAGTTGTCATTTTCATAGTCACAGGTGTGTCTAATGCAGCTAATTTAACAGATGGTTTAGATGGTCTGGCTACAGGCGTTTCTGGGATTATTGCCATGACCTTAGGCATTTTTGCTTATGTTTCTGGTAATGCTATTGCCGCCAATTACCTTAATATTCTTCATCTTCCAGGATCAGGAGAACTACTCATTTTTACAGGTGCTTTACTCGGTGCTTGTCTTGGTTTTTTATGGTATAATAGTTTTCCAGCTCAAATATTTATGGGCGATACAGGGAGTTTAACTTTGGGCGGAATCATAGGGGCTTTAGCAATAATTTTACGTAAGGAATTGATATTGCCAGTTTTATGTGGTGTTTTTGTTATTGAAAGTCTATCAGTGATTATTCAGGTCGCTTATTTTAAATATACTAAAAAGAAATATGGCGAGGGAAAACGTATTTTTTTAATGTCGCCGATTCATCATCATTTCCAGAAAAAGGGAATTCATGAGGTAAAAATAGTAACCCGTTTTTGGTTGGTAGGTGTCTTATTGGCCGTGTTCACCCTCATAACTCTAAAAATAAGGTAGCGATGATTCAAGGAAAGCGATTACTCATTTTAGGGGGAGGTGAAAGTGGTGTCGGTGCGGCCATTCTTGGTAAAAAACAAGGATGGGAAGTCTTTTTATCTGAAAAAGGGTCTATTTCCGATCATTACCTTCAAGTGTTAAAGCAAAATGATATTCCTTTCGAAATGGGTTCTCATAACTTATTGCGCTTGATGACCGCTGACATCGTTGTAAAAAGTCCGGGAATACCCGATCATGTTCCCGTAGTTAAACAATTAAGGGAATCAGGAAAAACCATCGTTTCTGAAATTGAGTTTGCTTCCTGGTACACCCAATCCTTCATTATTGGCATTACCGGTACAAATGGAAAAACAACAACCACCAGATTGATTTATCATTTGCTAAAAACAGGTGGACTCGATGTGGGTTTAGGCGGTAATATCGGTTTAAGTTTTGCTGCTATGGTGGCACAAGATCCTAAGCCTGTCTATGTGCTTGAACTTAGTAGTTTTCAGCTCGATGGCATACTGAAATTCAGACCAGATATCTCTATTTTATTAAATATTACACCAGATCATTTAGACCGTTATCAGTATAAACTCGACGCTTATGCTGATGCAAAATTTAAAATAGCAGAAAATCAAACAGAAGAGGATACTTTTATCATAAATATTGATGACAAAGAAACTGCTCAAAGATATAGTAATTATTATTTGACTTCCAGATTTGTGAAGATCTCCCAATCTATGTTGTCTGGTGACTGGCTAAACATAGCCGGTCACCTTTTTAATTTGCAGCATACCGTGCTATTAGGAAAGCATAATGCAATGAATGCAGCCTTTGCCATTCAGACGGCCATCCAGATGGGCGTTTCCCTTGAATTAATTCAGGAAGGTCTTCTTTCCTTTAAAAATGATCCTCATAGATTAGAAAAAATTGCGGAAATTAATCAGGTGCTGTTTGTTAACGATAGTAAAGGAACCAACGTAAATGCAGTGTATTTTGCTCTGGAAGCAATGACAAAACCAGTCGTTTGGTTAGCTGGGGGGCTCGATAAGGGAAACGATTATAATGAAATATTACCTTTGATTGCCTCCAGGGTTAAAGCTATTGTTGCTATTGGAGCAGATAACAAACCTCTCAGAAAGGTATTCAAAAATCTGGTGCCTTTTCTGGAAATTTCATCTATGCAGGAGGCCGTTAATGAAGCTTTTGTTTTAGCTCAACCAGATGGAGTCGTTTTGCTCTCGCCCGCTTGTGCCAGTTTCGATTTATATAAAAATTATGAGGATAGGGGAAACCAATTTAGAACGGCGGTCAACGCACTAAAATTGGGATTATGACGGGATTTATATCAAATCTTAAAACAGAATTAAAAGGAGATAGAGTCATTTGGGTAGTCATTTCTCTAATGACATTAGTCTCTTTGTTAGGCGTTTATTCTTCTACAGGGGGACTTTCACATAAGGAACAAGGTGGAAATACCGAATATTATGTGATAAAACAAGGCTTCATCGTTCTTTTTGGATTTTTTATAATGTATGTCCTACATAGATTGCATTATCTTCGATTTCATAGGGTAGCGCCATTTTTATTTATTGTAGCCATCCCATTACTTATTTTTACTCTGCTCTTTGGCGTGGATATAAATTCAGCGCGCAGGTGGATCGAAATACCTGTTTTAGGTTTTACATTTCAGTCGTCAGATTTCGCACGATTAGCCTTGATTTTATATTTAGCCAGAACGATTTCCTCCAAACAGTCGATTATTAAGGATTTCAAAAGTGCTTTTTTACCACTTATATTGCCTGTAATCATCATTTGTTTTCTCATTGCACCCGCCGATTTATCTACGGCGCTGCTTCTTTTTTCTACCTGCATTGCTATGATGTTTGTTGGAAGGGTAGCCGTTAAGTATATTTTAATGTTAATTGTACTGGCTATCATTGCTTTTTCAATACTCATTCTTTTAGGTCATTTTTTTCCGGATATGGTGCGATTGGCCACCTGGATAGAAAGAATCAGAGAGTTTACCACGGACTCAGAAGGAGGCTTTCAGGTACAACAGTCTAAGGTGGCTATTGCTAATGGTGGCTTCTTTGGTACAGGCCCAGGGCAGAGTATTCAAAGAAATTTTCTTCCTTCTTCTTACGCCGACTTTATTTATGCCATTTTAGTGGAAGAATATGGTTTATTGGGCGGTTTCTTTGTTATTTCTCTTTATTTGGGCTTCTTTTTTAGAATAACACGACTGGTAACAAAAAGTACAAAAGCTTTTGGAGCCATCGTAGTTACAGGACTTGGTTTTAGTTTTGTTTTTCAAGCATTTATAAATATTGCTGTAGCTACTCACCTGGTTCCCGTCACAGGGGTAACTTTACCTATGATAAGCCTGGGTGGGACTTCTATAATCATGAATTGTATCTCATTGGGTATCATTCTTTCGGTAAGTAAATTTGTAGAATCTTCAAATATAAGTACGGATGTTGCAACAAATCAATAAAAAATTGGATAGTGCTGCTCCCCGAATACTTATCAGTGGCGGCGGAACAGGTGGTCATATTTTTCCTGCCATTGCTATGGCTGACGCTATTAAAGTAAAATATCCAGAATCAGATATCTTATTTGTTGGTGCTCAGGAGAAACTGGAAATGCAGGCCGTTCCGAAAGCAGGGTATCCTATCAGAGGTTTATGGATTAGTGGTTTTGATAGAAGTTTTGGTACTAAAAACCTCCTGTTTCCAATAAAAGTAATTCACAGTATTTGGCAGGCAATCTCCATCCTTCACCGATTTAAGCCCGATGTGGTGGTTGGTGTTGGAGGTTATGCCAGTGGTCCTGCTTTATTTGCTGCTGTATTGTTGAAAATTCCTACGGTTATTCAAGAGCAAAATTCTTATGCCGGAGTAACTAATAAAATTCTGGCCAGATTTGTAGATAAAATAGGGGTTGCCTTTCCAGATATGGATTTAGTTTTTCCTGCAAAAAAAATGGTTTTAACAGGAAATCCTGTTCGAAGTGCTTTATATCCTTCTCAATTACCTGACAGAGCCTCTGCTTGTCAATATTTTAAGGTAGATCCATTAAAAAAGATCGTTTTTGTTGCAGGGGGAAGCATGGGCGCCAGAACGTTGAATAATGCAATGATCTTTGGTAAAGATTTACTTCGGGCAAATCAGGAAGTACAATTTATATGGCAGTGTGGAAAATTTTATGCCTCCTTATGCATGGAAAGTGAATCAGGTAACTTACCCCAGATTAGGGTTATGCCTTTTATTGAGGACATGTCAATGGCCTATCAGGCAGCTGATTTAGTGGTGTGTAGAGCAGGTGCACTGACCATCGCGGAGATTTGTTTATTGGGTAAACCCTCTATTTTAATCCCTTCTCCCAACGTGGCAGAAGATCATCAAACAAAAAATGCCCTGAGTTTGCAGCAGAACGCTGCGGCTATGACCATAAAAGACGATCATGTCAAGGATGATCTCCTTCCTGAAGTATTTAAGTTAATACATGACGAAGAATGTTTAGTTGCCCTTGGTAGAAATGCCCTTCGATTGGGTTTTCCAGATGCAGCCGAAAAATTAGCTGATATAATTCTTCAATTTGTCCCTACGGACAAGAAAAAGGCGGCAATATGAAGACATTACAAAATCTAAAAAATATTTATTTTATTGGTATAGGTGGTATCGGTATGAGTGCCATTGCCAGATATTTTAATGAAAGGGGCGTCAAAATATTTGGGTATGACAAGACCCAGACTGTGCTGACAGATACATTGTCTAAAGAAGGCATGAATATTTGCTACGAAAATAATTATACTGAACCTCATTCTTTGGG
>JBMLQR010000039.1:0-3479 GCA_049241465.1 Saprospiraceae bacterium | reverse complement strand
TGTGAAAAAGATGTGTTGGCCACCATGCAAGTGTATGATAGAATTTCGGGAGATAACCTGTTTAATCCCGAACGTATTCTGGTAGATTAAGGCATATCCAAAGCACCACACTCCTCTTCCAGCCAAAATTTATTGATTACATTTTCCGTATTATTGATTTGCTCTCTCAGCGATTTTAATTGAGAGGCTGCCTTACTGGCCTCTAAATAATCTAATTGATGTTTTATCATCACCATTTTTTTGGTGAACCTTAGAAAATTAGTGTATCCCTTTTTTTGGTCTGTATTAATATGCGTATTTCTCATGATATATATCCGGAAAGTATCCAGCAAAGAGAGCAGCGCATCGGTGTCTCTTTTGGCATGATAGGTTCTAATCATTAAAAACGACGTATTCAAGTGATAGGTAATATCAGTAAATTGAACCCGAATAAGAGCCGAAATTGCTTCATCAAACAATTTTTTATGGTAATACAAATTACCTAGGTTGTAGAGATAAGCGTTATCTCTGCGATGTGCGGGCAAAAAATCTTTAAATTCCTGAATAAAATTTTCTGTCCAGGTAAATTCCTTTAAGCTACACCCCAAGGTGGTTATATTTTTATAATCCCATTCGTTAATAATACCATTCGTAAGTAAATCGCCTCCGGCCAGGCCCTTTTGATAAAGTTCAAATAACTCTCGTTGATAGGCTTTATCCCCTTTATTTATTTTTGATATACAATAATTATAGGAAAAACTGTATAAATCTTGTCTATCCTGTGGGGATAAATTGAGATCCAGATTTCCCAGCATATCCTTTAATGCAAGATAATATTGTGGATTATTGTCGTCTTGTAGGCTTTTTAGAATAGTATAATATAAGGCAATTACCTTATTTTGAATTAAAATATCAGGATGGTTTTCAATAAAAAGTAAGAGTTCTGTCAATAAACCAAAATCATAATTGGCATTCACCAATATTTTGTGCGCGGTAAGGTGACATACATTGCGTAATTTTTCTTCAAGATAATAGGCGTCCAGATAATGTAACATTCGTTGCATAGTATCGGACTTAGATCTATCAACAAATTGACCACCATAGTAACCCATTAGATAATTTAACCGATACTTAGCGTAGGTAAGCTCTGTTTTTTGCACAACTTCGCTTTCAAATTTTTTTTCGAGTTGCTTGGCTCTATTGGTTAAAAGTTCGAACTGATTTCTTTTATAGGCCCATTCCATGGCGAATATTTCTTCTACATTTTCTTTAGATTCGTATTGTTGGAGCGCTAAAAATCGGAGCAGTAATTTCCTTAAACCTGACATCAGGTTGTGTATTTTTTGTTCGTCGTAAGGATCTTTGGGGAACAATTTTTTGAAAATTTTTTCCTTATCCAATAACTCTAACTTACCGATTTGCAGTTGTTTTAGTATAATGTCGAGAAATTCAGTCGTTTTTTTGTGCAAATTGTAATAAGGAGATGAGACAAACAAGCTAAATTGTTCTCTTTCCCTTGTATTAAGTTCAACGATGGTTTTAATTAATCGACTTTGCTCCAAAAGTTTTTAAAATTAAATACTGAAATAAACAAATAATTATTTTACAAATATATCAATATTAAGCATATATCTTTTACAAAGGAAGAATTATTCCTCAGAAAATCAAAAAAATTATAAATAATAAAGAAAACGTTATAAATTTGTAACTGATTAGATGTAAAGAACCTCATGAACATATAAAGGTATTTTTCAGACGAACATTCTTAGCCTATCAACACAACACCTGTCGGGGTTTCTTAAGAGAAAATTAGGTCCCTAAACTGGGTTTTTAAAGGCTGTTTTGTTCTACACTTAACAGAGTATAATCTCCCATCAGGAGCAGTTCCGGTTTCGGCAGCTGCTCTTTTTTTTAATATTAATCTTAGAATATCCCTCATCGAATATATTTGTCCAATCAATATAGTATTTGTATATTTGGCGTTTAAAAAAAATTAAGCTAATGGGTCTTTCTGAATTTTTACTGTTATATTATATTTTACTAATGATTTCCCTGGCAGCCGTATTTAAAAAAGCGGGTGTAGGTGTATGGAAAGCATTTGTCCCTGTATATCAATTTATGGTTTGCGGAGAATTAGTTGGCAGAAAAACCAGCTATGGTTTGCTTATATTAATACCGATTGTAAATATTTTCATTTTTGCTGCTTTAATGATAGACTTGGTGCGATCATTCAAAGTTTATCAATTTTGGCACCATGTATTGGTTGTTGTGTTTGCCCCCATATATTTAATTTACCTGAGTTTTAGAAAAGATTTGAGCTATCAAGGGCCTGTTCTAACTTACGAAAAATCGATATTAGATGCTATTGAGGCAGCAAGAATCGCAAACGATACCAAGCAGTACAATAAATTAGTTGCACAAAATCCGTTCAAAAAATCTCCGGTTAGAGAATGGGCCGAGGCGATTATTTTTGCCGTATTTGCCGCCACCTTTATACGTATGTTTCTTATTGAGGCATTTGTCATCCCAACTTCCTCCATGGAAGGCTCCTTGGTCGTTGGAGATTTTTTGTTTGTAAGTAAAGGTCACTATGGTATTAGAATGCCTCAAACCATAGCTATGCTTCCTCTTTTACATAATAGAATACCCGTAATTGGCGGCGAGTCATACTTCAAAAAACCGCAACTAAAGTATCAAAGATTACCCGCGTTAGAAACCATAGATCGTAACGATCCTGTCGTTTTTAATTACCCTGAAGGTGACAGCGTATATGTTTTTCCTGAAAGAACCTGGAGTATTTACGACTTACGTCGAGGATCAATTCCCCCCAATTTTTCAGGTGCCATTCAATCTGGTTTAATTCCATTGGTTACCAGACCTTTGGACAAAATGGATCATTACATAAAACGTTGCATCGGTTTACCTGGTGATTCTTTGGAGATAAGAGCTCAGCAAGTTTATATCAATGGAAAAAAGGGTAAAAATCCTGAAAATGTCCAGTTCATGTATTCAGTTTTATCTCCTAATGCGGCTATAAATACAAAAGATTTCACTAAATGGGCCATTAGTACAGAAGATAGAATGCAACAATCACCCAATGCCTTTTATTTAGTGCTGAACAACGGACAAAAAGCGAAAATTAAAGCCATGGATCCGTCCATTAAAATTGAAAAAGTGGATGTAGGAAAATTATACGGAGAAAGTGGACGATTATTTCCAAATGATGCTCTACATTTTGGAAATTGGACCAGAGATGATTTTGGACCTATTTATATACCAAAAGCTGGTGCTAAGGTTGCTCTGAATAAAGAAAGTATAGCACTTTATCAACGAATCATTCAAGTTTACGAAGGACACAAACTTCGTATAGATGGCAATAAATTTTATATTGACGGTAAATTAAGTACTCATTATACCATAGAACAAAACTATTATTGGATGATGGGTGATAACAGACATAATTCTGAGGATAGCCGTTTCTGGGGATTCGTTCCTGAAAC
>JBMLQR010000038.1:1781-12380 GCA_049241465.1 Saprospiraceae bacterium | reverse complement strand
TTCATGTGATTTGGCGCACCGCCCAACATAGCAAAAATGGACATCACCGACCTTTCCCTTATAGGGTCAATTGGCGGATTTGTTACCTGAGCAAATAATTGTTTAAAATAGTTTGACAAATGCTGAGAATGATGTGAAAGCACAGCCAGAGGGGTATCAATGCCCATAGAACCGAGAGGCTCTTGCCCGTCAACCATCATGGGTAACATAAGAACACTGATGTCTTCCTTAGAATACCCGTGCAGGTGTTGATTTCTCAATAAAGTCTTCTCATCCTGTTGATAAGACACGGAAGAAGTTAGGGGAAGATCCTTCAGATTAATTTTATGGTCATTTAACCACTGACGATAAGGAAAACGCTCACATATTATTTTTTTCAATTCTTCATCGCCAACGACTCTGTGTTCATCTAAGTCAGCGATAAGCATTTTTCCAGGTTGCAATCTGCCTTTTAACACCACCTTACTCTGATCGACAGGCAGGGCACCTGCTTCTGAAGCAACGATGAGTGTGCTATCATCCAGCAAACAGTATCTGGAGGGGCGTAAACCATTTCGATCGAGGGTTGCACCCACTACAATACCGTCAGTAAAACAGATAGAAGCAGGACCATCCCAAGGTTCAGAGAGCGTTCTGTGATATTCATAAAATGCTCTTTTCTCGTCTTTCATTCTATCAGCTTCTTCCCAGGCTTCAGGAATCATCATCATCAAAGCGTGTGGCAGGGAGAATCCTGAAAGAACAATATACTCTAAAACATTATCAAAATTGCCGGAATCGGATAAGCTTTCCCCACAAATAGGTTTAAGCTTTTCCAGTTCTTCCGGAGTAAAAATAGCGGCAACCAGTTCTTTTTCCTTTGATCTCCACCAGTTTATATTACCTGTTATGGTATTAATTTCTCCATTATGCGCTATATACCGAAAAGGCTGTGCCAATTTCCATTTAGGTACTGTGTTGGTGGAAAATCTGGAGTGGATGAGAGCAATGGCTGAGGTGCAAAGTTCATCCTGCAAATCGAGAAAGTAAGGTTTTAATTGGTAGGTAGTTAGCTGACCTTTATAGATAATGGTTTTATAGGAAAAAGAAAGAATATAAAAATGATCTTTAGCCTGAGGATAAGTATGATAAATATTGTGGGTAGCAAATTTTCTTAATATATATAACTTTCTCTCCAAAGACTTTTTGTCCAATGGAGATTTAGGTTTTACAAATACCTGTTCAATCTTAGGTTCCACCATTAAGGCAGAAGCACCGAGCGATTCATTTTGGGTTGGTACGTCGCGATAACCAATCAATTCAAAATCACATTCATCGATATAATCATTTAAAAGAACGCGACATTGATCCCTCAACACACGATCCATAGGAAAAAAAATCATTCCAACCCCATATTGCCCTGCGTCGGGTAGGTTAAAACCAAGTTCCTTTGCCTTATGCTGGAAAAACAAATGAGGGATTTGTATTAAAATGCCTGCACCATCGCCTGTATTTGGTTCACAACCACAAGCGCCACGATGCTCCATGTTTTCAAGCATTTGTAAGGCTTGGTCTATTAATTCGTGAGACTTATTTCCTTTGAGATTGGCGATAAGTCCGGTACCACAGGCATCACTTTCCAATTGTGGCGTGTAAAGCCCTTTCGAAATGATTGGTTTAATTTTGCTATTTTCCATAATTATAATAAGCCCACTCCCTGATGAGGTGAAAGGATTAATTAAGTTTTTTAAAAAATTGGTATATAAAGGAAAGGGCAAAACGAAGCGTAAATTTACCTTTTTTAAAAGTTCTATGCAACTTAAATTCCTTTTTAGATAAGCATTATCAGCCTGTCTTTACATACAATTTTACGAAGGCTAACCTTAAGCATTTCAAAAAAATAGTCTGTAATTGCCTTATCCACCCTCAAAAATCAGTATTATATTTTTAAATAAATAAAAATTACGATATTATAATGACATAATAAATTTTTATAACCATTTAAATTTTGTCAATAAAAAATGCAATAAAATCCGAATTTAGGGTAAAATTCCAATCTTTGACTACATTTAATGCTATCTTTGATAAAACATTACTTCATGAAAACGCTGTATTTCCTACTGTTTACTTTTGTGTTTCTTTCAGGCTGCCAAATGCCAAAAAAAGCTACTTCAGAGAAGGAAGCACTATATGAAGGTCAAAAATGGAACACCAAACGAGCTATTACAACCATAGCTTTTGGTTCATGCGACAGGCAGGATCTTCCCCAGGATATTTGGAAGGCCGTTGCTCAAAATCAGCCCGATCTATGGATCTGGACAGGGGATAATATCTACGGTGACAGTGACGATATGAAGGTCTTACACGATAAATACATGAAACAAAAAAGCGGAAAAGATTATTCTGCTTTTAGAAAAAAAACACAGATAACGGGTATTTGGGATGACCATGACTACGGAGTAAATGATGGAGGCAAGGAATATCCTTACAAGCGGGAAAGCAAAAAATTAATGCTCGATTTTCTGGATGTACCGAGAGATGCACCCGTCTGGAACTATGAGGGTGCTTATCAATCTTATACTTTTGGGCCAAAAGGTCAAAAAATAAAGCTACTATTAGTTGACTCCAGATATTTTCGGGACGCTTTGGAATCAAGTAAAATAGAAGGAAAAAGATATGAAATAAATCAAACAGGTGATATTCTTGGTGAAGAGCAATGGGTCTGGTTAAAAAAGGAGTTAACTAACAGTGAAGCTGATATTCATATTATTGCCAATGGCATTCAGGTTATCTCAGAAGAACAAGGATTTGAAAAATGGGCTAATTTTCCCAAAGCAAGAAAACGTTTATTAGATTTGTTAACTGAAACTAAGCCAAAGAATCCCATTGTTTTAAGTGGGGACAGGCACATTGCGGAATACAGCAGGATAAAGACAAATGACCTTGACCTGCCCGAAATAACCAGTAGCGGACTGACTCATACCTGGGGTGAATTAAGAGAAGAACCTAATAAACACCGCATTGGAAAATTAATTGTCAGTTTAAATTTCGGATTACTTCACATAGACTGGAGCAAACCTGCTATAAAATTTGAAATTCGCGATCAAAATAATAAAATACTATTAGCCAATGAATTGTGGTGAAAATAAAAGGTAATTATTCGTAAATAAGCTCATCTTCCGGATAGACAATTCCCGTTTGCTTTCTTATTTCATCCATTTGATTCATCAGTTGAAGACTTAGGGAATGGGGAACCAAAGGGCATTCAAAAAGACCCTGAGCCAGGCATTGTTCAACGGCTAAAATCTGGAATTGGTAGCCAAAACCCTTCCATGCAGAGTGAATCAAATCTACTTGCCCGTCTGATTTTAACACATAAAATTTTTGGCTATCTATCCATCTGTTAGGCACCCAAATACTTCCATTTTCACCGAATATGAAGGCCTCCGTTCTGGTATTTGCACGTATGGTAGATTGAATTTGAGCTAAGCCCTTCTTTTTATACTTTAAAATAGCCACGATTTCATCATCGACCTGTAGTTCAGTCAAGGAGGCCAAAGCTTTAATTTCTTCTGGATAACCAAGACATAAAGTAGCTAACAAGAGAGGATAGATACCAATATCAAGGAGACTACCTCCGCCTAAAGTAGGATTAAAAAGCCGGCTATCTTTATCGAAAGGCATTTGAAACCCAAAGTCAGCTTTCACGCTAATAACCGATCCAATATCCCCATTTTGAATGCGTTCAAAAATTTGGGTATAAGTAGGAAGAAAAACGGTCCAAAGAGCCTCCATAAAGAATAATCTCTTTTCGGCGGCCAAAGATAACAGCTGTTTTAACTGTCCCGAATGAATGGTTACCGGCTTTTCACAAAGAACAGAAACTCCCATTTCGAGGCACATTTTTGCCTGTTCAAAATGAAAGGAATGAGGTGAGGCAATATATACTATATCGAGCTTTTCCTTTGTCAACATCTCCCTGTAGTCTCCATAAAATGAGGACAGTTTGTATTTATCTGCAAACATCCTTGCACGCTCAATATTCGTACTGGCAACAGAGGTAATAGAATGATTATGAATTAAAGAAAAATCGGAAGCAAATTTATTTGCTATCCTTCCCGGAGCTATAATCCCCCAGCGAATCGGAACCATATTATGTAATTTGATTAGCTAAATAGCATAAAAATAACTAATTAGCACATATAAAATATAAATATTTTGGTTACATTAAAAAAATTATCAATATCTTTGAGTTTTTATGATACTATGATGAAAACAGATCTATGAACGCAGCAGGCAAATTATTTCAATCTTCCATTGAACTAACAGACGATCAACTACTTGTTTTTAAAACGGAGCCTTATTTCTCCCCCTATTTCTTTTTACTTGGAGGCTCAAAACTCCCTTTAGAAAAGGCGGAAACCATATTAGATTCCTTATTTGAAAGTCAGCAGGAGGATGGGCGAATGGCCTTGTTTATAAAGGGTATTGAAACGCCTTTTGTACAGGTTCCCCTTCATGCCGGCATCATCTGGCAGTATGTTCAAGAAATGGAAGATAAAAAAATAGGTCGGAAATTCGTTAAGAAGTATTTTGAAAAGTTGGTTCATTCGCACCTGTATTGGTACGAGCATAGAGATATTGAGGAAGACGGACTTGTTTCCATTTTTCACCCCATTGAATCCCTTCTGTCAACGTCCTGTGCCTGGGATGAATCCCTAAGCGCATGGAAAAAAAGAACTCAATCTTCAGAGGAGGATGTTTCATCAGCCCTGTTCAACAAACAAAAAGACCTACTGACTTCCTCTCAAAAGCCTGAAAAAGAATGGGCTATAAAAGATCCTGTAGTAAATACCCTCCTTTGTTGGTCCAATGAGGCCTTAATAGCTATGGGGAAATTCATCAGGAAAAATGTGAGCGAGATCATTCAGTGGAATGAACTGGCTCTTTACAGTATGAATGAACAATTGTGGGACGAGGAATATGGTATCTATCGCGGGTATGATTTAATTACTAAAGAACTTCCACTATCTGGTTCCATTGGCGGCTTGCTGCCTCTACTGGCTGGCATACCCGTTCAGGAGCAAGCGGAGGCTATGCTGGGTGCTTTGCGTTTAAATTTTGAGAAACCTGACTTTTATAAACTAGCCTCAAATTCTCTATATGCCGATGTTACTCAAGTAGAAAAACCGGGCCGGGGGGCTATGTCATTATTAATGAACTGGCTGATTTTTCAAGGATTATCCAGATTTGATTTAATTGATTTAGCAGAACAAATAAAAAAAGATACGGTAGCTATGGTGTCAGAATATGGGTATTATCTGCACTATTTGCCCCAAAAGGACCTCGTTCAAAATTGTGGTATAGGAAAGGGAAATAATCCTTTTGCAATAGCTATTCTGTTGCATTTTATACATATTGATGTTACCTTTTACCAGGAAACGAGTGAAGATCCGATGTAAATAATACTATAGTAATATTTTTTCCTTGTCTAGCAAGCTTTGCGTGAATTGTCTGATTATCTCCGGCAAATTTTGAAACCGATATCCTGGCTTACCTATTTTTGAGGCTAAATCAAGATTTCTATTTTTAAACAGCATCATTAATTTTTTCCTGTAGGTTGCCCTTGTCAATTTTATTGGATTACCAAAGTTGGAAACATCCAGGAAATATTCAATGACTGGATAAGTGAAAGGTCTCGACATACCTTTATCATATATCCATTGGATTCTATCTACCGGCAGCTGATAAAGAGAAACGCCTTTTTCCCGAAATAAGAGTTGGAGATATAACCAGTGTTTACCGTCGAACTTACTTTCATAAAACAATGCATTTGTTTCTGTTTTCAAATAAAAACCACTGATCATCCTTGGGTGATAACTGTATATGGAACCAAAATCGTTGACAAAAATAACAGAATGATTTCCATTCATTTCCATAATGTCACCAATTTGTCCTGTAAGTTGATAACCATTGAGCGTTAACACAAACCCGGGATATAAACCCTCCAATGGTTTATTTCCAGCGAACAATTCATTATGACTGCCCGGTAAACAACTCAACAAGGTCCAGATAACTAAAAATCGTGCCACAAGTCAGAAATTAGGTTGCATAAGATAATAAAAACAAACATAATATCAAAATAGTAAAGCTATTAACAATATTTTGATGAAATGGATATTTTAAAATGAAAAAATCGACCTATATTCGAAAAAAAATTGAATGATTCCAAATCCAACCCGATTGAATGTTTGGTCCAGTCCAAGGAATGTGAGTACCGCTTTTATGTATTCATTTGGAGAAAGACCTGATGTTCAAGCATTTGACGAGCCTTTATATGCACATTATTTATTGCGCACACCCACAGAGGCTGTCCATCCTGTTAAAGACCAAATCATAGCCTGTCAGCTTAATAATGGTTCAGATGTTATAAATGATATCATTTTAGGCCCTGCTGAAAGGAATATATTATTTTTCAAACAGATGACCCACCATTTAATAGACATAGATTGGGGTTTTATGACAAAAACCTTAAATATTCTGTTGATAAGGAATCCGAGGGAAATTATAGCCTCTTATGCCAAAGTTATACCCAATCCAGGCATAGAAGATATAGGCGTTGCACTACAACAAAAATTATATCATTATTTATATGATAATAACGCCTTAACCGCTATTGTGGATGCTAAAGACCTGCTAATAAATCCAGCGGCAATGTTGGAGAAAATATGTCAATTGTGTGATATACCTTATTTACCCACCATGCTCCAATGGGCTGCAGGTCCAAAGGAATATGATGGAATATGGGCTCCTCACTGGTATGCAGAAGTTCATCGGTCTGAAGGCTTCAAGCCATATATTGAGAAAGAAACCATTTTACCCCCTCATCTGGAGCCATTAGCGGCTGAGTGTGCCCCATTTTACGCTGAGCTAATAGATAAAAGTTTAAAAGTTTCCTGAATCTTAAAAAGAACATTCTATGTTACAAACATATAACACTGCCAATGAGAATATTTTAATTTACGTTGGCGATAAATTATACCCCAGATCAGAAGCAAAAGTATCTGTTTTTGATAGTTCTGTGCAGGGCGGCGACGCGGTATGGGAAGGATTAAGAGTATATTCAGGCCGGATATTTAGCCTTGAAAAACATTTGGAGAGAATGTCGTTATCTGCGCACGCGCTGGATTTCAAACAAGTCCCACCAAAGGAGTTTATTCAAGATGCTATTTTTAAAACACTGGAGGCCAATGGTATGCGAGACAACGCACACATAAGGTTAACGTTAACCAGAGGCGAAAAAATCACTTCCGGAATGGATCCAAGGTTAAACACCAAAGGTTGCACGCTCATTGTTTTAGCCGAGTGGAAACCGCCTGTTTTTCCGCCCGATATAAAAATGGTAACTACCGCAATCAGAAGAAATTCTCCGCTTTTTCTTGACTCAAAAATCCATCATAACAACCTGTTAAACAATATTTTAGCTAAAATTGAAGCTAACTTTGCCGGGGTTGATGAAGGCTTAATGTTAGATCAGCATGGATTCGTTTCGGAAGCAAACAGCGTTAACGTATTCATGATTCGAAAAGGGGAAGTGTTAACCCCTTTTGCCGATAATTGCCTTCCGGGCATTACGCGTGCCCATGTTATTGGTATATGCAAAGATTTAGGTATTCCTTTTAAGGAGAAAAATTTATCGGTTACAGAATTTTATAGTGCCGATGAAGTTTTTTGCACGGGTACCATGGGAGAGTTAACCAGAGTTAACAACATTGACGGGCGAGAGATAACTAATCGATCTAATTTACCTATTCTGGAAAAACTACAAGCTGCTTTTAGGAAAAAAACGGAAACGGAGGGTACCCCATTACCTTTTTAACTAAAGAGGGGCTTCACAAAATGAAGCCCCTTACTCATTATTTTAGATTACCCATTTATACTTCATTCATTAGATGTGAAATACAAACTTCTACGAAAGTAAGTAAAATTAACCTTACTCACAAACATATTAAAAAAATATTTTATATTTTCACGTAAGTCGTATAAATTGTCCTAAATACCAGGGCGACAATAATAATCCCCGCGCCCACGACGGCAAAGAAACCTGGCATTTCACCAAATCCAATCATCACCCATACCGGATTAAGGATAGGCTCCAACATAGCGACCAGAGAACTTTCCAAGGCTGAAACCCTTTTTAAGCCAAAGGTAAAAAGCATGTAGCCCAATCCAATTTGAATAAAGCCTAAAAAAGAGAGCATGAACCAATCGTTCACGGTGGGAAATGGCGCATTCACTGTAAAAGTAAACCCAATAATAACGACCCAAACATTACCCCAAAATATAGACGCTTCGTGATGATGTTGTGGGTTATTCCTTTGAGCGAGCATCATACCTGCGAGGGCGACACCTGAAAACAACGCTAAAAGATTACCAAGAAGCCCTCCCAAAGAAAATTCATCCAAAAAGAAGAGGCCCATACCCAGCATACAGAAAACGGCAGTTAATCCATTTTGGAGAGATAACTTATACTTAAAGAGCCACGGCTCCAGAATAATAAGATACAAAGGCGCTGTATATTGTAAAAAAATGGCATTTGCCGAAGTAGTCAATTTCGTTGCAAAAACAAAAGTTCCTACCAACAAAGCATAAAAGCAGGATACCAGAAGAATTTTAGGCGTTAAAACGAGTACTTTCTTCTTGAAAACAAGTAAAAAAAGCAGCGCCGCAAAAAAAGCTCTATAAGTTAGAATAGAGATTGGCGGTAAATTAATCCACTTAATAAACAAACCACCTGTACTCCACAGAATGGCCGCCAGTGCAATAGCTGCAATACCCGTATTATGGTACCGGGCTGGAGAAGGAATATTTGCATCCATTAATTTTTCCACTATTTGCGGTACAGTTTAAGGCCAGCTTCTTCATATTTATCTCCTTTCACCCATTTTGGCAAAACCTGATTATCGGCTATAAGTCTGGCAAGATAGGCCAGCGATTGTGAAAATCTCAACAAATAGGCTTTATCCACAGTATCAGCTTCGTCTCCAACCTGATGATAATATTTTGCAATTTCTTCATCGAAAGCATCGAAACCAGGTGAAAAAGTAAGCGCGGGAACACCTTTTGCAGCAAAAGAAACATTATCTGACCTGTCAAAGAGATTTTGCTCAGCGGCTGGATTTTTAAAAACATCCAGTCCCACTTTTCTGGTTGCCTGTGAAATGAGGCTATCTACCCCTGTTCTCCCCCAACCTATCACTGAAATATGTTTTGTAGAATTGTACCCAGCCCCATCTGTATTGAGATTAAAAATTACTTTATTGAGCGGAATCACTGGATTTTCGGCATAATATTTACTTCCCAGCAATCCTACTTCTTCACCGGTAACGGCTAAAAAGATGATAGAACGCTGAGGTTTCTTTTTAGCCAATGCGGCTGCGGCATGTAAAATAGCAGCAGTACCCATAGCATTATCTCTTGCGCCATTAAAAATTGAATCTTCCGGAGTAAACACCCCACCTTTTTTTCCAGTACCAACGTGGTCATAATGAGCCGAGAGGAGTAAATATTCGTTTTTAAGAATGGGATCCGTGCCCTCGATAACCCCGATAACATTTTGGGAAGGTTTTGGAATGGTAGTACTTCCGCTCGCTGAAACAGAGCCAGTCATTTTAACCTTTCCTGCGATCAACTCCTTTTTAATAAGGTCACCTTTATCTTTTACCCAACCGACAATAAGTTGATCTTTATCACCTTCCGCGGCATCTTCCAATTGAAGGGTTTCTCTGCTAAAATAATTGGTGAAAAAGGACCATGGCGTATTAAGTTGGTAAAGTTCGAGCAAGGCCACCGCTTTATGTTTTATGGCCAGTGCTCTTTTCTTTTTGGAGGCTCTCATAACGGCTGATTGCTGGGAATTATCAGGTTCACCTGGTAAAACGATGACAATTTTCCCCTCCACATCCAGGCCATCATAGTCACTTACGCCGGTTTCCTCATTAACAAGGCCATATTTGGCAAAAACCACCGGGACATTTTCAAAATTAGCCTTCCCACTTAAAATTAAACAATCGGAAATGGGGTCGAAAGTAACATTATTCAAAACCAGGCTATACTTTTCAGTTGGTTTGAACACAGAAAAGGGAATTTTTTGAAAGTACGAATCCATGCCTGGAGCAAAAGAAACACTGTATGATTTCAATTTATCGGCAATATATTGAGCGGCCTCATTATTCCCGGGTTCACCGGTTCTTCGCCCCATGAGTTTATCATCGGCAAGAAAATTTAAAATTTCAGTCGTCTGACTATTCTTTTTTTTAAGTTCAGGCTGGCCATTCGAGTTTGAGCAACTCAATAAAATGGCAATGAACAAAGTGGGTAATATTCTAAGCATTTGTGTTATTTTTCAAATAAAATAGTTGCTAAATCTGCTGGTGAATAATGAATAGATTTAAGGGTTTTTCTGTCATCTGCTCTATATACAAGATAATGGTCTTCTGATAATTCAACGACACTTTCCACCCCTTTTGTTAGTTTATAATGAGCTTGCGTTTGCTCCGCTTCTTCAAGGGTAGCGCAAGATTTACTCATATTAGACCGTTGAACCTCATCGAAAAGATC
>JBMLQR010000038.1:0-1681 GCA_049241465.1 Saprospiraceae bacterium | reverse complement strand
ACTTTAGATTTAGTTTTTGAAATATTTTCATCTCTTAAGACCGAAATAATATTTACTTTAAATTTACCTCTTATGTCTAAATCTGCCAATTTTTTATTTACCATCCAGGATGGAATCAAGGTTTCTGTCACAGAATGTTCGTTATCAATAAACAGCATTTCCTTTCCAAGATTGTAAGTGAGCCGGTGGGAAAGTTGCTGCGCTGCCTCTTTTTCCGGATGAACAATATCATTAATGTTCATTGCGGCCAAAATATACTCATGTGTTTTTGATAGAGAACGACAAATAATTTTATTCACGCCCAGGCTCTTTAGAATGCCCACCGTCATTAAAGAGGCTCCTTCATTTTCACCGATGGCAACAATTACCCAGTCTGTTTCCTTGAGAGGTAAGGTACTCATACCTTTCAGATTGGTTGAATCTATAATAAATGTATTTTCAAGAATATCTTTTAATCTGTTCACCCTATCCCGTTCAGAGTCAACACCAATGACCTGTTGTCCTTTTCTGGACAAATCGATAGCCAACTCAGAACCAAAAATTCCAAGTCCGATAATCATAAATTTTTCAACTTTTTTAAGTGGCATGAGAATACATTTTAATTTATTAGGATGGAATCTTCTGGAAAATCATAAACTGGAGGTTCTCTGTGCGCCAAAAGGCCTGACAACAAGGAAAAGATACCTACCCTTCCAACAAACATAACTATAATGAGCACTAGTTTTCCTGCATCGGAAAAAGCAGCGGTCACGCCCAGGCTAAGACCTACGGTAGAATAGGCAGAAAAAACTTCAAAGGCCAGGGATAAAAATGTCATAGTAGGTTCTAATATACTAAGAACAATGATAGCAAAGCCAATGATAATAAGTGACAAAGAAATGATGGCAAAAGCTCTATTGACAGAAGATTGCTCGATTTCCCTCTGGGCAAAATGCATTTTTTGTCTGCCTGTCAAAGAATGCCAGATATTTAAAACAGCTACGGCAAAAGTACTTGTTTTTATACCCCCACCCGTTGATGCAGGAGACGCACCCACCCACATTAACATAATGGTTAAAAAAATGACTGGCGTACTTAATCCAGCCATATCTACCGTGTTAAAACCAGCAGTCCGAGGTGACACGGATCCAAAAAAGGAAATAACTAATTTTCCAAAAATGGAGGTATGCTCTTGTAAGGTTGGACGGTTCCATTCTGCCACAAGGAAAAATATCCACCCTATGGAAATAAGAATTATAGTGGTGTACAAGACCATTTTTGAGTTTAGACTTAACCTTACATTATGATATTCGGTAAAAAAATTAGCCTTCGAAAAAGCAAATTTTAATCGATAATATTTAAACCTAATGTAATCTGCGATATTAAAATGAATGGCATATCCAAGGCCACCAAAAACGAGTAAAAACCCGATAACCAGATGAATAACATAATTAAACCGAAGGAGAGGATCGTATAAATTATTTCCAAGAAGAGAAAAACCTGCATTACAAAAGGAAGAAACGGCATGAAAGAATGAAAAGAAAAGACGTTCTTGAAATGAGTTCCCACTTGGCAATACAGGTAAACTAAAATAAATAATAACAGCTCCTAAAGTTTCCATAGCCAGTGTAAAAACAACTACTTTTCTGGCTAAACCTAAAAGATCTGTAAACTGATCAGAACCAAGAAAATCACTTAAATA
>JBMLQR010000037.1:0-20444 GCA_049241465.1 Saprospiraceae bacterium | reverse complement strand
CTTCATGTCATTAGGAGCTATTTCATTAGATAATAATTCGCCTGTTGGTTTTTCCCCATTTGAATTTACTTGTGCCAAACAAATAACAGGGAGTAATAGTAATGCTAAAATTCTAAACATCTTTTAAGTGTTTTTAAGTGAATAATAGCGGTAAATTTGAGGTTTATCCCAGTATGTACCTAATTTTTAACCCTTGCATTCCTTTAGATTGTGACAATCTAAAGGAATTTGGTTCTAAAAATGAAAATAAAAAAAATATGATAATCAATCTGGGTTGCATTTCTTGTCTGAACTTTGATTTTTTTGATTTATAGGATTACGCAAGAATTGGGGGCAGTTTAATCTTGTGCGTGCAGCAGCGTGTGGTTTTTGAATCAGGATTTACAGGATTTCCAGGATTAACTATAACGTCTCCGGTTTAGGTGGGTAGGTTATTATTAAACGGGGCTTTCGTTGCAAAGCCTCTCGCCGATGCGTAACGCAGCGGCGAAAAGGAGAATAAAAAGTAATCCTCTACGAATAAACTTTACTTTTAAAACGAAGGCGTCCTTTGTAATCCTGTAAATCCTGTAAATCCTGATTCAAAAAATAGGTTTGGGGGTAAATATTACATTGAAACCTGTCGGGGAGAAGACGATGCATGCATCGTCTCTACTAATATCCTGGGTTTTGGGTCATTTTTCCTTCGCTCAAATCTATTTCTGTTTGTGGAATAGGAAATAAATCATGTTTACCCTTGATAAAATTCTTACCCACGTTTTTCAATACCTTTTCTGCCTGACCCGTTCTCACCAAATCGAACCAACGTTGTTGTTCCATGGCCAATTCAATGCGACGTTCCTTCCAGATTCGCTCTCGAAGGGTTAATTTGTCAGAAAAAACAACGTCAGGTAAAACGGTAGTCCTGGTGCCTCTGGCCCGCTGTCTTACCTGATTGAGATATTTTAGGGCTTCCGTTGGATTATTTAACTCGTTTAATGCTTCAGCGGCTATCAATAGCACATCGGCATACCTCAGGATTCTAATGTTTCCAGGACCATTATCCTGCAGTCCGGGATGAGATTCAACCCATGCCTTTTGATTGTATCTTTCATTTTCCATAGAAGGATTATCTTCAATAACCCCTGATCCGTCGGGAAGTACTTCCCCAACGTATAGCACGGTGGCATCACGACGAGGATCACCAGGTTCATAAGACCGAACCAAATCGTCCGATGGATTATTGAATCCCCAGCCCAAATTTGGACTTCCACGCACCCCTTGAACCATGTTAAATGCAGTAGCACCTGCGTAAGATGCCTCTAAAGCAGTAGCTTGAATTTCAAATAGTGACTCTACTCCATTCTCCCCTTCTTTTCTGAAAAGTCTTGCATAATCGGGAAAAAGTGAATATTCCTTGGAATCAATGACCTCTTTCGCCCATTTCGCTGCATTGGTAAAATCGCCCTGAGTTAAATAGACTTTGGCTAATAAACCAGCGGCAGAACCTTTAGTAACTCTACCCAAATCAATGGGTTCCATGGTAGATTTAAGAGGTAAACTACTTACCGCTATATTCAAATCGGACTTAATCTGTTCATACAATTTTTCTACACTAGCCCTTTCCTGCGTGTAAAATTCATCTTGCGTTAACGGCTTGGTAATCAAAGGAACAGAACCGAACCATCTAACCAGATTAAAATAAAAATGGGCCCTAAGGAAATGAGCTTCACCCAACCATCTTTTCCTTAGGCTCTCATTCATTTTAGGAATCTTTGGAATGCCATCAATAGCCACATTGGCTCTGAAGATGGCTTGATAATAGCCTCTCCAGGTCTGTCTGATATCCTCAGGGTTCCTTGAATCATAGGTAAAATCGTCAAAAGCATTCAGACGTTCTGCATCAGCGGGAAAACTACCTTTTACGGCGTCATCTGACACAATATCCGTCATTCCTAAATAAGGAAATGAGACAAAGTCCCAACTCCTCATTTGGTTATAAATGGCGTTAATAGCCCAACCACCCTGCTTCTCTTCCTGGAAAAAATTCTGCGCATTAATCTCGCCTAATGGCTTTACCTGAAGAAATTCTTCCCCACAAGAAGGATAGAAAACAAGGGCAAACATTACAAAAATCAAACGAAATGGAGGAAATATATTTTTCATGTTCTATTATTCTACGAATTAAAAATTACACTGAATACCAAAAACCAAGGTTTTAGATAAAGGATAAATTCCTCTGTCAATCCCTACCTGTAGCACATTTTCTGACCCAACTTCCGGGGTATATCCTGAATATTTTGTCCAGGTAAATAAATTATTTGCCGTACCATATATACGCAATGATCTGATGCCTAATTTTTTAACTAAACTATCAGCTAAGGTATAACCAAGTCCCAGAGTACGCAATCTGAAAAATGACCCATCCTCAAGGAAATGATCTGATACTACAAAATTAGGGTATCCCCCATTGGTAATTCTGGGATCAGTGGTGGAAAGATTATCTTTATTCCACCTGTTTAAGAAAGATGTCTCAAAATTTGGAATACCGAATCCACGAAACATTTTTTTGGCATTTAAAATTTTATTTCCATACACCCCATTAAAATCGGCGTTAAAATCAAAACCACTGTATGATAATTCAAGATTAAAACCATAATTGAATGTAGGTATCGGACTACCTAACCAGGTTCTGTCTTTAGCATTAATAATGCCATCTGCATTAATATCTTCAAAACGCAAATCTCCAGGCTTTACCGGATTATTATTAGGATATTTTTTTATGTCTTCTGCATTTTGATAAATGCCAGCCACTTTGTATCCAAAAAAGGAACCAATGGGGTATCCAGGTTGTGTCAGTGTGGCAAAATCACCATTTATCACCACATCTCTCAAAGCATTTCCTGTAGAACCAAGGGAAATGACGTTATTATCAAGGAAAGAACCCAGAACACTCAACTTATAATTGAGTTTACCCTCTTTATTTTGAAAATTCAGGGTAACATCTAAACCTTTATTTACGACATCAGCTGCATTAACATAAGGATTTCCCGCAGAACCGACATAATCAGGAATAGGTACTGGCACCAAAATTTTAGTGGTTAACCTATGATAAACATCCACCTCAGCGGTAAGTCTGTTGTCTAAGAACCCAATATCAAAACCACCATTTAAACTTCTTGATTGTTCCCATTGTAAAAATGGGTTGGCCAAAGTGACTAAGGAAGCACCAAAAATGAGTGCTTCATCGGGACCAAAAACGGCACTTAAATTATTAGTAACTGTAGGAATAGCTGCACCGGTAGGAATTTTATCATTTCCTAAAATACCCCAGCTCGCTCTAAATTTCAAATTACTTAAGGCCTGCACATTTTTCAAAAAAGACTCTTCTTTTGCGCGCCAGGCGAAGGCAAGCGAAGGAAAATTACCACCTCTTTTTTCACTTCCAAATTTAGATGAACCGTCTCTTCTGAAACTTACGGTCAGTAAATATTTATCTTTAAACGCATAGTTTGATCTAAAAAGATAAGATTCATAACGCTCCGGGGTGCTTGCCCCCTGATAATTGGTAGCTGTTTGTGCATCACCCGCATTCAGGTAATAAAAATCTTCAGTATCGCCAATCAGCCTATTACGGGAACCTCCCATAAATTCACCTTGTCTGCTCTGAACGGTATAACCTGTTAACAAAGTCAATCTATGCTGTTTAAAATCCTTTTGAAAAACCGCTGTATTTTCCCACTGCCAATCTGAAGATTGAGAATTCCCTACGAACAATCTACTCTCTGGATTTTGTTGTTTATCATTTACAAAAAATTGTGGTTCAAAACTTTTACTCTTGTTTGAAAATGAATTGAATCCAATACTACTTTTGAGGGTTAGATTTTTCAATGGATTAACATCGATAAAAGCATTTCCCGCCATTTGCTGACCATTTGACCTGTTATAGGCATTGTATTTCAGCTGCGCAGCGGGATTACTCACATTGGACAAGGTAGAAGTATTTCCAAAATTCCCATCGGCATCCACTGCAAGGGCTGTAGGATCGGCAGCATAAGCATTAAAAACGATACCCCCTGGTTCGCGATTTGCCGCAGACTGTACGAACGAAATATTATGACCTATTTTAACAAAAGATGCCAATTGGTAAGTGTTGTTTATGCGCAAAGAATAGCGATTAAAATAAGATGATTTAATAATACCGTCTTGCAAAAAGGCATCACCACTAATACTGTAGGTCATTTGATCTGAACCACCGCTAACCTGTAGATTATAACTGCTAAAAGCTGCATTTCTATAAATTTCATTTTGCCAGTCCGTTCCCTGACCTAAAGAACCAGGATTAGCAAAAACGAGTCTGTTAGATAATTCGTTGACTAACAAGCCATATTCACTGGCATTGGTCAGCGATAATAATTTTGCAGGTTGTTGCACCCCTTGCCAGGCATTGAAACGTATTTGCGCCTTTGTATTTTTCGAACCTTGCCTGGTTGTAATAATGATAACACCATTGGCGCCCCTGGTGCCATAAATAGCCGCAGCGGAAGCATCTTTCAGTACTTCCATGGAGGCAATATCAGTAGCATTCAAAAAATCAATATTATCGAGAATAAGCCCATCCACCACATAAATGGGAGACGCCCCGTTTAGGGTACCTGTTCCACGAATTCTGACAATAGGAGCTTCCCCAGGACGCCCACTTCCGGAGACTACCTGAACACCGGCAATTTTCCCCTGTAAGGCCTGGGTAATATTTGCCGAGGCAACTTTTTGCAGATCTTCCGATTTTATAGAGCTAACTACGCCCGTTAAATCGCTTTTTCTTTGTGAGCCGTAGCCAATGACAACGATTTCGTCTAGTAATTCAGCAGATTCATTCAATACAACATTGATTTCCGACATGCCATTAACGCCAATTTCCTTAGAACCATAACCAACGTAGGAAAAAACAAGAACAGATTGATTGTCAGCTACTTCAATGCTATAACTACCATCGATACCGGATAAGGTACCCGCACTTGTATTTTTCACCATAACATTCACGCCAACCAGTGATTCCCCTTTTTCGTCGGTTATTTTTCCTTTTACCCGAAACTGAGAAAATCCTGAAAAAGAACAAAGTAGAAGAATATTTAAGGCGAATAAACTTCGAATGAAAAACTTATTTGTGATATAAAACATCATAGAATTAAAATTTTAAGCTAAATCATTGGATTATTGAACCAAAGAAAATTGAGTTTTCAAGGTAGCTAAGGAATTTCCACCGATAAAGACCTCAAAGGCACCAGGTTCCCAAACGGGTAAATTTTGTGGATTATAAAAGGTAAGATCATTTACAGAGAGGGTAAATTTAACGGTCTTTTGCTCACCAGCCTTAAGATTTATTTTTTCAAATCGTTTAAGCTCTCTCACTGGTCTTGTAACACTGGCGACTACATCTCTAATGTATAATTGAACAACTTCTTCACCAGCTAATGCTCCTGTATTTTTCACAACCACAGAAAATTCAACCGGACTATTCTTGGTCATTATTTTATCATTCAAAGCGATGGACGAATACTCAAATTGGGTGTAACTCAGGCCGAAACCAAAAGGATAAAGCGGCTCATTGGGACTATCCAGGTATTTTGAGGTATATTTATTTACTGCATCAAAAGGTCTTCCTGTTGATTTAACATTGTAGTGAATGGGAATTTGCCCCATATTTTTTGGAAAAGTCATAGGTAATTTTCCAGAAGGGTTATACTTTCCGAAAAGCACATCGGCGATAGCATTTCCACCTTCAGTACCTGAAAACCAGGTTTCCAGTATAGCCTGAGCGTTCAAATCCACCTGATCGAGAATCAGTGGTCTTCCATTCATCAATACCACAATAATTGGTTTTCCCAATGCTGAAACGGCCTTTAGCAAGTCCTCCTGTACACCAGGCAGACGAATATCCGCTCTACTGGCTGCCTCACCGGACATGAGACCTTCCTCTCCCAGCGCCATGATAACAATATCTGCTTTTTTAGCAGCAGCCAATGCAGCATTAAAACCAGTCTTATCATTTCCATTGATATTGCAACCTTTGACCACTTGCAGGAGAGAAGGATTTTTTATTTGGGCTAATAATCCTGATTTTAGAGAAACACAATCGGTATCAACCCCCGATGCTGACCAGGAACCTAACAATTCCTTTTGCGTTTCTGCCAAAGGACCAATCAAAGCTATTTTTTGACCCTTATTTACATCGATGGGAAGAATATTCCCTTGATTTTTGAGTAAAACGATTGATTTTTTTGCAACATCCCTTGCAGCGGCTCTATTGGCAGGAGAAAGAATTGTTTGTTTTTCTCTTTCAGCATTACAATAACGAAAAGGATCTTCAAATAGACCTAAATCCTCTTTAATTTTCAAAATACGCTTTACACTTTCGTCTATTAAACGCATAGAAATTTGACCAGAACGAACCTGTTGAAGGAGATATTTATAATAAACAGCCCCCTGCATATCCATATCAACGCCAGCTTTTGCGGCCATAAGGCCTGCATCGGCTTCATTGGCAGCCACGCCATGAGCGACCATTTCGTTAATAGAAGTATAATCAGTCACTACAAATCCATCAAACCCCCATTCATCCCTTAAAATTTGTTTCAATAAAAAGGTATTTCCGGTAGCGGGAACGCCGAAAACATCATTAAAAGAAGTCATAACCGATTTTGCGCCAGCATCGATGGCCGCTTTGTATGGAGGCAGATAAATTTCCCTGAGCGTCATTTCAGACATATCGACCGAATGATAATCTCTTCCTGCCTGAGGGGCGCCATAAGCGGCGAAATGTTTAACACAAGCAAGCATAGAGTTTAAATCTTTAAGATTATCCCCTTGAAAACCTTTAACTCTGGCAGCGGCAATTTTAGCCCCCAGGTAATGGTCTTCACCGGCACCTTCTGCTACTCTTCCCCATCGTGGATCTCTGGAAACATCGACCATAGGGGCAAAAGTCCAGTGCAAACCAGCCGCCGTTGATTCATCAGCGGCAACCCTGGCTGATTTTTCAATAGCCTCTAAGTCCCAGCTGGCTGATTCTCCCAAAGGAATGGGGAATATAGTCTTATACCCGTGGATAACATCATAACCAAAAAGAAGGGGAATACCCAATCTGGTTTCATTCACTGCCATTTTCTGTAGTTCGCGGGTATAAGCTGCTGTATGGGCATTAAAAATAGCCCCACATCGACCCTTTTGAATATCCTCTTTATAGTTAGCGCGCAAAGTAGGACCGGTAAGTTCCAAATCGCTGGTAAATAACGTCATTTGACCTATTTTTTCCTCTAAGGTCATTATAGACAATAGAGAATCTACTAAACCCACCGGTTGATTTGCCGCGGTAAATTGTTGGCGAAAGAGCTGATCGAACTTTAAAAAGTGAGATAAAAAGATAATCCCACCCAGGCCTAAAAGTCGAAAAAAAGTAATTTTTGGTTGCATTACAAATGTCATTAAAGTTAAACAAAGAACCCGACAAGATTATTGAAGCCAGCCCCCTTTAAATCCCGCTTTTAATAATCCTCTTTTTATGTGTGGATTTTTTTTCATTACATTCCAAATGAGACCCGTTTGATAATTCTCCATTTGTAGAAGAATCGGGCCCTGGTCAATACCAAGATAATCCTTGTCGAACCAACCATCGGGTTGACTGGCGTTAAAGGTATAGGTCCGGTTAAAGGCGTCTTTAAATCCGAATTCACCCACTAAATTATTAGAGTAAGTATTCCATAAATGCGCCAATGTTGGAATACACACTTCCGGAGCGTAAGGAATAGATCCACCAGCCGCGGTTGGAGCAATGGTACCATCGTCCACAATACGGGTAGCGGCTGCGCCCCTTGCACTATATTCCTGAAAGTTTATATCCTGACCTTTCCACACTCTTTTATCGTATGCTGGGCCATCACAAGCCGTTAAACCCCATTCTAATGCAGAATATCCCTCAAATTGTTTTGGATTCCTAATACAATAAGCCTGATTAGCCAGGGTAGCTCTCCGGGTATTTTCAGCATAATCAATCCCCTTTTTCTGCATATATGGATCTTTTATACCTTTAAAATCTATAAATATATGACTATACTGATGACCGAACAAGGGTTCAAAATTTACGTAATCATACCCTTCAAAAGTATCCCATTGGTAAGTTTCGCACCATTTCTCCCAACTATTGGCAGGAATTGGGTGAGTTGGAGAACCCATAGCCATAACAAGCAGAACCATGGCTTCATTATAGCCTTTCCATTCTGACTTAATAAATCCCGTTTCGGGATGCCAACCCATAGACATGTGAGGATTATTATTCATGGCCCAGTCCCAATCTACCCGTCTATATAATTTATCGGCTAGTAGCCGGATTTTTTTCTCTGTTGGATTTGGAGCATCGAAATAGCTCATTGCAGCTAAAACGCCAGCCATAAGCAGCCCCGTATCAATAGTTGATAATTCAACATTTTTAAATCGTTCCGCTTTATCCAGCGTTAAAAAATGATAAAAAAAGCCTTTAAATCCGCTAACACCTGTTGGTTCAGGTCCTTGTTTAAGGCCATATAAAGCTTTCAGCGTTTTAAGCGTGCGTTCCGCAGCAGCAGCACGAGAGATATATTTATTTTCGGCTCCTACAATATAGGAGGTAATTCCAAAGCCGGTAGCGGCAATACTGGAAAAAGTCAATGAAGGATATCTGTCAGGCACCTGACCGAAAGTAGGATCTGCCAGTTTCCAAAAATAATTAAACGTTCTTTCCTTTAATAATTCATTAGAAAAAGGAGGAAGAGGAGCTTGTTGAGCAATAATATCAACTGAGCAAAAAATTGAAAAGACCAAGCACAAAAACAAACAACGAAAATAAGTCATAGTTAAAGCATAAAAATTAGGAAATGATAAAAAAAGGGCGATTCTACCCGATATGGGTAAAATCGCCCTTCATTATTATTCTTTCATAAACCTTGCATTTGAAATAAGACTACCTTCCTTTGAGAAGCCAGCCAGTATATAAATTCCTTTCTGCAAATGAGAAATATCCAGTGACATGGCGTCTTGTCCAGCTACCTGTATAATGCCTTGTTGTTGACCCAATGCATTATAAATTACCAGATTGTTCACCTTATTCATATTTCTAACTTCCAGACGATCGGCTGCAGGATTAGGGAAAATGGTCAGCGGATCAATATTTACTTCGACGTTTGGCGTTGGTGTTCCGCAAGACGCATTACCAATGGCTATATCATCAAAATAATATCTTTTTTCTGTCGTTGGCGTATTATCGAAATTCAAGATTAGAGTAATGATTTGATAAACTGCATTATCTGGAACTTTTTCGCTGAAATCCCAGGTAAGTGTTTGCCATTGATTGGGGGTAGTATATTTCACTTTGGTATCACCTGTTTGAGGTTCACCATTCACCCCTCTTTCCAATTTGAACACCACTTCAGCGGCTTGATCCATCCAAACCTTCATAGATATTTTCTTGCTGTTATTTGGCACAACAATAGTAGCAGGTAAACCAGTAGCAAACATACCGGCAAAAATTTCACCTCCTGGTCTTTCTATGAATTCACCTACTTTATTTGACATATTTATGCCTCCTTTCTTAGGATTGTCGATAACAAAATCGACTTGTTTACCATCCAAATCGCCATTGGCAAAATATTGGAATTTGCCAAGATTGTCCAGTGGCGTTTCAAAAGTAGAAATACAACCAGTGTAAGGAGCGCGCACGAATTCGAGATCATCGATAAAATAAGAGAGAGGTGCGGTCGGCGTTTTTCCAGGATTGAAGAAAATGACTAATTTTTTGTTACCTTTTCCGATAGCACCTTTAAAGTCGATCAAGTATTCAACCCATTTTTTTGCATTGGCAGCTTTCACCTCAGAAAGAACTTCAACTTGTTGTCCGCCTTCCAATTTGAACATTAAAGGAACGGCAACAGGTGACCAGATTTTCAACTTAAGTTGATTTTGCACACTCAAGTCAATTTCCTTTCCAAAATCCCATACTATAGCGCCCCATTCATCTAAAGGATCGTTATATTTTCCAACTTTATCGTTCGCAGATGAATTGATACCCGATGCATCAGGATTTTTGATTACCTCAAGAAAATCTCCTCCAGTTGTAGAAGCTACGGCATTTCTCTGGCAATCAAAATCATCTACAATACCGGCTACAGGTACAGTTCCTTCACAAGGATTAACCGTTGCTTTAGTTTGAGAAAGATTATCGAAATACCAGGTATCAGCGGCGGCCAAAGCAGGGTCAAAAATGATTTCCACCGTTTCAAAATCAGTAATCGCTTTGAAATTATCAAAATTAAAAGAAAGATCTACCCACTTTTTAGTTTCAGTAATTGGTCTGTTCACTTCTTTCAATCCTTGCGTAGCAGAATTCAATCTCAGTGTCAATGATTTCGCCCCAGCGGGAGCCCAAACTTGTAAATTAAGCTGAGGTAAATCCGTTAATTTAAATCCGGTTGGAAGCAAAGATTTCACCCCACCTAAGGCAGAAGTACCTTTTTTATAAGAACCAACATTAGTAGTAGTATTGGCACCTGTTTTATCAGGGTTTGCGATTAACCCATTGAATTTTCCAAAAACCGCTTCTGCACCGAAAGTTTCCCACGCCAATTTGGCTTTAGGCTCAAAATCTTCCAAAATACCAGAAGGTTGGGCTTCAAGTCTGATATCATCTATATAATAGGTATCATTAGCGCCAGGTAATTTCCCTGCATTAAAGAAAAGCACTAATTTCTTGTGGCTATTGCCTGCTTCACCACTGAAATCAACTTTATACTCTACCCATTTATTTAACTGAGAAATAGCAATTGGCACTTCTTTAGCAGGCGAGGTTCCTCCTTCCAATTTCACTAAAAGATTACCAGCAACGGGAGCCCACACTTTAATTTTGAATACATTTCTGTCGCCCAAAGGAATATTTGCACCATAATCTACAACTAAAGCATGCCATTCTCCGCCGGTATCTTTGTATCTACCTACATTGGCACTTTCATTTACTGACGAAGGATCTGGATTTTTAACAGCAACAACATCATCCCATCCTGGCATAGAATAAGAGATATTACGTTGACAATCAAAATCATCAAGTACTTCAATATTTTTTGCTACCCCAGAACATGCGCCAGATTCTACAGCAACCAGGTTATCAAACAGATAAGTATCTTGAGAATCTGCTGTACCTGGGTCGAAGAAAATGATGATTTTATTAAAATCTTTTTTTGCAGCGGCGGCACTAAAGTTGAAGGTATATTCTACCCATTGATTAGCAACGGCAATTTTCTTTTTTTCTTCAATATTTCCAGAAGCTCCTTCTAATTTTAGTAAGAACGAAGTAGTTACCGGTGATTTAACATGAATTTTAAAGGTATTGTAAACGGTTAAATCTAAAGGTTGAGTCAATTCAGCAATGAACAGACTGTATTCAGCACCTTTCTTTTTTGTATAGGCGCCTACTTTTTTACTTGGGTTAAGTTTTAAGGTATCACCACCAGGAAGATTATCTACCAGGGCAAAGGCACCATCGGCCGCTTTCCAGGGTAATTTCGCAGTAGGCTCAAAGTCTTCTAACACCACGCTGGTTGGTCTGGCTTCGAAACGAAGATCATCTATAAAATAAACATCATTTGCACCGGGTAATTTTCCTGCATTAAAGAAAAGGACTAATTTTTTATGCTTAGCTGCCACTTGAGAGGTAAAATCAACAGTATATTCCACCCATTTATTTAACTCCGTTATTTGCACTGGCACCTCTTTAGCCGGAGAATCTCCGCCCTCCAATTTAAATAAAAGCATACCAGCGACAGGCGCCCACACTTTAATTTTTGCCAAACTTAATTTATCTAATGGAATATTTTCACCATAATCCAATACCATGGCATGCCACTCAGATTCGGTATCTTTATAACGTCCTACTTTTGCACTCGTATTTATGCCTGATTTATCAGGATTCACTACCGCGGTAAGATCGGTCAAACCAGGAAGAGCTACCTGAACATTTCTCTGACAATCGAAATCGTCCCAGATGGCAGCATTTCTTACCACCCCTTTACAGGCACCAGACGGCTCAATAACCAAATTATCAAAAAGGTACGTTGCACCGGAGGTATCTACCCCCGGATCAAAAAACAAAAGAATTTTGTTTAATTTACGATCGGCAGCGGCACTAAAATTGAAAGTATATTCAATCCATTGTCCAGCCACAGCAATTTTCTTTTTTTCTTCAATTGGAGCAGAAGAACCCTCCAATTTTAGAATAAAGGAAGTAGCAACGGGTGCTTTAACCATAATCCTTAACTGATTATTGGTTGTCATATCTATCGGAGCACTAAGTTCCGCCAGAAATAAACTGTAGGCAGAGCCCTTTTTCTTGGTATAGGCCCCTACTTTTCCCCCTGTATTAATACCGAGAACATCTCCACCTGCGGGGTTATCGACCACAGCAAATGAACCTTCAATCGGATTCCAGGGAAGTTTAGCAGCGCCTTCAAAATTTTCCAGGACTACCTGAGCCTGACCCAGGAAGGGCAGCACCAGTAGCAGCATTTTGAGTAAACTTCTTTTCATCATAATGACGCGTTTTGAATAATGTTAATTAATGTATAAAAACAGGCATTGCTGCCTTTTCTTGATTCGATTGGATGAGCAGAAGGAAGCTTCCGCGTAAATGAATGGGCAAGTTTAATGTTTCTTGAGAGGCAGATGAAAACATCTCTCTCTTTTCCCATTTGTACATTTCCTGCCCCTGCATGTTTAATAAAGAAAACGTTACACCTCCCTTTATTAATTGATTTACAGAGACTTGAATAACGCCATTGGTCACCGGATTTGGATAAATAGAAATGTTTCCATGGTCTAACAATCCAACACGATTTGAACTAACCACCTTAGAAAACCCAATCTGGTCGAGCGCCTTATTAATCTCTGGATTTTTCATAAAAGATTCCCAGATTTTACCGCTTCGATAATTTTCAATCATCACTAAAATAGGTCCCTGATCTATGGCAAGATATGAGTCAGCAAACCAATTCCTCTCCAGATTGAATGCATCATAAAAGCCCATGGGACCAAATAAATCTTTGCCGTGCTGGTGATAAAAATGCTTTAGAGCAGCTATAGATTCCTTTGGGGTATAAACAATACTGCTCAATGCAGCGGTAGGAGCAATGGTACCATTATCGCGTTCAGGGGTAGGTTCGTGAGCCAGATAGCCAACAAATGGATCGTCGCTGGCGGTCAACCCCCAGCTATTCTCACCATAACCTTTAAAATTTTTAGGATTTTGTATCGAATAGGCCCTGTTAATAAGCGTATGATTAGTGTTATGTTTAAAATAATCGGTATAAGCGTCCCTTTTATCCCTGGGATCAAAGCCGAGAAAAGAATAATGAGCAAAAAACAGCGGTCCACCTCTAAAACCACCGATATCCAAACGATAGCCAAAAGAAGTCAATCCCGACTTATAATTTGAACCTGCCCATCCTACATGATATAAATTGGCAGGAATAGGATTCACGGGTGCTGCAATAGCTAAGATATAGGTAATCAATGCTTCATTCCAACCGCGAAGTTGAAAATTCATAGCAAACTGGTGAACAGGAGACCAATGCCAATACAGCACATTCTGATTTTGCTGTCTGTGCCACTGCCAATCAACGGCTTCCCAAAGGGCTGTAATTTTGGTTCTTAACTGCCTTTCTTCCTCTATTTCCGAATCAAAATAGCCTCTTGCTGCCAATAATCCCTGCATCAAAAAGGAGGTTTCAACCAAATCACCACCATCATCACGGGCACTAAAAGGGATAACTTTCCCGGAATCACCATTTAGCCAATGCGGAAATACCCCTTTAAATCTGTCACACGATGCCAGAAAGGCAACTATTTTATGTAAGCGTTCCAGTGCTTGTTTTCGTGTTATATACCCGCGTTCAATACCTGTTAACAAACCCATGATTCCCATGCCACTGCCACCAGTGGTTACCAGATTGCCGGAAGTATTTCTTTCCCTTGACATGCCACTAGAGGGATGGGCAAAATCCCAGAAATAGCGAAAGGTGTATTCCTGCACCATATCCAGATATTCGTCATCCGTGAATTTGACTAATCTTGCATTTTTTGTTTCATTATTTTCGTTGAAAGCACCCTGACTATTCAATGCAACTATTTTGTAACTATAGGTGATGGCAGTATCGATATTTTGGGGATAATCGAGATAGAGCGAATCCTTACCAGAAATTAAGGGTAGTTGAGTGAAGGTTTTCCATTGATCGGCAGAACGAAGTATTTTAAACTGCGCTGGTGCGGGATTAGCAGGAATTTTCCAATGCAATGCTATGTGAGCGGGATAAGATTTAGTTCTAAATGAGGTAACTATGGCAGGAATGTCTTCTATAAAGGTAGCGGCCTTAAAAGCTTTTACTTCATCAACCAATAGAACATGAGTAGAATTATCGGCAGTATTTTGTCCGAAAATGACCGCTTTTATTTGATTCCATTGCAAAGAAGAACCTGCAGTTTCTACTTTTAGTGTAGCAATGGGTATATTCACCAGCTGCCATTTTTCAGCAGGTAAACTTTGGACAAACTGAGAAAGTTGAAACTTCTTGCTTTTTGTATTACCGGGGGCACCTTCAAAAAAAAGGTATGGCATATTTGCTTTGTCTAATCCATTTTTTGAAAACAAAGCAAAAGATAGAGTATCCATTTTGCTAAGGTCGAGGAATGGAAATCCTGGGGCAATAATCAACGCGGACCAATCTCCCCCTGTGCGGGAAATCCATTGGAGGCGAAGACTATGTTTCCCCTGATAAGCAGGAATAGAAAGTTCTACAGGAATTTTATCATTTGTCGAACCTGCCTGTTCAATATAACTATTTCCGGACTTAAAGGCTAATCCAGAGTCATAAAAACTACCTTGATTGCTTTCTCTAAAAAAATAGACTTCCTGTTGGGACAGTAGAGGTACCCACCCAATTATCATAAGAGATAAACAATACGCCAATCTACCAAAAAGTAGTTTTACCATTCGAAATTTTGTTTGGCAAATACAACCCGCACTTGCTACTTGAAATGTATTTTAATCATTTCAAAGTACAAGATGCAACAATTGGAGATAAGAAGTATGAAAAACCACTACACTACTACTACGCCATTCAAAAAAAAATTATAAAATGGGCAAAGGTAACGCAGACAGGTTTTGGGTGGTGAGAACTTAATGAAATCAATAGTCTATCATGAAATTGGTGAGATTATCATCCTCTTCTAAATTCATTTTTTTACGAAGTCTGTAGCGCTTATTTTCTACACCACGGATAGAAATATTCAATAATGGAGCGATCTCCTTGGACGACAGATTCATTTTAAGATAAGCCGCTAATTTCAGGTCACCGGGGGTCAGATCAGGAAATTGATGTTTCAGTTTTTTAAAGAAAATATCATGGACCTCGTTAAAATTACTTTCAAAAATTTGCCAATCCTTTTCATTTTCCAGTTGATTATCAAGAATGCTTATTAACTTTTTGTAATGACCATCGAATAATTTAGAAGAGGATTCAGATTTCATTATATCGAGTTCTTCCTTAACACTAAGCAGAGATTCATTTTTGTGAATTAGGGTAAAAGTAGCATTGGCCAACTCCCGGCTTTTATTTAGGTTATCGGCCTCCAATTGTTCATTTTTTGCTTTAACAACCTGCTGCTCCAATTCAAATTCCTTTTTCTTAATTTGTTTTTGATGTCTGATTTCAATGCTTTTCAGGTAAGATTTGAAGAGAAAAAAAAGAAGGGAGAGTGAAAGAAAAATCATTCCTACTTTGAAAAAGACCGTTTGGTACCAGTGTGGTAAAACAAAAATGGGTACTCTCAGCATTTTTGGAGAAACATTAGCTTGAATTTCAAGTATGTAATCGCCTGGCGACAAATTATTCCAGTTCAGAGATCTCAAAACTTGCCAGGACGACCAGTTGTCTTGCCATCCAATCAATCGAAATCTGAATAAAACACCACTTTCAAAAGAAGGAAATCCAAATTTAACGCTCAAATTATAACCTGAGGGGGGAATTTCTACGCCTTCCGTTTTACCATTGCTCACCCAGTTCAATTCAACCGGTTTTCCATCTTTGGATTGAGCCTTGAGTTCACTGAGGAGCGGGGAAAAAATATTATTTCTTAGAAAAGTATTTTCAAATTTATATTTAGGAATCAGCGCGTAACCATCTTCCAAACCAACAAAAAATTCCTCCTTGTTCAAATTTACAATATGTTCATTTTCAGGAATCATCGAAATTGGATGAATAGCCTTTATTTCCTCATTTTTCCAATGTTTCAGCTGATTATTCTTGTAAGTAAACCCTTCATTTTCTGCTTCCAGCCAAATGGCACCTTTTTCCATAGAATTCTCTTTCCATGGAGAAAACCTTTGAGAAGTTTCATCAAAATAATAGTTCATATCTCTTGAATGCACCAACAGCGTATCTCTGAAAAAGCGAATATCCAATCTAGTCTGATCTGATAGCCCATCCTTTTTATCCAATTTTACCTGAGATACTATGGCACCTTTACGCCAGTCAATTTTTAGTTTATATAGACCATTATTAGCATGTAATGCCCAAAAATAATTATCACCTGCGGGTAATATTTTTCTGATAGGCTCATTAAGACCATCTAATCTTTTGTTGAATGTCCACTGATTATTTTGAAAAGTAAATAAGGCCAGACCTGTGTAGGTAGATTGTAATAATTCATTTTTTTTACCGGGAATTTCACAAAATGACCATCCACCAGTAATGTTTGAAATAAGTTTAGGTTTTCCATTTTCCAATAAAAAAGTACCACTATTATGTCCGCACAAGAGTTTATTATTCTGTTTCAACAACTGCCAAACCTGTCCTTGGGTACCTTCGATGAAAGAAAATGGCATTTTATCTACCTTATTTTTAACAAAAACACCTTGATTTGTGCCGACGTAAAATAAATTTCCATCCATTATGGCCGTATAAACTGTACCCAATACACCTTTAGTATCATGATAATAGGAAAGCGGTGATGAACGGTGAATAAAGTCGATTCCTTTATCTAAACCGACCCAAAGATTTTGTAATTTGTCTTCAAATAAAGAAAGTATCGTATTATTTTGAAGACCATTTTCTTTATTCAAATGAAGTTTTAACCGGCCATTTAAGTCCACAATAAATAATCCATCCAAGACCGTACCCAGAACAAGACTTCCGTCTTTCAATCTAATAGCCTTATTGAGTTGTTTTTGTTTTAAGACCTTATTCAATGGATTTTCCCAGGGTGTAAAAACGCGACCATTGTACCTAAAAACGCCGGCAAGTTGGGTGCCAATCAACCAATCGGCCTTATCTTGAAGAATAAAGGAGATAGTTTCATTTTGCAGAATCTCACTATTTTTAATCCAACTAAACGTATTATTTTCTTCATTTAAAAGAAACAAGCCTTTACCTATAACGGGAACAACTATTTTATTTCCCACTTTTTGTAGAAACATAATATTTCCAGGAGGAGTAATTCTGGTGACTTTTTTGTTATTCCATTTATAGATTACAGAAAAAGACTGGAAATACAAATCATTATTCTTTTCTAAAATATGCCAGAACTCCTCTTTCAGATGCAGAGAATCCAGGTTATTTGCTGCTAAATCAAGGTAATGGAAATGACCAAATTTGTCTTCCTCCCAATAGCCAAACGTACCAACACTGCCTGTAAACACTTTATTTTGGGAAGAAACAGAGAGAGATCTAATAATTTGACCCTTTGGCAACTCAAATTTCCTCCAATTCTGTCCATCTGCAACGAGTAAGCCAGCAGAATTTGCCGAAAATATGAAGCCGTCCGATGATTGTCCCAGGCTCCAATTCTGATTTAGACCTTGATAATCATTTCTTGAAAAATGCGATATGAAGGGCGTTTCTTGTGCAAAAAGAGCATAAGAAAAAAGGATGAACAGGCTTAATAATTGGTTTTTTCTATGGACCATATCCTGAAGATAGTCAGTAAAGGATTAAATAATGACTGAGAATGCAAAGGCTAATATTATATTTGCTATGCAAAGTTTACAATAATACAAAATTAAGCAAGGAATGAAAAATATGATTTTCCTATTGTTTCCCTTATTTTTATGTGGAATCAATAAAATAGAGGCACAGGAATCCCTTCGTGCTTTCCAAAAACGAGAATTTTTGGACAATAATGGAAATAGAATGCCCTACCGTATTTTATTACCCATAGATTATGATTGCAGCAAAAAATATCCATTGCTTGTTTTTTTACACGGTTCAGGAGAGCGGGGTGATGACAATGAAGCACAAATGAAGCATGGTGCTAGTTTATTTTTAGAAGAAGGCACCAGAAAAAATTTCCAGTCCATTGTTGTTTTTCCACAGTGTCCTTCAGGCGAAAGTTGGTCAAGTATGGAATCGGATTCTACAGGAAAATGGGATTTTCCTTTTACGCAGGAACCGTCTAAGCAAATGAAATTACTTAGTGGATTATTGAGCGAGTTAATGGTCAATAATTGCGTGGACGAGCAAAAGGTTTATTTAGGAGGATTATCTTTGGGTGCCTTTGGCACATTGGAGTGGATAGCCAGAGAACCTAATAGATTTGCTGCTGCTTTCCCCATCTGTGGCGGTGGAAACACCCTTCTTACCTCCATTTACAGCAGCAAAATACCTACCTGGTTTTTTCACGGAGACGCAGATAATGTAGTTCCGGTAAGTTATTCCAGAGAACTTGTTAATAAAATAAAAGCAGAAAAAGGAAATGTACGCTATACGGAATACCCTGGCGTTGGACATGATTCCTGGAACAATGCGTTCAAAGAACCTGAACTTTTATCCTGGCTATTGAAAAATACAAGATTAAATCCAGCTAATGTAAGCAGCATTCCCTCCTACCCTGCAAAGAAAATGCAGACGATAACTTATTTTAACGATGGAAAGGATAAACTAGAACTGGATGTATACCTACCTGATATTCCAGTTCTTGATAAGAAATTACCGCTGATTTTATATGTTCATGGCGGAGGTTTTTCCGGAGGGAATCGAATAGACCCACTTATTTCTGCTACGGCTGCTGAAATGACTGCCGCAGGCTATGCTTTTGTATCTATGTCTTATCGTTTACTTATGAAGGGAAAATCGTTTGGATGTGACCAACCTGCTCATCAAAAAATCATGGTTTTTCAACAATCCATGATAGATGTCAGAAGAGCCACTGCCTATTTGATGACCCAACAAAATGAATTTAATCTGGATATGTCCAAGGTAATTCTGGCAGGAAGTTCTGCAGGAGCGGAAGCCGTTTTACATACCGCCTACTGGCCTTCGGCTAATTTACCATCCGAAGCCCTTGTTTTGCCCGTTGATTTTAAATATGCGGGAATCATTAGTATGGCAGGCGCATTGATTGACCCAACGATGATTACGGCTGAAAATGCCCTACCCTCTTTATTTTTCCATGGCACTTGCGATGCTTTGGTTCCTTTTGATATCAGATCGCACCGTTTGTGTAGCCCTGGACAAAGTGGCTATTTACTTTTACATGGCGCAGGTGAACTAAAAACCAGACATACCCAACTTAATAAATCTATTTATTTAGTTTCCTACCTAAATGGAGGGCACGAATATGCCTCATTGCCAATGGCAGAAGAACGGGGAAGAATGCTCGATTTCATAAAGAATGATGTTTTGGGAAAGGAAAAAAGGCAGGTTTACGTGCAATTAGCTCTGGATAAGCCTTGTAACTATCAATCTAATCATACTGATTTTATTAAACCTTAATCCAATATTATGCAATCAGGAACTGAAATGCCTTTTTTTATAAAACCATCAGTCACCCTTTCGGCTGAGGATAAAGTATTAGCTTATAACCAATTAACAGAGGCTGTAATGATGCAATTAGCCGATGAGGAGGATGATATTTTGAAGATGGCTACCTTCAATGCTTTGGCCAAAACCTATTTGCCCTATTTTTACTGGGTAGGTTTTTATAGGGTAAATAATGGAAAGTTAAGTGTTGGTCCTTACCAGGGAACTACAGGTTGTTTGCATATTGAATTTTCTAAAGGAGTTTGTGGAAAAGTAGCCAGAGAGAGGAAAACCTGTTTGGTCATTGACACCCATGAACTGGTTGAGGGAACTGAACACATTACCTGCGATGCCCATTCCAGATCAGAAATTGTTGTCCCCGTGTTTAATAAAACAGGGGAATTATTAGCCGTTTTAGATGTCGATAGTACCGAAAAAGGTGCTTTTGATGCTACCGATGCTACCTTTTTAGAGGCTATCATGAGGCAGTTATTTGGGTCGTTACCTGTCACTTGAGAGTTACGAAGATAGCGGGGCTATGCCCCTGAGAGTTTATGCTTACACGCACTTCTGGTTGGAAATTATGTGCGTGGTAGC
>JBMLQR010000036.1:0-3750 GCA_049241465.1 Saprospiraceae bacterium | reverse complement strand
GTAGCTGCAACAACGATAATAGCTCCATCCATTTGAGCTGCACCCGTAACCATGTTTTTTACATAATCCGCGTGACCAGGACAATCTACGTGAGCGTAGTGTCTATTAACCGTTTCATACTCAACGTGAGCAGTATTAATTGTAATACCACGCTCCTTTTCTTCTGGAGCAGCATCAATTGAGTCATACGACCTTTTTTCCGCGAGACCATCTTTTGAAAGGACATAACTTATCGCGGCAGTCAAGGTTGTTTTGCCATGATCTACGTGACCGATAGTACCAATGTTAACGTGTGGTTTATTCCTTTCGAATGTACCTTTAGCCATCAGTTTTGATTTTTAAAATATTAATTCATTAAACAAGAAAAATCTCCGGAATACTAGAGCCAATGAGGGGAATTGAACCCCTGACCCCTTCCTTACCATGGAAGTGCTCTACCCCTGAGCTACATCGGCTGTTATTGTCGGAGTTATAAAACATAAAGAGCGGGCGAAGAGACTCGAACCCTCGACCCTCAGCTTGGAAGGCTGATGCTCTACCAACTGAGCTACACCCGCTTAACACAAAAAAAACATACCATACACGATACATTTATTTTGTGGGGGTGATAGGAATCGAACCTATTCAGACATAGTCACCAGATTTACAGTCTGGCCCGGCTCTCCAGCTCCGGCGCACCCCCAATTCTCCATTTAAGAAGAAAATTTCAAATGAACTTACTCCTTTAAAGTAAATTTATATGAGCCAGCAGAGGGACTCGAACCCCCGACCAGCTGATTACAAATCAGCTGCTCTACCAACTGAGCTATGCTGGCTGACTATTTACTTTCACACTTTACTTCTAAAGCCTTTCTCGAAAGCGAGGCAAAGATAAATAGTCTTTGTAACTAATCCAAAGGTTTTCAAAAAAAAAAATCAATTTATTTTCTGCGGCTTTTATACCGCTCAATTTTACGTCTCAAAGAATCTATAGCTTCATCGGTGGCAGCCTCAAATGACATCTTACTCGATTTCACAAACAACACTTCTCCAGGCACATGTACACTTACCTCTACAACTTTTTCTTTTACTTGCCCGGCATTTTCAAGTTTCAACAAAACTTGAGTACGAATAATCCTGCCAAAAAAAAGATTCAATTTCTCAACACGATTCTCAATGAACAACTTTAATTTTTGGTCCGCACGAAAGGAAACCGCCTGCATGTCAATGCTCATAGTGATTTTTTTAAAAAATGAATAAAGTAATTTTGTCTAGCCGTTATCATCCGGCCTTTTACGCTGTGCTTTGGGATGTGCCTGATTATATATTTTTTTTAAACGTTCTGCAGAGTTATGCATATATACCTGGGTGGCAGCCAGACTAGAATGCCCTAACAGTGCTTTTACTGCTTGAATATCTGCTCCGTTACTCATTAAATGAGTAGCAAAAGTATGTCGTAACAAATGTGGCCCTTTGTTCTCTATACTCGTTACCATTCCTAAGTACCGAATACTCACCGCATAAACAAATCGCGTGTAAATATCTCTTCCTTTATCAGTTACAAAAAACGTAACCGCTCCTTTTTCAAATAAGGAGTTTCGCTCATCTCTATATTTTGTCAATAGACTATATAACGAACTAACCACAGGAATTACCCTACTTTTTCCTCCTTTCCCCAATACGTTAATTTCTTTTCTTTCCCACTGAATATCTGATTCTTTAAGATTAGCTACTTCCGCTCTTCTCATACCAGTTCCATATAATAATTCCAGTATCAACCGATCACGGTGTCCACTAAAATCAGATGGAAATAGATGCCCTGAACCAAGTTTTTCCATCCCTTCGACAGAAATAAACCGTGGAAGCCTTTTGGGAACTTTGGGTAATGGTAAACGAAGCGCTGGGTTCACGGCCACTTTTCCAATTCGTTGTAGAAACCTGTAGAAAGCCCTGATACCAGCAATCCTTCTTCTGATTACAGAAGGTTTATTACCTTTGCCCGCCATCGATACTACCCAGGCTCTTATTATTTCAGTATCTACAGAGGTCCAGCTATATTCTACCAGTTGACGGTCTAAAAATGCTTTAAAATAATCTACGTCGTCACCATACCCTCTTAAAGTTTCTATAGGAACTCTTCTTTCTCTTTCAAGATAATTTAGAAACATTGCTTCGTAGGTGTCCTGCCCGTCTATCATACTCATTGAATGAATGAAACCTTAATTTACAAATAAAAACGAATGCAGTCAAGTTTATTCCTTTTTATTCAACCATTATTTTATCAAAATATTGAAAAAATTGTCTCAAATCTGATGTTAATTTTAGATTAAGTTGATTTTGTTGAAGATAGCTTGACATCCATTTTGCCCTCGAGCCAGTTAAATCTAACCAGGCATTTTTATTATTCTGTATTTCCTTCCAGTTTCCATTTTCAATTTTGGCATAATAGATTGTTTTTAAGTAGTAATATGCATTTTTGTCTCCAATAGATAAGGCAACATGATACGTAGGTTCCTTTTTTTTAAGAACAGAAAGAGAGACAACCTTGACAAAAAGACCATCAAAAACCAAATCATAAAAGTGATCTTCTCCTATTGAATCAATGCCAAGCATTTTGCCATTGATATATGTTTTAAGAATATTGCCTGCAGGATCAAACGTTTGAATTTTTTTTATGGCCATATTATCAATTCCCTTAATACCCCCATTCATTTTAAACTCTACTAATTTTTCAAGTAAGTTAATTCGCAGTTTGTACCCGGCTATTGAATCAGATGCGTTTGAATCATATCGTTTAACTATTTCCTTGAAAAATACCACCGCTGAACTTCTGAAAATCGAATCCAAATATATATTGCCCATTAATTTTCCCGGTTTTTCTGCTATACCATAAATGGGTACTGAATTATTAGGTCTGAATTCACCATAATTAAATTCATCCCGCGTCGTTTGATACAACTCCTCCTGAGAAATCAACGACAAAGGAATAAAGAAAAAGCTAAATAAAATAAGTGTTTTCATTCTTACATTTTAATTTTCAGCACCATAAAAATCCAAATACTCATCACCTGGTTCATATAAAAGATATTCAAAAATCAGGTTCATCATCTCATCTTTAGTCCCCCAACCATACCTTACTTTTGCTGGTGGAAAATAGGGGTTTTTAGGGTTATTTTTTGTGTTATCAAACGTTGCCTCCGCATAAATAACCGAACCGCGAGGGATTTTGAGCAAATTATTGAACTGGTAGGTTTGCTGCCAATTAAAATCCCATTCCGGAATATGTATTAGCGGTATCATATCACCGTCGGGCGTAATTGCAAACGATTTAAATGATTTTCCCAGTAAATGCATGTGTGGCAGAACACTTAACAATGATAAATCAACTGGTAAAACAGGCGACCTCATGTAAAAGGTAATAACCGTATCGGGTTGAAATTCAAACGGTTTATTCGTCACCCAGGTTTCATCAAAAACTAAAGTTTCAATAATTCTTCTTGGCTTTCCTTTGGCATAATAAAGATGAATTTCTGATTGATCGGTTTCTTCCTTTGCAGAAGGAGCATAATGCATATTTACCACTAAATCTGCATTAGCTGGAAGTACCTTTGCCACACCATCGGGGTAAAAAAGAGGAAAATTACCGGGAACCCACCCTGTCCAAAATGAATTGGCCAGAGGAATATTCATTTTTTCCAATTGAGGACCTGCTTGCCACACAGAAGCAGCATCGAAAGGCCTAATTCTTTTTGTTGTATCAATCATAATCCT
>JBMLQR010000035.1:30777-35303 GCA_049241465.1 Saprospiraceae bacterium | reverse complement strand
TTTCTTTTAAACCCTACTTTAGAAATTGCGTTATGTATTAAATAAACTTAAAAAGGGTCATGAGTCAGCATTTTCACCGTTTAGAAGTCAAAGAGGTAAAAGAAGAAACCCCAGAGGCTTTCACTATAAAATTAATAGTTCCTGATGAATTAAAAGATTATTACGTTTATCAGGCGGGACAATATTTGACGCTAAAACTTAATATTAAAAGTAAGGAAGTCAGGCGCTCTTATTCCATGAGTTCCAGTCCTTTGGAAACTGATTTGTGTATCACGGTCAAAAGGGTTAAAAAAGGATTAGTTTCAAATTACCTTGCTGACAATCTTACAAAGGGTGATTTTTTGGAGGTATCTCAACCAGAAGGGGATTTTCATCCTGAATTAAATCCGGAACAAAGGAAAAATTATTTCCTGATTGGTGCTGGTAGCGGTATAACACCTCTTTTTTCCATCGCAAAAGTGGTACTTGAAGAGGAACCCCAAAGTTCAGTTTACCTGCTTTATGGCAATAGAAACGAAGAATCCATTATTTTCAGGAATGAATTGGATCAAATGACAAAGCGGTATGCGGGGCAATTTTTCTGTACCCTAACCCTTTCTCAGCCTAAAAGAGAAAAACCAGGAGGTTTGGGTGGTTTGTTTTCAAAGGGCAAACTCACCTGGGATGGTGAAATAGGAAGAATTGATAAAAAAATGATCCAGCGTTTTAGATCGGAAAATGTGGCGTCGGGTGTGAAAAGTGAATTTTTTATTTGTGGACCTGAAGAATTAGCTGCAACCGCAGAAACCTCTCTGATTGAAGATGGAATAAATAAAGAAAATATAAATAAAGAGTTATTTTTATCGGGTGACGTATCAAGCGCAAAGAGTAATAAAAATGGGGTAAATGCCGTTATGAAAGTCGAATTGGGCGATGAAATTCTTACGCTGGAACTACCCGCACAAAAAACAATTCTTCAGGTTCTTATCGCCGCCAAGAAAAATCCACCCTATTCATGCACCGCAGGCGCTTGTTCCAGTTGTATGGCCAAAGTGATTTCTGGTTCCGTTATTATGGATGTTTGCCACGCTTTAGATCCGGAGGAAATTGAACAGGGATATATTCTTACTTGTCAGTCGCGCGCTAATTCCGAAGAATTAGAGATTACTTATAAAGTTTAAAAAGAGTCATGAACAAAATAGGTTTTAGTATCCAGTTTTTTTTCTTATGCTGTACTATAAGCCTATCCGCTCAATCTACTGTATCAAGAATTCGTGTTTTTCCAAATTTAAATTACGCTCATTCAGCGCCAGTCTTGTCACATGACGGGAATAAATTGTTTTTTAGCGTTGACAAACACCCTATTAATGTTGGGCTCAATAAAGGAAAAGATATTTGGGTGAGCGAAAGAACGGGTAATTCCGGGCAATGGTCAAAACCTTTTCCATTGTCAGGTGATGTAAACTCTCCTGAAGATGATTGCGCTGTAGCCCTGCTTAATCAGTCGGATATTCTTTTGGTACGCAGGGAATCCGATAGTTTACAATCGTCTTTCTTTGACTATAATGGTAGAATATGGGTGGCAAGTGACATTTTTCCCACACCTCCCTTTTATCCGGCGGCAAAGTGGATTACCTACAATAATTTTAAAACGGTATGTTTTTTTGGAATAGGGGATTCAATCAAGCAGCAAATTTTTGTTTCTTCTCTTGATTCAACCTATTCATGGACAACTCCTAAGGAGTTAAAGGGTTTTGAAAAATTCAAACAGGTTAAAGACCTCACGATTTCTTTGGATAATAAAACGATTTTTTTTAGCGCCGAAGGTGATTCAAGCTATGGAGGATTTGATATTTTTACCTCGAAAAGAACGACGGAGGGTTGGTTAAATTGGTCAGAACCAGAAAATATTGGTCTTCAGATTAATTCTTTATTGGACGAATATGAACCTACCTTATCAGCGGACAGAAGAAAAATTATGTTCGCCGTGAAAGACAGGGATGGGGTTGAATCGATTTATCAGGCGATATTACCCGATAAACTTCAAACTGAGCCTGTCCTTGCGATAAAAACAAATGGGCAGATTTTTTCAAAAAATGAATTTTTTGACGGTGAAATAAAGTTTTATGGTTTTAACCGTAAGGAGAATACGTTGCATTTTATAAATAACGAACCTCTTTCATTTGGGGTAACAACTTTCCTTCCAAAATGGGATGATATCCTTTTAGTGTCGGTTAAACCTGAATATTTTATTCCTTCCGTTCAATTACCGGTTAGGGAAGGCAGAAATATTTATGCAGGAAAGTTTCAACGAAATAGTTATCTGGAAGAGTTTGATATTGAATTTGTAAGACTGGAAAAGCAATTATCGGATCAGAATAATCTTATTTTAGATGTTCAAAGTGAAATCGACAGATTGCTTCAAAAGGTTGAATTGAGTACATCGGCCATTTGGGAAAACATCAAAGATTTATCTGACATTGATGTGAAGCCTATTGAAAATGAATTAAAAATTCTTTCGAATTCTTATTCACTTACCTTAAAATTAGCTGCGGATAAGAAACCTACCATGAATGTTGCCTTTTCAGAGGGAATCAATCGTATTGAATTTTGGAAAAATGAGTATGCTGCAAAAAACGCAGTGGAAGAAGATGAGGATACCATACAAAATTTTCAATTATTCGTGAAGGATATCATTAATTATCAATGGTATGCCAATCAACTTGAATATGTAAAAGAAGTAGAAGCGGAGTATAAAAAAGAAGCGTTAGAAGGACTAAAAAAGTTATTGTCAATGGATGACTTAGCTCTTTCGCAAATTTTAATGGAGGAGTTTCTTAATAAATTAGAATCAACGAAACAACCTTCTATATTTTATAGTATTCCCAATGATGAGGTGGTAAAAAATCTAAGCTGGCCTGTTAAAAAGTCATTACAGCTTCCATTTTTCAATGAAGTTAGCTTAAGATTAAAGCCATTGATTGAGCGGGAGATAACGAATAAGCTAAAAATGCCCATGATTGATTTGCTAAGTCAACAGTATTATTTACAGTTTTTAAAGGAAAAGAAAAAGTTGCTTTTATCCAACAGAAGTGAGGTTTCACTTAGAATGGAGGCATTAGAAATGAGAAATCGTGGCAGAAATAAGGATTATGTCCTCAATGATACTTTGAATTATCAGCCATTAAAGATAGTAAGAGACACCCAGATAAATGTGGTGGCATACCCTTTTTATTATACTGAATTGATTCCCCTAAATGTACCTTTTTTCCCAACGGATAGCATTGAACCAGATGCTCTTGGCTTATTTGAACTGCAAAGGATCCGGCAAATACTCTCTGAATATCCAGGTTTGGGCGTTGAATTAGCTGTTCAGGTCCAGGACAGAGGGGGTGTTTTTTTAAAGGAAAGTAGAGAAATTGGTGAAAAACGCCTGGGGTTCATGAATACCTTTTTTGAAATGTCTGGAATAGGCGCAGATCGACGAAATATTTATCTCTCGCAAAATGCAGAAAGGATGGCGAATAATAACTTACCTATTCAGGTATTGATTCGTTTTTTTTATCGAAGTTGACCTTTGTTTTTTATATTTTTGCATTTATTTACCTTATGTTAAATGTTTTAATATGTACCGTACGCATAATTGTGGGGAGTTGAGAATTTCTGATGTTGGTAAACAAGTTAGACTGAGTGGCTGGGTTCAGGCAAATAGAGATTTTGGGGCAATGACGTTTATGGATATTAGAGATCGTTATGGGATCACTCAAATCGTCTTTTCTCTGGAAGAAGATAAACAGTTATGTGAATCTGCCAGGAAATTGGGTAGAGAATTTGTCATCATGATAGATGGCAAAGTTAGGGAAAGGACCAATAAAAATCTGAATAGAGATACCGGAGAAATTGAAATTCAGGTGAATGGGTTACAAATCCTGAATGCTTCTAAGGTTCCTCCTTTTACCATTGAAGATGATACTGATGGTGGTGATGACATTAGAATGAAATATAGATATTTAGATTTAAGAAGAAATCCAGTTCAAAAAAATATTCTATTTCGTTCAAAACTATCTCTGGAAACCAGAAAGTATTTATCAGATTTAGATTTTGCTGAAATTGAAACGCCTTTTCTTATAAAATCTACGCCGGAAGGAGCCAGAGATTTTGTGGTTCCAAGTAGAATGAATGCCGGACAGTTTTATGCCTTACCTCAATCGCCACAAACCTTTAAACAAATTTTAATGGTGGCTGGTTATGATAGGTATTTTCAAATAGTGAAGTGCTTCAGAGATGAAGATTTAAGAGCTGACAGGCAGCCTGAATTTACACAGATTGACTGCGAAATGGCTTTTGTTACCCAGGAAGAGGTGCTAAATACTTTTGAGGGTTTGACAAGACATTTATTCAGACATACCCTTGGTTTAGAATTGGGTGACTTTCCTCGTATGAAATATGACGATGCCATGAGATTATATGGCTCTGATAAACCAGATCTAAGATTTGATATGGTTTTTGTTGAATTAAATGAGGTTGTAAAAAATAAGGGCTTTAGT
>JBMLQR010000035.1:0-30677 GCA_049241465.1 Saprospiraceae bacterium | reverse complement strand
TATGCTATGCACCATCCTTTCACCTCCCCAAAAAAGGAGCAGATTGAGGCTATGGCAAGTGATGACCGGGAGGTACTTAAAAACCTTCGTGCCGATGCTTACGATTTGGTGATTAATGGTGTAGAGATTGGCGGTGGATCTATACGGATTCACGATAGAGCCTTGCAAGCCAAGAATTTTAAATTACTCGGATTCACACCGGAAGAGGCTGAAAACCAATTTGGGTTCTTATTGGGGGCTTTTGAATATGGTGCGCCACCACATGGAGGTATTGCCTTTGGATTCGACAGACTGTGTGCCGTATTAAATGGCCAGAATTCTATCAGAGATTTCATTGCCTTCCCAAAAAATAATCAGGGTAGAGATATGATGATAGACGCCCCATCGGAAATTGCGTCAGCACAATTAGATGAGTTAGCCTTGAAATTAAATGTAAAATAACACTTATGATACTTGTTATCTCAAAGTGGGGTAACAAGTATCTATATATTTTCAGGAATTACAATATTATCTCTTTGGCGGCTTTCATTGGAACGCCCACACACTTTTTTTCCATATAAGTGAGCATTTTCTCAATTAATTCTCTGGTAGGTTCGTCCAGCTCAGCAAGATCTTTTTTAAAAACTTCGGACAAGGCTTTTTCTTTTATAGCTTTTATCTCATCTGGAAGGGAACTAAAAGCTTTTTCAATTTTTCGTTGTTTAAAAAGTCTGCTGAATTTTTCAATATTGGAGTCAATAACTTTGGTTGCTTTAATAACTTCTGCCTCTCTGAAGGCCATGTTTTCACTGGCAACCTGACGTAGCGTCTCTATTTCGACGTAATGAACTTGTTTTAGTTCTGCTACCTCCATCGTTACATTATTTGGAACGGCCAAATCTATGATAACTTTGGGGTTTTTCTCATTTTGTACCAACGAAGTAAACACGTGAAGGTCAATGAGAGGTGTCGGAGAAGAGGTACAGGCAATTAAAGCATCAAAACCCTGAGAAAATTCATTTAACTCACTAAGAAGTGAAGCTTTTCCGTTGGGAAATAATTTGGCTATCGATTGTGCTTTTGGTAGTGATCTATTGAAAACATGCACATTGGTAAAGGCATTACTATGAAGTATCTTTGCGACAATACCATTAGTTTGTCCGGCACCAATTAAAAGAATTCTGGCATCGGGTCGAAGAGCGTATCTGAGTAATTTTAAAACAGCTAAAGAAGCAACCGAAACGGGCTTTTCCCCAATTCGGGTAGTTGAAAACACCTCTTTAGAGGTTAGGACGGCCTGGTCCATCAAAAGGCGCAGAGCATCTCCGCATAAGCCCTGGGTTCTGGCAAATTCGTAGGCTTCCCTTAACTGTGAAAGAATCTGCCGCTCACCAACCACTAAAGAATCAACAGAAGAAGCGACATTAAAAAGATGAGACACCGCGTCTGTTCCCTGGAAAATTTTAACATTTTCCTTTAATATGGAATAATCTGATGCGGTTAATTGAGGAAGAAAGTGACGGTAAAAAGGAATGACAGTGTTTTCATTGGCATTAAACTCACCATATAACAAAAACATAACCCTATTACAGGTAGAAACATAAAATAACTCTTGAATATTGAAATTTTCTTTGGCACTTTGCAATAAATGAACTATCGTTTGCTCTAGTTCAGGCAATACAAATTTAGCTAAATCTCTGAGATTAGTGTGTTGATGAGAAAGCGTTATAATCTTATAATGTGAGAGCATAATACTTTAAAATTGTGGACAAAAGTAATCCATAGAAATGGTAGAACTGTCATACAATTGTAACAAGTAGTCAGACACTGTAATTTGGAATATTTCTAAACATTAAGGTTGAGTGCTCAAGCTGTCAACAAAATAGTCAATAGCCAACGAGTAACCCATTAATCCCAGACCAATAATTACTCCTTTTGAAACGGGAGAAATGGTAGAATGATGTCTAAAAGGTTCCCTGGCGTGAACATTTGAAATATGTACTTCAATGACAGGCGTTGTAATGGCAGAGATGGCGTCTCTAATGGCAATAGAAGTATGAGTGTAAGCACCTGCATTTAGAATAATTCCTTGACAATCAAATCCTTTTTCATGTAATTTGTCAATGATTTCACCTTCATGGTTGCTTTGGAAATAAGACAAGTTCAATGAGGGGTACTTTAGTTTGAGAGAAGAAAAAAAATCATCGAAAGATTGACTTCCATACACGGAGGGTTCTCTTTTCCCGAGAAGATTTAGATTAGGGCCATTTATAATAAGCAGATCCATGATATTGAGCGGTTAATTTGCCAGATCAGAAAGGAATTTAATTCTAAAAATTCTAATTTCTTCCTCCGTGATATCCTCTTCTTGCAACGATTTAATAGCTGGTTTGAGTAAATCTGTTTCTGCCTCCATAAAATAATCATAAATTTCATCTCTAGTACCTTCGTCAATAGCCTCTTCAATATAATAATCTATATTTAATTTGGTACCGGATTCTACAATAGCCTCCATCTCAGTAAGAAGCTCATCTAAAGAGAGTTGATTAGATTTTGCCAGGTCATCAAGCGGCATTTTTCTATCAATTCCCTGAATAATCTGCACTTTTACTTTTGATTTATTTGCTACCTGGCGGATTAGAATATCGTCGGGTCTTTCCACCTCATTTTCTTCGACATATTTGCCAATGAGTTGAATGAACGGTTTTCCATAACGTATAGCTTTTCCTCTGCTGACGCCAGCGATCAGCGTCATATCATCTAAGGAAATGGGATATTGAGTAGCCATATCCTCTAAGGACGCCTCTTGAAAAATGACAAAAGGAGGCAGGGAAAGGCGCTTTGCCTCTTTTTTTCTAAGATCTTTCAGTAAACTGAATAGAACAGTATCAAGGGCTGCATGCTTGGAAGATTCCTCGATAAATTCTGCTGAGAGAGCTGCAAAATTTTGATTAATAGGTATTTGTAGAGAAAAAGGTTCCTGAATAAACTGTTTTCCTTTATCGGTCATTTTTAGAAGACCATAACTTTCAATATCTTTATAAAGAAACTCGTTCAGGAGGGCATGTCTGAAAACAGAGAACCAAAAATTAGCCTCTTGATTTTTTCCAGAGGCGTATCTCTCCAGTTTATTGAAATTAAAGTCTCTATTTTCTTTATTATCTACCCCGAGAATAAATTCTACGAGGATTTTTATGCCAAAATTCTGTTTCAGGTCTAAAACGGACAATAGAGCCGTTTTCATTTCTTCTTTTATCTCCTTTTTCTCCTTGGGGAATTTGCAATTATCGCACATATTAGTGCAATGGGTATCATCAAATTCTTCACCAAAATAATGGAGTAAGAATTTTCTGCGGCAGGCAGCCGTCTCGGAATAGGCCATTATTTCCTGCATAAGTTGCATGCCCATTTCTCTTTCAGCGACAGGTTTGTCGCGTAAAAACTTTTCAAGACGCAAAATATCTCTATAGGAAAAGAAGGCTATACATTTTCCTTCCAATCCGTCTCGTCCGCCACGACCTGTTTCCTGATAATAATTTTCTATACTTTTAGGAATATCATAATGGATAACCAGGCGAACATCGGGTTTATCAATACCCATACCAAAGGCAATGGTTGCGACAATGATGTCAATATCCTCCATCAGGAAATTGTCCTGGGTTTTACTTCTTACTTTAGGGTCGAGGCCTGCATGGTAAGGCGCTGCTTTCACATCATTGACCAGCAAGGTTTTCGCTATTTCCTCAGCAGCGCGCCTGCTTTGAACATAAACGATACCTGACTGATTTGGGTGCGCTTTAATAATCTGGACAATATGCTTTATCGTTTGTTCCGGTTGTAATTTAGGTCTTATCTCGTAGTACAGATTCGTACGATTAAAGGAATCGATAAAAATATTTTCACCGCGCATATCGAGATTTTTCACTATGTCGGACTGCACTTTCGGAGTGGCTGTCGCTGTCAATGCAACTACGGGAACTTCCTTTCTAATAGCATCGAGCATTGCTTTAATTCTTCGATATTCTGGTCTGAAATCATGTCCCCATTCGGAAATACAATGCGCTTCATCAATAGCAACGAAGGACACATTTACGGACTGAAAGAACTCTATATTTTCGTCTTTAGTCAGAGTTTCCGGAGCAATGAAAAGCATTTTGGTTTTACCATCGGCAATATCCTGCTTTACTTGTTTCATTTGAACTTTGCTCAGGGAAGAATTTAAAAAATGAGCAATTTCATCGGTCTGACTATGTCCGCGAATGGAATCAACCTGATTTTTCATTAATGCAATGAGCGGAGAGATAATAATAGCCGTTCCCTCAAGCATTAAAGCGGGGAGTTGGTAACAGAGTGATTTTCCGCCACCAGTAGGAAGGATAACGAAAGTATCTCTACCTGAGAGAACACTTTGGATAATTTCTTCTTGATTACCTTTAAAGCGATCGAAGCCAAAGAATTTTTGAAGGGAAAAATAAAGATCTTCTTTTGCAAAAACCATGTTTTCGATACTATTGAGAGGGGTCATTAAATATTTGTTGAAGGTGACTTTTTCTAAAGTTAAACAATTTTTGAATAAAAATCGGTTAAAATATTTATTATTTCAATTTTAATAAAATGAAAATTGAGAATAAATGTTTAAAATGGATATAATCAAATATTTTTAACATCTTCCGCTATCGATTTTATTTCCTGTTCTTTATTTAAAGGATGAATTAGGAGAATATCTCCTTCGTCAATAATCATGAAATCATGTAAGTCTTTGACAACCAATTTTTTATTTTCTGGAATCCGTAGGAGGCATCCTGTTGTATTGTAAAGCAGCACGTTTTTATTTACGTTGACATTGCCTTGACTATTTTTCGGGGATTCTGCATACAAAGATGCCCAGGTACCCAAATCGGACCAACCCCAATCTCCGGGCAGTGTAAAAACATTATCTGCTTTTTCCATAATGGCATAATCAACGGAAATTGAAGGTGTTTTTGGATATTCCCTTTTGATGAAAGCATCTTCGGCACTGGTGTTATAGAGATCTGCTCCGGCATGTAAAATAGAATAAATTTCCGGCGCATAATTTTTGAATGCCTTTAACAAAATATCGGTTCGCCAGATGAATATACCTGCGTTCCACAGATAATCACCACTTTCAACGTACTCTTTTGCTGTATTTAAGGGTGGTTTTTCAGCAAATCTGATAACTTTATAAACATTGCCCTCTACGGGTGTTTTAATTTTTTGTATATAACCATAACCTGTATCCGGACGGACAGGTTGAATACCCAGTGTTACCAGGGCGTCATTGGATGCACTAAAAGACAGTGCTTCCTCTATGGTTTTGATGAAGGCCAATTCCTGCATAATAAGATGGTCAGAGGGAGCAACAATCAAATTTGCCTGTTCATTCTGCGCATGTATTTTAAAAGCAGTATAAGCAACACAGGGTGCGGTATTATTTCTGCCTGGTTCTCCGATGATTTGGTCTGAGTGAACCTGAGGTAATTGTTCCTTAACTAAGGGTACATATTGCTCGTTTGTTACGATATAAATTTGATTTTCGGGACAAATGTGTTTGAACCGGTCGAAAGTTAATTGAAGTAGGGATTTTCCACAATTCGTTATGTCAAGAAATTGTTTTGGACGATCTTCTCTACTCGCAGGCCAAAATCTGCTGCCAATTCCACCGGCTAGAATGGCTACAAAAGTATTTTTATTTAGTTCCATCTCTTAAATTTTTGCGAATATAAATAATTATATACATAATTTTTCAGGAGTTAAAAGATTATGACGCATTATTTAGGACTAATATCAGTATAAAAACATATTTTTTTTGTACTTTTAAGCCTTTTGAATAAAGATTTAAAATCATGCGAATCAAAATTATAGGATTTGCTGTTCTTATGGTCCTTAGTTTGGCTTCCTTCACACCGGAAGCTGATCCGGTTCCTTATGATGAAGAGGGAATAATAGCTCGTTTAGCTACTATGAATAATGAGGTGATTAAGGCAAGATACGATGTGGCCGTTAAGAGTTATTTGAAGACTTACACCGTAAGAGGAAGACGTGGTGCAGAAAGAATGTTGGGAAAGCAGTTATTGTACTTCCCAATGTTCGAGGATTATCTCGAGGAGGCAGGCTTACCAAAAGATTTAAAATATCTGGCCGTCGTAGAATCAGCCCTGGAGCCGCGGGCACTTTCTCATGCAGGTGCCGTAGGTCTTTGGCAATTCATGGCGCCAACAGGCAGATTTTACGGACTACGTGTTGACAGTCAAGTAGATGAAAGGTGCGATCCCAGAGCTTCAACTAAGGCAGCTGTTAAATATTTGAAAGATTTATATGCCCAGTTTGGTACCTGGGAATTGGCTATTGCGGCCTATAACAGTGGAAGTGGCAGAGTGATTAGAGCTGTAAAGAGAGGAAGAAGTACTGATTACTGGGAGATTAGAAATTATTTGCCTAAAGAAACGGCCAATTATGTTCCAGGGTATATTGCAGCTAATTACCTCTCTACTTTTGCCGAAGCACATGGCCTTGATCCTGAACTCCCCCCACTGGACTTGCAGTTAACCCAGGCTTTTAAAATTTATAGTGGTATAAGTTTTGAAACGATTGCAAAACTGACTGGGCTCTCTCTGGAAACGATAGAATTACTCAATCCCTCCTTTCGGAAAAGTGTCATTCCCGCTTCTGAAAATGGTTTTGATCTCTTTCTTCCAAGAAGGGTGGGGTCTCTCATAAATAAATGGTTGAATTCCCAATTGCCCGACGCAGATAAGTTTGCTTCTATCTCCTCCAATCCTATTCATATTGAACTTCCCAAGGAGGATATGAACGCGCCTTATAATAAAACTATTTACTACACCCACCATGGAGAAAGTCTGGAAGACTTATCTGAACTATTTAAATGTGGGATTGCTCAATTAAAGGCCTGGAATAAAATAAAAAATGGAACCCTTGACTACTGCCAGCCCATATTGGTTTATCATACAGATGATGTGGTAATTCATCAGGATAGGGAAGGAGGGCCCAGCGTAAATGAATTAACAAACATAGATTTACCTAACCAATTGGGAGAGTCAAATCTAAGCTACAGGTTTTCAAGAGAGGTAGCAAATATCAAGAAAGAGGAGTTTATTCTTTATAAGGTTCAAAAACCAGAATCTCTATTTGAAATTGCTATGAAAATTGAAGGGGTAACTTTTTCCGATTTGTTAATGTGGAACCAGTTAGACAGAAACTTTATACTCCGTCCTGGTCGTACCATTAAGGTAAAGAAACAAATTCAGGAGTAGTAAAATCTTATTTAGGTCAAAATAAGGATATTAAAATAAATCTATTTATAAAAAAATATACACAATATATGCTCTCATATATTGTGTACATTATAGATGTAAAAACAATAACCAGCGGTTATTTATTTTAATAACATTTATTTACGTTCTTCCAAACGAGCACGTTCGGCTTCTTTGGTACCTTCCTTTAATTCAGTTTCTAAAGTAGAACGGGCGGAATTAAATTCGCGGATACCTTTTCCAATGCCACGCATCAACTCAGGAATTTTCTTGCCACCGAAAAGTAGGAGAACGGCACCAAAAATGAGAACTACTTCCCAAGGACCTTGACCGAAAATAAAAAGATGAAGATTCATTATTTTAGTTTTAGAGATTCAAATATACGAAATTAAATAATAAAGTACAATTTAAAAGTAGGTTATTTCTGATGAAGTAATTGTCTGTAGTTGTTAATTTGGGATTCAACTTTTTGACAAATTTCTGTTGCATTGAGTTGATCTGAAGAAAAACCAGGTAATACTGTCCAGCTTAAATTTTGGCCTGATTTTAATGGAAAAAGGCCCTTGGGGTTCATGGTTGCATTGCCACTTATGGCTATGGGTACAATCCATGCATTGGGTATTTTCTTTACTAAAGCGGCAATACCGCCGGTCATAAAAGGTAACAATTGTTCTGTTGTAGCTCTCGTCCCTTCTGGAAAAATAAGAGTAGCCTGCTTTTTTTCAACCACTTGTTCCGCCATTCGTACAATTTCTCTTATAGCTTGTTTACCATCTTTTCTGTCAATGAGTGCCGCACCACTCTTTTGCAAATTGTAGGAAATACTGGGAATGCCTTTTCCTAAAGAGATTTTGGAAACAAAAACAGGTTTATATTTTCTGAGAAACCAAATCAATGCTGGTATGTCATGCATACTTTGATGATTGGCAACAAAAATAATACGCCTGTCCAAAGGAGGTCTTTCGACGAAGGTAAACGATATTTTTGAAAAAATATACAGAAGGGTGCCAACAAGGAAAAAGTTTAATATCTCAACAACCCTTCTTTGTGCTTTTTCTCCAATGGTCTGATAAGCAATCCATTGGATAGGTTGAAAAATAACAAGAAGCAGAAAAAAAGAACCCATACAAAGGGCACTTAGAATAAAATCGATAAATTTTCTCATTTTCAATAATATTTAAAGTATAAACGGTGCGAAATTATTAATTACTTATAAAAGTTGTACATTTGTACAAATCAAAATTCCAAAAACACCAATACCATATTTCATGCAACTATCTCCTAATCGCATCGAAGTGATGCAATTCCTGGCTAAGAACATGGATGATATCATTGATTCATACCTTACGCCTGTTGATAAAATTTGGCAACCTACGGATTTTTTGCCAGATTCCAGTAGTGAAAACTTTTTTGACGATGTAAAAAATTTAAGGGAAACGGCTAAAGAGTTACCTTATGATTATCTGGTAGTTTTAATTGGTGATTGTATTACCGAGGAGGCTCTCCCAACCTACGAATCGTGGTTGATGAGTGTTGATGGTATTAATCAGGAGAAAAATGAAGGGTGGAGTCGCTGGATTAGGGCATGGACGGCAGAAGAAAACAGACATGGTGATTTACTAAATAAATATTTGTATTTATCCGGACGGATCAATATGAGGGCTATGGAGGTTTCTACTCAATATTTGATTCACGATGGTTTTGATATAGGAACGGGTTCAGACCCGTATCGCAATTTTATCTATACCTCATTTCAAGAGCTGGCAACCAATGTTTCTCACAGAAGAACGGCTACTTTAGCAAAAGAATACGGTAATAAGTTACTCTCCAAAATGTGTGGTGTTATTGCAGCAGACGAATTAAGACACGCAAGAGCTTACAAATCATTCGTTTCCAGAATTTTAGAGGTAGATCCTTCTGAAATGATGGTGGCTCTGGAAGATATGATGAGGAAAAAAATTGTTATGCCCGCTCTCTTTTTAAGAGAAACAGGTATTAAAATGGGGGAAACTTTTAGTCATTTTTCAGATGCCGCACAAAGAATCGGTGTTTATACAACGCAAGACTATATCGACATTATGGAAGGCTTGCTTGAGGAATGGAAAATTGGAAATGTAACCAATCTAAATGCTCAAGGAGAGAAGGCCAGAGATTATGTAATGGCTTTGCCCGCCAGATTGCAGCGAATTGCAGAAAGAATCAAAGTACCTAATCTACCCTACGAATTTAGTTGGATTGGTGTTAAAGGATAAAATAAAAGCCCGGAAAAATTCCGGGCTTTTTTAATCAACTATGGTACAATTATAATAAAACACTATATTTTTAGTTGCCTCGGCTCCAAGGCATTCCCGGAGGTCTCATATCGTTGTTTTGCTGGTTGTTTGTAGCAGGTGCCATGGCACTTAAACGATAGTTGAATCGTAGCATAAAGTATTGTTGTAACACAATCGTTTGTGCATCTTCAATGTATAGTTCAGTCACATTTCTTTGTATGCTTACATTTTGTTTAAGCAAATCAAATACAACCAATGATAATTCTCCCTTGTTATCTTTTAGGAATTTCTTTCCTATACTTCCGTTCCATAACCAGTAGTTTTGATTGAAACCATCACCCAGTCCACTAAATGACTGATTAATAATGGAGCTTCTAAAGGTCCAGTCACCTGGTAAAATCAAGTTTAACCTGCCTTCAAATTGTTGATTTAGGAAAATACTATTTAATGAGCTATTCAACGAACTAATGGCCTGATTCCAATTGGTTCTGGATGATAGCGTAAAATCGATCTTTTCAGATATATTTGAGGTCACAGATAGTCCAAAGCCCAAAGTGGTTGTTTCAGAGGTATTGATTTGTTTATTTACCATGCCAGGTTGTTCCTGATAGCTTGCATTCAAACTAAAGTTGGCATTAGATTTAATCATTTTCAAAGGAAAGCCGTAAGTTGTGAACGCTCTTAGGTTCCAATTGCCATTTAAGTTTACCGGAGCGACTAATTGTCCACCCCGTGGAAATAAAACGCCACCGTTCAAATAGGTATCTTCTGTGGCAATAATAGTGCTATTCGTGATTTGATTGCGATTGATGGTTCCGCTGATATAAGAATATAAAACAGTGGATTTGGCAGGATTTGTTGCAGAGTATCTAAGACTCATATTATATCCAAGACTTTGTAAAAGTTCTGGATTTCCCGTCCTTAATCTTAAAGGGGAGCTATTATCTACCACTTCTTGTAATTGACTTATGGAAGGGGCGTTAGTATAGGCACGTCCAAAAAATCGAATACTTTTCTGCTTTGAAAAATCATATTTTAGATAGGCAAAAGGTAGCACATTGAAATAATTTCTTTCAATATTCGCTTGAAGTGGATACGTCTGAGAGGCATCCTGGTTTACCCATTGCGCGTTGGTATTCAGATTAAATTGCATTTTCTCATTACCACCGCGGATACCTAAACCAGCTCTTTGGGTTAGAAATTCACTGCCGAGAACGTTAGATAATGCCCCATTGAGTTCAGAGTAGGTATTGGTCAATGGATCAAGGTTGAAATTCTTCTTGTCAGAATCATCAATCTGTCTTGAGACATTATAAGAAAATTGTAATCCTGACTTTTTGCTGATTGGCTCATTAAAGTTAATATTGGCACTAGTGGTAGAACCTTTAGCTAACAGTCTGTTTTCCTGATCAATTGTGTCGGCCCGAAGGCGAATGCCGAAACTATTGTTTAGTGCGTATAAATTACTTTCTCCATCTTGGTTTCTAATGGAATTATTCACTTCTACAGAAAAAGTTCGTCCGGCTTTTTTAAATTTATGTCTCCACAGAATCTGATTGGAGAAATTTAAAGCTCCCAGAAGGGTAGAAAAATCTGTTTTACTATCGTTCAGTTTTAATAACTGGGTGTTATTTTCGGCCGTAATAAGTTGTATTCCATCAGTATTTTGCATAGACATACGAGGCTGGATAATCAATGAATTATTTTTATTTAATTCATATTCTATGCGCATATTCATTCTATGATTTAAATTACCGGAGGTAGCTTCATTGTGTTCCTCATAAAATTGTGAAAAATCACTGCGATTATTTATGAGTTCTCTGTTAAGATTTTGTTCGGAAACAATATTACCTTGATTAAAGAAATAACTTCCTGAAATCTTCAATTTTTTACCCCAGGTATCGGAATAATTCATACCAAAAGCATTGGTTTTGGCAATTCCCTGTTTCTGATCTACGACGAAATCATTATTTCCGCCACCCCAGCCGCCACCGCCGCCGCCCCAACTGCCGCCTCCTGAACCACGACCTCCTCCTTGACTTACGCCAGAAAGATCTTCGCTTGAAAAATTCTGCTCGTTAATATTGTTAAATTGTCCAAGAATAGTAAATCTAACGTCATCTTTAAACCTATTAACAGCTCCTCCGGCCTGGTATCTTTCATCGGTTCCGTACCCGCCAAATAAACGCCCAAAAGCACCATTTCTTTTATCCTGACGGGTAATAATGTTTATAGATTTTGTGGTCTGACCGCTATTAAAACCAGAGAAAGCATCCTGATCACTTTGTCTGTCAAAGATTTGAATTTTATCAATCACTTCAGCGGGAAGATTTTTCAGCGCCGCAGCGGGGTCATTTCCAAAAAATGGCTTTCCGTCCACTAAAATCTCTTTTACGTCTTCGCCCTGTGCTTGAATTTTACCATTTTCCATAACAATGCCAGGAACCTTTCGTGTCAAATCTTCCGCAGATGCGTCAGGATTTGTTTTAAACGAGCTGGCATTGAATTGGAGCGTGTCATCTTTACTTGTCGCTTGAGCTGCCTGTCCAACTACTTGAACCTGACCGAGTTCGTAGGCAGATTCTACCAATTTAATATCACCCAGTTCAAGGCCGCGTCTTGTGATTTGAAGCTGCTTTTTATAATCGGTAAAGCCTAAATAACTTATTGTAAGTAGATAATCGCCAGGTTTGATATTATTCACTACAAATTTTCCTTTGTCATCGGTAAGATTATCAAGTTCCGGACCTCCTGCAGAAGGAACTAATATAACATGCGCTCCAGGAAGGGAGGAGCCGTCTCCGTTGGAGATTACCGTACCCGTAATGGTAGTGTTCTGAGCCGTCATTGCGGTCAATAGAATAGAAAAGAAGAATAGAAAACTGTACTTAATCATTATAAATTTATTTATGACACAAATAAAAGGTTAAAAACCAGGGTTAAAAAATATTTTCAGCGAATACCCATATTTTATCAATCAATGTAGATTTTACTTTTTTATGTTTTACTGATAATAAATGGGCTTTTGTTGAATAAATAACAAAATAGTACAGACAAGTGGTAATATTGTAGAATATAAAATTATATAATATGCCTCGTTTCCAAATATTATTGTTTCAAGGGTTACTTTGGTTAGGAATACTTCTTACACAAACTTTTTTGATTGGAGGAGGTGAGAATATTCTGGAAACGATTCCAAAATCAGGCATTATCGTATTAGGGCAAATGACGTTGGTGTATTTTAATACATTGTTTCTTTTCCCGAGGCTTTATCTTAAGAAAAAGCATTTTTTATATTTGATTATTGGCTTAATGCTAATTCTGGCCATAAGCTATGGTGTTCAGGAGTTGGTGGAATATTTTTATCCGAGGGGTCGATATCGTGGCGTCAGGAAAATAAGTACCTTAACTAAATCGTGGTATTTCCTGGGTCGAAGTTTTCCCTTATTTATGGCATTTCTTCTTAGTACTTTGTTACAGGTTACCCGTTTATTTGCCATTAAAGAAAAGGAATCCGTTCAATTACGGTCTGAAAAACTGGAAACTGAGTTAAAATTTTTACGTAGTCAGACGAATCCACATTTCTTATTCAATGCCTTGAATAATATTTATACACTAACGCTTATAAAATCGGATAAAGCACCTGACTATCTTCTTGTTCTTTCCGATATGTTACGATACATGTTGTACGAATGCAATGCGCCTAAGGTAAGGCTGGAAAAAGAAATAGGTTATATCAGACATTTTATATCACTCAATTTATTAAAAGACAGTCGGGGATTAAATGTGAATTTTGATTGTGGTGAAATTCCTGATCATCTTGAAATTGCGCCTATGCTTCTCATCCCATTAGTGGAAAACGCCTTCAAACATAGTAAATTTGAGGACAAAGCTAATGGATGGATTAACATAAAGCTGCAGCTTCTGGGGGAATCCCTGCATTTGAGTGTTCAAAATAGTCTTCCCGATAAATCTCATACAACCGACAATACAGGTGGTATTGGCTTAGTTAATGTAAGGCGACAACTGGAATTAATCTATCCGGAACAATTTCAACTGAGCATAAATGAACAAGACCAGGTTTTTTCAGTAGATTTAATCATTGAAAAATTGTGAAATGATTAATTTGCGATGTCTTATTGTTGATGATGAGGAGTTGGGGCGAATGCTCATTGAAAACTACGTGCAACGATTAGGTTTTACCATAGTTGCCCAATGCAGAAACCCTCTTGAGGCTATGCAGATAATGCAAACGAAAGAAATTGATTTGATTTTTTTAGATATTCAAATGCCTGAAATGAGCGGTTTGCAGTTTATTAAATCATTAACCTACAAACCTCTGATTATTTTAACTACTGCTTACCCTGAACATGCTTTAGAAAGTTACACCCTCGATGTAGTTGATTATTTACTAAAACCTATACGTTTTGAACGGTTCACACTGGCGGTAAATAAAGCGTTGGAACGTCACCGGTTTAAGACAGAAATAGCAAGTGCTGAACACGAAGGCCAGGATAAGGGAATTATATTAGTAAAATCGGAACATCGAATACACAGATTAAAGTTATCTGAAATTTTATATATACAAAGCTTGAGTGAATACATTTCTTTCCATTTAAATGGTAGTCGTATATTGTCATTGGGCGCTTTAAAAACGCTTGAACTGGAATTGCCCTCAACCCAATTTATACGCGTACATAAATCTTACATCGTCGCCATCAATAAAATTGATTTTTTAGATGGCAACACGCTTCAGGTTGGGAAAGAAAAAATTCCAGTTGGTCCCAGTTATAAAGAACAATTATTGACGCATTTTAATAAATGAATTCAAAAATCTCCAGAAATAACTTTAGGAATAAATTTTAAAAAATAATCCCAGTCTAAAGCGTTCACTTCATGTTTTCCTTTTCTGATATAATAGTTTACATTTTTGCCAATCAATACTTCTGTATCAGGCATATTTACTTCAGAAATACCTTTTTTTTCATAAAGTTGATAAACAAAACCAGCTTCTTTTGCTGAAAGGAATTCTCCTTTTGGGTCAGCCCATTTATCATCCAGTGCACTGCTCACGAAGAGAGGCCTTGGGGCAATTAAGCTAAGTAATATATGTTGGTCAAACGGTAAGGTAGTTTCATTGCCGGCATATTTTGCAAAACCAGGTAAAAACCAATGAGGAAATCGGGTGGTTATAGGTTCGATGCCTTCTCCGAAATTCCTTCTAAGCAGAGCTGCTCCACCTTCACCAGACTGTATAGCAATAACTGCGTCGAAACGAGAATCATTGGCAGCAGCCCAAAGACTCGCTTTACCCATTCGGGAATGTCCGTGAAGAATCATTTTTGTATTCTTGAGCTCTGGTAAGGTTTTTATTACATCTAACATTTTACTCAACCCCCAGGCCCAGGCACTTATAGCAGACCAATCTTTTGGGTCAATATTTAAATCATTGGCAAGTGTAGTTCGCACGCCTTTTTTGTAACCGTCAGGAAAATCCTCTTCAAAATCGGCACATGCTACAGAAAAGGAAGCATAGCCAGCATTTATCACTTTTTCTATCTGCCAGGTATCTTTTTGTGTTCCAACTGCTTTTTCAGTGGCGATATGATTATTGAAAAATGGATTTTCATTACAAATTACATATTTTGAGGAAACAGGGATTTCAGCATCCATAAAAACGGTGTTAATTCCGCAAAAATTAAGGCCTAATAAGGCAGCCTTGACTGGCGTACCCAAAGGGATAAAACCAATGAGATGAATTTTAACTTTTCCTGCGAGAGAAACTTCCCATACGTTCATTTCCGCTTTACCGTTTAAAATTTGTTTTTGAACCAGTAGTTTAGAAGTAACGCTTATTTTTTTTGATGGGAAGGTACCATACATTTCTGAAGCATAAATTTTCAACCATTTATCTTTTGCTTTTTCCCACTGAGATACGTTGTTAATTTTTTCGCCAATGATATCGCCTACATCGGGTAATGAATAATTAACAACCTTATTTTCATCATAATTAGGGACGAAAGTACTTTGAGCAGTTGCATCTGTAATCATAAATAGTAGTAATATGAGTGATATTCTAGCCACGGCAAATGTTTTTTCAAGATAAAGTCATATATTGAAACAAGCTACAAAAAAAAACCGTTTACTAGAAGCATTCTTTCATAAAAAGCGGCTTTAAAAAGCTATATTCGCACGTTTAAGTAAATAATATTGAATGAAAAAGAAAGGTCTTATTATTGTTTCGCTATTTGCTGGCATTCTATTAATTGCCTCATTTTTACCGAAACCATCTCAAAATGAAGGAAAAGAAGCGGTGTTGGTAAAAACGGTGCTCAATTATGTTGAACAATTGCATTTCCGACCCAAATCTTTGGACGACAAATTATCAGAACAATTATTTAACTATTATATAGAAAGTATTGACGGTGGAAAGCGTTTTTTAACCAAGGAAGACCTTGCGTTATTGGAAAATCACCGGTTAAATCTGGATAATCAAGCCATCGAAGGCACTTTTACCTTTTTTGATCTATCCATCGATTTATTAGATAAATCCCTTCGCAAAACACAGCTTATTTATAGAGAGTTACTCTCGAAACCATTTAATTTAAATGGAGATGGTACTTTCGAAACAGATAGTGAAAAAAGACCTTTCCCTGCAAATGATACTGAATTAAAAGAGGTGTGGCGGAAACTACTCGTTTATGAGATTATTTCCAGAGTAAATGAGAAATTGGAATTACAGGGCAAGGGGAGTGCGGAAATAAAGGCAAAAAGTACAGATGAACTGGAAAAGGAAGCCAGGGAAGCTGTGTTGAAATTATATGACGAGTGGTATGAAAGACTATTTAAAACTAAAAGATCCGATAGATTAAGTATCTATATAAATAGTTTGACGCACTTGTATGATCCTCATTCCGATTATTTCGAGCCTATTGAAAAGCAGAATTTCGATATCAGATTTACTGGTAAGTTAGAGGGGATTGGAGCAACCCTGCAAACCGTTGGTGATTATACAAAGGTGGCTACCGTTGTTGTGGGCGGTCCGGCCTGGAAAACAAAGGAGATATTTGAAAATGATATCATTCTAAAAGTAGCGCAGGAAGGTGCCGATTTCAAAGATATTTCAGGAATGGTTATCAATGACGTCGTTCAGCAAATAAGAGGGAAAAAAGGAACGAAAGTTCGTTTATTAGTCAAAAAAGTTGACGGTACCATTAAGGAAATCGAAATAACAAGGGATATCATTGAATTGGAAGAAGGTTTTGCTAAATCGCTTCTTTTGAAAAATGACCAATTTCCAAACGATAAATACGGGTATATTTATTTACCCAGATTTTATGCCGATTTCGAAGATCCAAAAGGTCGTTTTTGTGCGCCAGATGTAGAAAAGGAAATTGAAAAATTAAAAGCTGAAAACGTAAATGGTATTATTCTGGATTTAAGAAATAATGGGGGAGGTTCATTGAGTGATGTAGTCAAAATGACTGGGTTTTTTATCCCTTCAGGTCCTGTCGTTCAAGTGAAATCAAAAGAAAGTAAAGCGGACGTTTTACGCGATCCTGATTCAAGAACCCAGTATGATGGGGCGTTGATCGTCATGGTTAATAATATGAGTGCGTCTGCTTCTGAAATCATTGCCGCTGCTTTGCAAGATTATGGCAGAGCTATCATTGTCGGAACAAAATCGACCTACGGTAAAGGTACAGTTCAACGTTTCTTCGACTTGGATATGGGGCTTAGAGGTTACGAAGAATTTAAACCTTTGGGAGAAGTAAAAATAACAACGCAAAAGTTTTACAGAATTAATGGTGGCTCTACTCAGTTGAAGGGGGTAACGCCTGATATTATTTTACCTGACCAATATCATTATTTGGAAATAGGTGAAAGAGAAGAAGATTATGCTATGGAGTGGACAGAAATAGCCCCTGTTGGGTATGAACCCCAAAAGTCAAGACTACAATCTATTGATTTACTGAAAAAAAAGAGTGAAGATCGCGTTAAATCAGATCCTTCCTTCCAGATGGTTCTTAAAAATGCCCTTCGCATAAAAAAACAAAGGGATCAATCCATTATGCCGCTAAGTTTAAATGCCTATAAGCAGTTGCTTAAAAATCAGGAAAAAGAAGCGCAGGAATTTAGAGATGCCTTTAAAAATTACCAAATAAAGAGCGTTGAAAATTTGGCTGCAGATCTGGCTGAAATTAATGCTGATTCCGCTAAAATTACTCGGAATATAGCGTTTAAAGAATCTGTTGGGAAGGATATCTATTTGAGGGAATCACTTTTAATCCTGAATGATTATATCCGTTTGAAAAAATAAAACACACGTGAACTACCTTTCTCTTGAAAATATTACTAAAACATACGGTGAAAAAGTATTGTTTGACAACCTTTCTTTGCAAGTAACGAAAGGACAGAAAATTGCCCTAATAGCCAAAAATGGTTCCGGTAAATCCACTTTGTTGAGGGTTGTTGGAGGAATGGAAGGAGTAGAAGGAGAAAATGCTAAGGTTTGGATGAATAAAAGTATTCGCTCCGCATTTTTAGAACAAGAACCTGAGTTTTCTGACAGACATAACTTATTAGAGGCTACCTTAGATAGTGATGACCCACAGTTGAGTGCCGTACGAAAGTATAGGTTAGCTATGCTTCACCCAGATGACGAGCAGGCATTGCAATTAGCATTGCAAGATTTAGATGGATTGAAGGCATGGGACATGGAGGCCAAAGTACAGGAAATTCTCTTTCGCTTAAATCTATCTGACTTTGAAAAACCAGTATCCCTTCTTTCGGGCGGGCAAAAGAAAAGGGTGGCTCTGGCCCGCATTCTTTTAAGTGAACCTGAATTTATTATTTTAGATGAACCTACCAATCACCTGGATCTTGAAATGGTGGAATGGCTGGAGGATTACCTCAAAAAAGGGAATATCACTCTTTTAATGGTGACCCACGATAGGTATTTTTTGGAACGCGTCTGTAATCAGATTATTGAACTTGATCAAGGTAAACTTTATAAATATAGTGGCAATTATGCCGATTATTTAGAAAAAAAGGCGCTGCGTACTGAAACAGAAGGAGCCGAGTGGGAAAAAAATAAAAAATTACTGCAACGTGAATTAGCCTGGGTGAATAGAAGCCCTCAGGCCAGAACAACTAAAGCTAAGTCGAGAGTAGATGCATTTTTTGACCTGAAGGATAAGGTAGGTAAAAATCGCGTGGAAACGGAAATGCAAATTGATATTAAGGGGCAAAGAATGGGTAAAAAAGTGCTCGAACTACACAATGTTAGTAAGGCATTTGATAAAAAAATTATCCTGGATGGATTTTCCTATAAATTTAAACCCATGGAACGCGTGGGTATCGTCGGGCCTAACGGGGTAGGTAAAACTACCTTTATAAATCTTTTAACCTCAAATATTCGCCCCGATTCAGGTAAAGTAATTTTAGGAGAAAATACCGTTTTTGGCTATTATACCCAGGATGGTATGCAATGGGTTGAAGATAAAAGGGTCATTGATGTTATTCAGGACATCGCAGAATATATTCCCCTGGAAAAAGGACTCAAATTATCCGCTACGCAACTATTAGAACGCTTTTTGTTTTCTCGAAAACAACAACAAGTTTATGTCAGCCAGTTGAGTGGAGGGGAAAAAAGAAGATTGTACCTTCTTTCTATTATAATGAAAAATCCTAATTTTTTAATCCTTGATGAACCTACGAATGACCTGGATATTCTTACACTGAATGTTCTTGAAGATTTCTTAATGGAATTTCCCGGTTGTGTCATCATGGTTAGTCATGACAGGTACTTTATGGATAAAATTGTTGATCATTTATTTGTCCTGGAAGGAGACGGACAATGTATTGACTTCAATGGCGATTATTCTGAATACCGACAGTTGGCCAAGGAAAAATTACAGATTTTAAAAAGAGAGGAAAAAGTTGTCGCCCAACAGTCTAAGGAAGTGGTTCAAAAACCTTCATTGATATCTTTTGAACAACGCAAAGAAATTAATAAAGTCGAAAAGGAAATTTCAAAACTCGAAGAAAAAAAGAAACAAATAACCAATTTATTTGATGATCCAAATCTAACACCCGAGAAAATCCAAACCCTTTCAAAGGAATTAAATGACATTTCTCAGCTAATTGAAGAAAAAGAGCTTCATTGGTTATCCTTGAATGGATAGCCTTTGACCGCTTTTAATAATAGAATGCATCCCTTCCTTGGTTTGTTTTTCGCATAACTAATTGATATATATATATATATATATATATATATATATATCAAAAAAAACTAAAAAATAGTTTGTGATATTTTTTATAAATATTATATTTACCATTAATGGAAAATCAGTTTTTTTAATATAATTGAGAAAGAATTTTATAACTGGGAGTAATTATAGCGCTCAAGATTAATCGTCTTGAGTGTTTTTATTTAAATGAATATTTTTTTTCTTATATTGTAGTAATTAAATCATTGAAAGAAATAATCATGGAAAGAAGAAGTTTTATACGCAATGCTGCGATATTGGGAACAGCATTAGGGGTAGGGTCTAACGCTGTTTTTGGAAAGGGGTTCCCGTCGGCTACCTTGAAACAGCCTACTTTTGTTTGTGATTTCGCCCCACACTTTGGGATGTTTGAAAATCATGCCGGAAAAGATTTAGTTTCTCAGCTTGAATTTATGGCTGATCAGGGTTTCAGGTCTCTGGAAGACAATGGCATGATGAAACGACCTATTGAGGAGCAGGAGAGAATAGCTGCGGCTATGAGCAGATTGGGTATGCACATGGGCGTTTTTGTGATAGACGGAGGTGACAATTGGAAAATTTCCTTAACTACCGGAAAACCCGAGTTCAAACAATTATTTGTTGATACCTGTAAAAAGGCAGTGGATATTGCCAAGCGAGTCAATGCAAAATGGTTAACCGTTGTACCTGGTTTTTATGAGCGAAAATTGCCTATTGGTCTTCAAACGGCTCACGTTATTGATGCGTTAAGAGCTGGTGCTGATATCTTAGCTCCTCATAATCTGGTGATGGTGCTGGAGCCATTAAGTGATAATCCTGATTTATTCCTTAGAACAGCACCTCAAACTTTTGAAATTTGCAAAGCGGTAAATAGTCCGGCTTGTAAAATTTTATATGATGTGTATCACATGCAGAGAAATGAGGGTAATCTGATTAATACCATCGATTTATGTTGGGAAGAGATTGCCTATATTCAGATTGGGGATAATCCTGGAAGAAAGGAACCTACCACAGGAGAAATTAATTATAAGCATATTTTCAATCATTTACATCATAAGAAAGGATTCCGTGGCGTGATGGGCATGGAGCATGGAAATGCCAAGCCTGGAAAAGAAGGCGAATTAGCATTAATTAATGCATACAGAGAGGTGGATTGTAAATGATGAGGAATTAAATATACCTTTGTAAAAATTGGTATATCATTATGGCAGAAGATAAGGGCTTTGCCCCTAAGTTATCATTGACGAATGTAGGTAAATCCTCTTCTAAAAAAAGAAGCGAGGAGGTATCTACGTTCGTTTATGGAAGAAAACCACCGCAGGCCTTACCTTTAGAAGAGGCTAGTTTAGGGGCTATTTTATTAGAAAAAGAAGCTATTAATGTTGTTTTAGATATTCTTGTTTCAGATTCTTTTTATCTCGATGCACATCAACTTATTTTCAAAGCAATGTTGCGGCTTTTTGAAAAATCGCAACCTATTGATATACTCACCGTTTCAGAGGAGTTAAAAAAGTCTGGAAATCTGGAGGCGATTGGTGGCGCATATTATCTGGTTGAACTAACCAACAAGGTAGCTTCCTCTGCCAATTTAGAGTTCCATGCAAGAATAGTAGCTCAAAAATTTATCCAAAGAGAACTTATCAGGGTTTCCAATACTATTATAAAAGATGCTTACGAAGATAGCACAGATGTTTTTGAATTATTAGATACAGCTGAAAAAGGATTATTTAGTATTGCTGAAAAGAATATGAGTAGGTCCATTGAATCAATGAGTTCTCTTGCGGCCAAGGCGTTAAAACAGATTGAAGAATTAAAGGACGTAGAGGAAGGTTTAAGTGGTATTCCATCTGGATTTAGTGCCTTAGATAGACTGACAAATGGTTGGCAATCTTCCGATTTAATTATCCTGGCGGCAAGGCCGGGTATGGGGAAAACCTCTTTCGTGCTTTCTATTGCAAAAAATGCTGCGGTAGATTTTAAAATGGGCGTTGCTTTTTTTTCTTTGGAAATGTCCGCTGTCCAATTAGCTCAACGATTGATTTCCATGGATGCTGAAATCCCCCTAACGAAAATGAGAACAGGGAAATTGTCAGAAGACGAATGGAAACATTTGCACGGTGCCATCGAAAGAATAGGTGATGCACCTATTTATTTTGATGACACATCGGGCATTGATATTTTTGAACTGCGAGCTAAGTGTCGACGTATGAAATTGCAATACGATATTCAGTTGATTGTGATTGATTATTTGCAACTTATGAAGGGTAGTAGCGAAAATAATAGAATGGGTAATCGCGAACAAGAGGTAAGTGCTATTTCCAGAGCACTTAAAGGCTTGGCAAAAGAACTTAAAGTGCCCGTCATTGCGCTATCTCAGCTTAGTCGTGCTGTGGAAAGTAGAGGTGGTCCCAAAAGGCCGCAGCTTTCAGATCTAAGAGAATCTGGTTCGATTGAACAAGATGCTGATATTGTAGGTTTTATATATAGGCCTGAATATTACCAAATTACGGAAGATGAAAATGGAATGCCTCTGAAAGGTGTAGCAGAAGTCATCATTGCTAAGCATAGAAATGGTGCCACAGATACGGTAAGACTTAAGTTTACAGAGCAATTTGCAAGGTTTTCAAATTTAGAAAATTTTGATATGGGAAGTCTTCCAAATGACGTCTTTGATAATCCTTTCTCCCAAATTATTACCCGTCCCTCAAAAATGAATGAAGACGAGGATATTCCCTTCTAATTCATTATAAAATTCAAACAAATACATAGATATGGCGTATTCTGATGATAGAAAACCACGACCTAAGCTTAGGCCGAACAAGCCTCCTTACGGCAGGCCTACTAATCCTAAAAAACAATTTGATGTAGCTCCCAGACGAAAGGCTGAACCAGACAAGGAGGAGCTGTTGAATAATAATCGCAATACAGAGTTAGAAGGCGATGGAATGCGCCTGAATAAATTTATTGCCCATTGTGGTATTTGTTCCCGCAGGCAGGCAGCCGATTATGTGAAAGAAGGCTTTGTAACCGTTAATGATCAGAAAGTCGTTGAACCTTATTTACTCATTAAAGCCAAAGATAAGGTTTGTTTTAAGGGTAAATCGGTTTTTCCCCAGGAAGAAAGAGTATATTATTTAATGAATAAACCGAAAGGAGTAATTACTACAGCGCAAGACGAAAAAGGACGAAAAACGGTACTGGATATTCTCCCCGATAAAGGTAAGACCAGGGTTTTTCCCGTTGGGCGTTTAGACAGAGAGACGACCGGCCTTCTTTTGTTAACCAATGATGGTGATTTGGCATTGAAAATGACCCATCCAGGATATAAAATGAAGAAAGTTTATCAAGTTACACTGGATAAATCTCTTTCAGGAGCAGATGTGGAGAAAATACAAAAAGGGGTTGTTCTTGAAGATGGGCCTGTTCCCGTTGACGCATTGCATTTTATAACGGAAGGGTCATTTAAAGAAGTTAGTATCGCCATTCATGTTGGCCGGAATAGAATTATTAGAAGATTGTTTGAACACCTTGGTTATGAAGTGGTAAAATTGGATAGAACCTATTTAGGTGGATTAACTAAAAAGGATTTACCGAGGGGCTTCACCAGAAAACTCATCCCACAAGAAATAATTATGCTTAAACACTTTACAGGAAAGTAATTTACGTTTATCAAATGAAAAGTAACTGATAGTTACTTTTCATTTGATAAAATGTTAATCCAGGTAGGTTTTAATCCCAGCGATCATGATTATTAAACTTATTCCAGCTGGCACCATATCTTACTTGTATTTGGAAAAAAGAACCTGATAAGGAGTTTTGAAGTAGGGCAGGTGTTCTGAAATCACTATGAATGCGATAGCCCCCTTCGGCACCTACTTTTAACCAGGAGAGTATATTGGCCTCTATTCCTATTGATGGAGAAAAATTTATGCCGCGTTCTTTTATTTTATCTACCGTTGTTGCTAAACTACTTCCCGCTGAAAAGTTGAATCGAGGATGTATTACTTTGTGTGAACCAGGCACATAGCTCATAAAAACACCTCTATTTTTAAAATTAAATGCAGCTTGATTATTTATAGGAACAATGGGTTCTTTTGATTTTTGCCAGGACCATCCGAGAATAAAATTTTTATCGAATTCAAAGCCTATTTCTCCTCCTCTCAAGTAAAACTGTCGTTCACTGGGCAAGCCGAAATGCATGGTTCTTCCACCCCAGATTCCTGTAAATTTGAAATTTCTCTTACCAAATAAACTCTCTGTTTTCTGTGCGTTTAAAGACAGTGCAATGAATATTAGGGCTAATAAAATGAAATTTTTTTTCATAAATAAATTTTTTAGTAAAGACTGTAAATTTAGCTGGAGGTTGCATTACTATTAAAAAAATTAGATGAAAATCCATTTTGTAAGGTCAAATAACTGAATGATGGATATAATGACCATGGCAATCAATAATCGATGCGCCCATTTATTGGCATTTGGATGGTTTGAAGCAAATATGGCGCCTAGATATCCTCCAATCGTTTGTGCAATGGCTATGATGATACCTGCTTCCCAATCGACGATTCCCATGAAGGCAAAAATGGCCAGAGCGATAAAAGTATAAATACCTACCCCAGCAATTTTCAGAATATTAGCATCGGCGATACTAAATTTAGCACCCAGAACCATGATAATAAGGAAGAAAATACCCATGCCCATTTGAATAAAACCACCATAGAAACCTATTAACAAAGCAATGGGAATAGACATCCATAAGGAGGGTTTATGGTGGATATCAGTTTCTCGTAGCCATCTTTCTGGTTTAATTAAAATAACAATGAGCATGAATACCATTAAAAACCTAAAAACCTCAATAAAAGCCTCATTACTAATAATTAATGCTACCCAAACACCTCCGAGAGATCCTAAAATCATGAGGATTAAATAATGCCAGGTTCTGCTAAAGTCCACCAGCCCTTTTCTTTGAAAAACGACAAAACTGGTGAAACTCTGCCCCACGATACCTATCCTATTGGTTGCATTGGCAATATTGCCTGGCAGTCCCATCATTTCACTTAAAATGGTTAAGGTAATGGCTGAACCATTCCCAGCTAAAGTATTAATTATACCTGCCAGAATTCCTCCTATTATAATAACAGCATATTGAAATACATCCATAATTAGTCTTTAATAGTTTGACATAATTCTATTAACACGCCATGAGCATTTTTGGGATAGACAAAACAAACCAGTTTATTATCTGCACCTAGCTTAGGATTTTCATTTATAAATTCGAATCCCTCCTCTTTCAGGCGTTGTATTTCGGAATAAATGTCAGGCACTTCAAAAGCGATATGATGAATTCCCTCTCCTTTTTTATCTATAAATCGAGCGATTGGACTGAGAGAATGCGAGGCCTCCAGGAGTTCAAGTTTAGATTCACCTGTTTGAAAGAAAGAGGTATTGACACCTTCCGAAGTCACAGACTCCATTTTGTAGGGGGCTATACCCAATAACTTTTCATAACATAAATTGGCCTGGTGAAGATCTTTCACGGCGATACCGATATGCTCTAGTTTCATAATATATATTTTAAAATACTAGGTCCTGCGCATAACCATTAATCCATCTCTAATGGGTAGCAATAAATTTTCAACTCTGGAGTCTTCTAAAATTTTCGTGTTAAAGGTATGAATGATTTGGGAATCTTCATCTTTAGGATTGAGCACTTTTCCGCTCCAAAGGACATTGTCAGCGAGAATTAATCCACCAGGCTTTACCTTGTCTATGATAAGGTCGTAATGCATAGCATAATCCCTTTTTCCGCCATCGAGGTAAATCAAATCAAAAAAGGGAATGGATAAATTTGGAATTACATTTTCGGCTTTCCCGAGATGGGTAAAAATCTGATGTTTAAATGGGGAAAGGTTAAAATATTTTTCTGCAATGAAAAGGACTTCCGGATTAGGTTCAATGGTATGAAGTTGACCAGTTTCGGTGAGACCTTCCGCTAAACAAAGAGAACCGTAACCTGTGAAAGTACCAATTTCCAGGATAAATTCAGGTTTAACCAAAAGACTTAAAAGTCTTAGTAATTGACCTTGGAGGGAACCACTGAGCATAACTGGAGCCAAAGTCCTCAAGTGCGTTTCTCTCTCGAGTTGATACAATAGTTCGGATGATTTTGAAGAATGCATTGCTGCATATTCATTTAAATCGTGATAAACTTTATCCATAAAAGGGAATTAAAAATGTAAATTTAATACTTCACTTGAACAGGATTTGTTGATATTTTTTTAATAATTTCTTAACTGAAGATTAAAGTAGAGAAGAAAAATTAATAAAAAATAGGTTAAACAAATATAGACAGATAAACAAGTTTTTTCGACTAAGAATATTAAATGTGCTATAATTACATCTAAATTGAACAAAAGGTCAGAAAAAGCCTTAATAATTGATTCATTGCAATACTTTTTTAAACTTAAATTTTCACAAATGAAAAAACAAGTACTAGTTTTGTTTTTGTGGTTTGGGACAATGGCCTCGTTGATTGCACAACGAACCATTTCCGGCACAATTACAGATGACAAGAAGGAACCACTCATAGGTGCTTCCGTATTGGTTAAGGGAACCTCGACCGGAACGGTAAGTGACGTGTCTGGTGCTTTCTCTTTCACAATTCCTGCAAATAGCACAACCTTAATAATCAGTTATACAGGTTATGCGTCCAAAGAAATTGCCATAGGTGCAAGTAACACCTATAACGTAATGCTCGAACAAGAAGCCATTGATCTGACAGATATCGTCATCGTAGGTTATGGTACACAAAGTAAAAAGGAATTAACAGGCTCTGTGAGTAAGATTACTTCTGAAACTATTGCCCGACTACCAGTTACTGGTGTGGATCAAGCGCTACAAGGTCAGGCTCCTGGTGTACAGGTTACCTCAGCTTCTGGAACGCCAGGTGCTTCTGTATCTATCAGAGTGAGGGGCCCATCTTCCATTTCAGCAGGTAACCAACCTTTATATGTAGTAGATGGTATTCCAATTAATACGGGTAATTACTCTCAAATTGGTGTAGGTGGACAACAAACTAACGCGTTAGCTGATTTGAATCCTGCTGATATTGAATCTATTGACGTTTTAAAAGATGCCGCAGCAGCCAGTATTTATGGTTCAAGAGCCAGTAATGGCGTTGTTATCATTACAACGAAGAGAGGAAAGCAACAAAAAACACAAATTTCGTTGAACACTTATCGTGGAACACAGGAAGTATGGAAAACCATAGATCCTTTAACAGGTCCTGAGTATGTGGCTCTTTTACAAGAAGGTGTAAAAGCGAGATACGGTGCAACGGTTATACCGAGTCAATTAGGATTAAGAAATCTGGATGCAGATCCAAGTACATATCCAACAACGAACTGGTTCAATGAAATATTTCAATCGGCACCTATTTCTCAAACTGATTTAAACGTTTCTGGGGGAACTGATAGAACAAAATTCTTTGTTTCTGGCTCTGTTTTCGATCAGGGAGGTGTTGTAAAGGGTTCATCATTTGATCGTTACAGCTTCCGCATGAACTTAGATAACTTAGTTACCGACAAGTTCAAGATTGGCGTAAGTACAGGATTTAGCCGTTCTCATAATACACGTATTCAGAACGATAACAATATTTACGGTGTATTGAGTACTGCATTATTGTTGGGTTCACATATTCCTGTATTGAATGCAGATGGAACGTATGGTCGTGACGCTAATGCAAGTATTGAAAATCCGGTAGCCAATGCAGTTGAGCCTACTTACGATGTTTATACCAACCGTTTATTATCTAATATATTTGGTGAATTAACCATTTTAGAAGGATTGACTTTCAGAAGTTCTTTCAGCGTTGATTATCTTAACTTACGCGATGATCGTTTTACTCCGGCAAGTCATATTCAGGCAGCGGGTGTAAATGGTCGTGGTGAGCAAGGTTATTCATCGGATTTGAATTTGGTTAACGAAAATTACTTTTCTTACAGAAAGGCTATTGGAAAACTAAATTTTGACGGTTTGGTAGGAAACTCTGTACAAATAAGCCAGTTCGAATCGTTATATGGTGTGGGTGAAAATTACCCTGGAAAGACCATTCGTGAGTTAAATGCAGCTTCTGTAAAAAAAGACGTAACTTCTTCAAAATCAGCATGGGGACTTAATAGTTATTTCTCAAGGTTGAACATGAACTGGGCTGGAAAATACTTTATTTCTGGTAGTGTACGTGCCGACGGTTCTTCCCGTTTTGGTGCAAATAACCGTTGGGGTGTATTCCCTTCTGCTTCTGCAGCATGGAGACTTTCAGAGGAGTCATTCTTTCCAAAATCTAAGGTATTATCTGAGGTTAAGTTAAAGGCTAGTTGGGGTAGAAGAGGAAATCAGGATATTGCCAACTTTGCATCCCGTGCTTTAATTGCTCCAGGTGCAAATTATTTGCAAAGAGCGGGTTTAGCGCCTACGCAATTGGGAAATCCTAATCTTACTTGGGAAGAACGCGAAGATTTTGACTTAGGATTGGAAATTGCTTTATTTGAGAGCAAACTTGAATTAACCGTTGATGCTTATCAGGGAACAACTAACCAATTGTTGCTTAACAGACCTTTGGTTGGTGCTTCAGGTTTCACTGGTATTCAGGAAAATATTGGTTCTATTCGTAATAAAGGTATTGATATAGGTTTAACAACAACTAATGTCGAAACTAAAAATATACTTTGGACAACGAACTTTAATATTTCATTTTTCGATAATGAAATTCTTAAGTTAGCGGGAACACCATTCGCAGCTGGTTTTGCCAGTTGGGTAGCTGAGGGTGAAGCCTTAGGTGCATTCAGAGGTTACAGAACGGTTGGTCTTTTCCAAACACAGGCCGAGATTGATGCATTAGATAAGAAAGCAAAGGAATTGACTGGACGTTCAACAGCGGTTTATCAATCAACCCTTACCAGACCTGGTGATATCCAGTTCAAAGACATAAATAATGACGGAGTTATTACCAGTGATGATCAAGAAATACTAGGTGATGCCAATCCTAACTATTATGGTGGTGTTACAAATACTATTCAGGCTTATGGTTTTGATTTAAGCTTTTTCTTCCAGTACAGTATAGGTAATTTTGTGTTCAACAATACCCGTGCTTTTTCTGAAGGTATGAACGGCGTATTTGGTCAGGCGAATACAGTAAAAAATCGTTGGACACCGCAAAATACAAGTGCAACTATGCCAAGAGCTGTATTTCAAGACCCAAATAACAATAGAAGAGTTTCTGATCGTTTTGTGGAAGACGCTTCTTATGTGCGTTTAAAGAACGTTACTTTTGGTTATACTTTCCCAACTAAATTATTGGAGAAAGTTAAAATGCGCAGCGCAAGAATTTATGTTACGGGTCAAAACTTGTTAACCTTTACCAATTACTCTGGTTTCGATCCTGAGGTAAGTACATTTGGAGAGACGAATACAGCGCCTGGCACTGATTTCTTAACTTTCCCACAATCGAGATCATTGTTAGTTGGATTGAACATTGGATTCTAATAAGGGATAATCCTATGATTAAATTCTTTTTTTTTAGATTGAAAACATGTTGAAATGAAAAACATATTTAAAATATCCATTTTAATCTCAGCCTTTGGTTTTTTCCAGGCTTGTGATAATAACCTGGAATTGGAACCTTACACTGCCCTAGATGCATCGGTAGGTTTTAAAACAAAACAAGATGTTGATGCAGCTCTATTAGGAGCGTACAACGCTATCCAAAATAGTAATTATTTTGGGCTTCAGTTACAGGTGTTACCTGATTTATATGCTGATAACATTAATCATACGGGAACTTTCCCAACCTATGCTCAAATTTTCAATCGTCAGGTATTGGCAGATAATACCAATATTGGTGGCCTTTGGAATCAGGTATATATTGGTGTTAACCGTGCAAATAATGTAATTGCATCGGTTCCTACAGTGAAAGATCCAAGTTTCAATGCCAATAATGCTATTGGAGAAGCAAGATTGTTACGTGCATTTCATTATTTTAACCTGGTAACTCTATTTGGGGGTTCTCCTGCGGGTTTCAATAAAGCTGGTGGTGTTGGTGTTCCTATTTATACGGTACCTACCCTTTCTGCAGAAGATGCAGCACCTAAGGCTAAAGCTTCTGAGGAAGAGGTTTGGAAGTTAATCTTAGAAGATATTGATTTCGCCGTTGCCAACCTTGTTGCAACAAATGGTAATGGTAGAGCTAATAAAAATGTGGCGCTGGCATTAAAAGCTCGCGTACATGCTGTGAGAAATGAATGGGCTTTGGCTGAAGCTGCTGCCTCTGAAGTAATCAACTCCAAAAGACATACTCTTCTTACTGGCGCTAATTATCAGAATATCTGGTTAAGCCAAAACTCATCAGAGGCAATCTGGGAGTTACAATTTGATATTAACAACACTAATTCCATTGCATTTTGGTATTATCCTACAGCAAATGGTGGAAGAAACGAGTTTACTTCTTCTAATTCTTTAAGAGATGCTCATGAAGCCGGAGATATCAGAAGGGTTGTAAATGTTAGTACAGCACCAGCAAATAAAACAATTAAATATACTCGTATCAACGGTATAGACAACGTTTTACTCATCAGATTAGCGGAAATGCATTTAATCCGTGCGGAAGCTTATGCTAACCTTAACAGGACAGCGGAGTCACTTACAGAGTTAAATGTAATTCGCAAGCGTGCTGGTTTAAGTGATGCTGCGGAAACCACAACTGCTGGATTAGTTAATGCTATTTTGAAAGAACGTAGATTGGAATTTGCCCACGAAGGTTTAAGATGGCTTGATTTAAGAAGAACGGGTCGCTGGAATGCAACAGGACTAACTGAAGATTTCAGATCTCG
>JBMLQR010000034.1:6923-10692 GCA_049241465.1 Saprospiraceae bacterium | reverse complement strand
AACATGCTTTTTATTGCTGTACTTACTTTCATATTCCGGTGTTATAGGGTTCTTCGTCCATTTTGATGGATAAGCCTGCCCCCATTGCTTTAAACAACTGGCACATATCTCTTTTTGTATTTTGCGAAACCCTGACTTGCAATCAGCTCTCTTCCTATTTTTATGACATTTTTCCCAAATTATAAAGTTGAGCAGCCAACATGATGGAGATTTCTTTTTAACAGGAATTTTTCACCCAAATGTGTACATTTACAACAGGCTTTTCTCTCTAAAAAGATAATTTTTAAAGAGAAAACCTTGATAAAAATACTGTCCTACATAAAATGAAAAATTATTTTAACTTGTTGTTGGTATTGACAAACCGAAAGATTAAAAAAGCGGGATTACATCCTGGTTTGGGTTATCTTTTGGGTCTTGCCGCATTTATTCTATTGGCGGAATACCTGTTTCAAAAGACATCATTTGCCAAATACTTAGTTATTTTATCTTGCCTTAGTTTTCAATTCCAACTTTCTGAAAAAAATAGAACGGACTTCTTACAGTCAACTTTTGGAGATAAAACAAAAAATAAAATCAGGATATTGGAAAATTTAATGGTTAGCATTCCTTTTGTTTCTATCCTTTTATACAAAAGCTTGATTTTTGAAGCTGGTATTTTGGTATTGTGTTCGATTTATTTTGCTTTAGTCTCTTTTCATGCTCATTTCAATCTATCCATTCCAACGCCATTTTCAAAGAGGCCATTTGAATTTTCAACAGGTTTCAGAAGGACTTTTTACCTATTTCCAATGGCTTATGCTTTGGCATTCATTGCCATAAATGTGGATAATTTTAATTTGGGTGTTTTCTCATTTTTATTGATTTTCTTAACCACTTTGGGGTTTTATTCTAAGCCTGAGCAAGAATATTATGTTTGGGTTCACGCTGAAACACCCGGCAAGTTTCTGAAAAATAAAATGCTTCATGCATCAAAAAACGCGGCTTTTTTAACAGCCCCAATACTAATAAGTATGTTGATTTTTTATCCAACAGAGGTTGCATTAATTTTAGGCTTTTTCTTGGTTGGACTTTTGTTTCTTTGGACTATTATTCTTGCGAAATATTCCGCCTATCCAGGAGAAATGAACCTGCCAGAAGGAATGATAGTGGCATTTAGCCTATTTTTTCCACCATTGTTGTTGGCTGTCATTCCATTTTTCTACCTAAAATCTGTCAATAAACTAAAATTTCTATTGAATGATAAAAATTAAGGAACTAAGTAAATTATTCGGCAATAAGGAGGTGTTGAAAAACCTTTCTATGGAATTTTCAAAAGGAAATGTCTATGGAATTGTTGGAGAGAATGGAGCGGGAAAAACCACCCTATTCAGATGTATCGCAGGTCTGGAAAGCTATAGTGGAGAAATAATTTCTGATGTTATGCCATTAAAAAATCACTTAGGTTTACTCTTGACTGAACCCTTCTTTTTCACAATGATGACAGGCAGAGAGTACATAAGATTATTGTGCAATGCACGCGGAAAGACGAATGTGGATATTGACAATAAAAATATTTTTGACTTGCCACTCGATCAGTATGCTTCAACATACTCGACAGGAATGAAGAAGAAGTTAGCCATAACCGCCATTCTTCTGCAGGAAAATGAATATTTCATCTTAGACGAACCTTTTAATGGTGTTGATATTCAAAGTAATATCATTTTGACAGAGATTATTTTAAAACTAAAAGAACTAAATAAAATAGTAATTATTTCATCACATATTTTTTCAACACTAAGCGATATTTGTGACGAAATACATCTTCTAAGAAACGGGGAGCAAATCAAGTCAGTTAATAAAACAGGATTTAAAGACTTAGAACAAGAAATGAAAGAAATTACCATTGGAAATTTGATTAAAAATCTTGAGCTTAAATAAATGGCAATAGTTAAAAGAAATTTAAGTAGTTTTAAGAACCGATTTCTAATTAAAATAGGCTCAGATGAAATATGCGCTAATAATTTTCTTGCTGACCATCTTCATGACAATGGGATGGGGGCAGACTAATGTCCTCGTTGATAATGTTTTAATAAGCGCTGAAAAAAGGAAAACGATCGTTAACGCCGGTGAAAAGGGGGAATTACAGGTGAATATTTCTCCAAAAAATTTGCTTGCATTTAAAAAAAGGGGATGGGTTCGTTACAGCGATTTCGGTGCCAGGGGAGATGGAAAAACCGATGATATTGATAACATTGCTGCGACGCACGCCTTTGCAAATCAGTACGGCCTGTCAGTGAAAGCCAACGATGATGCCATTTATTATATTAGTGGAAAAGAACGAACCGCATTCATTCGAACCAATACAGATTTCGGGAAGGCAACTTTTATCATCGATGATACCAAGGTGCAAAATCGTAATGCATCAGTTTTTATGGTCAACTCCGATTTGAAACCGTTTAAACTGGAAAAAATTTCTTCCCTGAAGAGAAATCAGCAGAAAATCGATCATTCTTTGCCTGGAGCCTGCCTCATCACGGTTACCAATGCAAAGGTAAAACGCTTTATACGTTTTGGGCTCAATCAAAATAATGGTTCGTCACAAACGGATATTTTTGTTGTCGATAAAAACGGTAACGTGGATATGAATGCCCCAATTGTCTGGGACTTCGACCAGATTACGGATATCACAGCTATTCCGATGGATGAAAATACGCTAACTATTTCTGGTGGGCGTTTTAGGACAATAGCCAACAAAGAGGAATCAAAGTACAATTATTATAGCAGGAATATCGCTATCAGGCGCTCCCATGTGCTGGTGCAGGGGCTTGAACATCGCGTCACCGGTGAAGGAGAACATGGAGCGCCTTATGGTGGCTTCATTAATATTGGCGATTGCGCTTATGTAACAGTGAAGAATACTGTGCTTACAGGACATAAAACATATATAACCATTGGCGCGGCAGAAAAGTCCGTTTCTATGGGCACTTATGATATTTCTGTAAATCGTGCCATCAATGTGTCGTTCGTTCAGTGCAGGCAGACCAATGATATCAATGACAAAACTTACTGGGGAATCATGGGGTCTAACTTCAGTAAAAATCTATTGTATGACTCATGCATCTTTTCGCGTTTTGATGCCCACATGGGAGTGGCTAATGCGACCATTCGCAACTCTACCCTTGGGCACATGGGTATAAATGCCATTGGCAGCGGGTTGCTGACCGTGGAGAATTCGACCATCAATGGCTATGCTTTGATAAATTTGCGCTCTGACTATGGCAGTACCTGGCAGGGAGATGTTTTAATCCGCAACTGCGTTTTCGTGCCTTCCGGTGGAAAGCCTGCGAATTCAAGCCTGATTGGAGGATCTAATTCCAGTCAGCATGATTTCGGTTACACCTGTTATATGCCGGAACGGATAACGATTGAAAATCTACAAATCAACGATGCCAATCATCCGGAATCTTACCAAGGTCCCGCCATTTTTTCAAATTTCAATCCAGCTATGAAAGATGCTTCTTACCAGGAAACCTTTCCTTTTGTAAGAACCAGAGAAGTCATTCTCCGGAATGTAAGCACTGCGAGCGGAATGGCATTGAGGCTGAGTGATAACCCCTTTTTGTTTAAAGATGTAAAGGTGTTGATGGAGTAATGAAGGGACGAAATGGCAATGAATATCCTTATTGAAAAATATATATACCACAATGGATTAAAGATTGTGGGTCCATAAAATGTGAAATTGAAATGAAAAACGCAATAGTTATTGGTGCGACTTCCGGAATAGGTAAAG
>JBMLQR010000034.1:0-6823 GCA_049241465.1 Saprospiraceae bacterium | reverse complement strand
GAAATTGAAATGAAAAACGCAATAGTTATTGGTGCGACTTCCGGAATAGGTAAAGGACTGGCAAAACTTCTATCTGAAAATGATTACAACATTGGAATTACTGGCCGACGAACAGAATTACTTGAAGATTTGAAAGCACAAAAACCAAACTCTTTCATTACAAAAACTTTTGATGTGACTAACACAGAAGTAATTAGTGAGCATTTGGAAGCATTAAAAAATGAACTCGGTGGACTTGACCTGTTGATTATTAGCTCGGGAACAGGGGACTTAAATGAAAAACTAGACTTTGACATTGAAAAACGTACCATAGATACTAATGTAACTGGATTTACTTGTATTTCAAATTGGGCTTTCAATTTCTTTGAGCGTCAGAAGTCAGGTCATTTGGTTGTTATAACGTCAGTAGGTGGTCTTCGTGGAAGTGGAATCGCTCCTGCTTATAACGCTACAAAAGCATATCAAATAAATTATTTAGAAGGTTTAAGACAAAAAGCATCGAAACTTGAGGGTCAAATTTTTGTGACAGATGTTAGACCAGGATTTGTTGACACTGATATGGCAAAAGGCGAAGGACAATTTTGGGTTGCCTCTGTTGAAAAAGCAACACGACAAATTTTTAACGCGATAAAACAGAGAAAGAAAATGGTTTATATCACGAAAAGATGGAAATTAATAGCTATAATTTTAAAAGGAATTCCAGGTCAATTATATGATAGATTGTAAATGCAAAGATCTTAGATCAGCTTTTTGATTTTTTTGTCAAATGAAGGGACGAAATGGATGAATATGCTTATTGAAAAATATACACCACAATGGATTAATGATTATGCGTCCATAAAATGTGAAATTGAAAAGGGACTTCATGGTTTAAATCTTACGATGGAACATATTGGAAGTACTTCTGTCCCAGATTTAGATTCGAAACCTATCATTGACATTGATATCATTTATTACCATCAAGGTGATTTTGAAAAAATAAAAGCTGACCTTTTGACCATGGGATATTACCATAATGGAAATCAGGGAATAGAAAATCGTGAAGTTTTTAAAAGAAATATTGGATGGACAAATCAAATTTTAGACAAAATTAAACACCATTTATATGTTTGTCCCGTGGATAGCAAAGCATTGGAAAGGCATATTTTGTCTCGAAATTTTTTGAGAAATAATGATTGGGCAAGATTAAAATATCAACAGATGAAATATGAATTAGCCGAAAAAGCTAATCAGGACAAAAAAATATATGCTGAATTAAAGGAATTAAATGTAAATGATTTTATCGATTCAATGATAGCAAAAATGAAAGAGTAAGACAGATAGCTGTCAATCTTAATGGTTTGATGGTCCGTTTCCATTATATAATTTTTTCAAATGTGAAAAAAATAAAACGACTGACCTTAATTGGCAAAATGAGTACATATCTTTGTATAAATTTAAAAATACACTTATTATGGAAGTACTTATTGGAATTATTTTATTGATTGCATTTATCTTAATTATTAGATTATTTGGTGCCTGGATGTTAAGAATTGATGAGATTATTAAACTGCAAAAGGAAATGCTGGTAGAAATGAAAAAACGCTCACAACAGAATTTATCTTAATGGACATTTCCTACCCCTATTTTTGAAATAAGGGCAGGATAAGATGGGCAGCTTTTTCTGCACCGGCAAATGTAAAATGGGTATAATCAGCCGCTGCCAAAGCGGGTCTTTCCTTTTCAACCCATCGTTTCATACTGCCTGGGCCGCCCATAGCCTCTGCCAGACTAAAAAAAGCAGCATTTCCTTGTTTTGCCGCTTTCTGCATACTTGCAGTCAGATAGGGTAGTCCCGGATTCGAATATTTCCCACCAGCCGGTCCGTTACATTTATCCGGTGGCCCAATAATAAGGATGGGTACACCGGGGAATGCTTGTTGAAAATGCTGGATTAATTTTAATATTTTAATCTCAAAGTATCGGTAATCCGTTTGAGTGGGTCCTAAAACATTCAGTCCAAATTGAAAAACGATTAAATCGTATTTCAGCTTTTCCTGAAACCCAGCCAGCATATTCACTGGAATTTTGGTCAGTCGGGGTCCATCTAACCCTCGTAAACTAAAATTATCGAGTAATACACCCTCCTTGCTTTCCATACTCAGGCCGTATAAGGGAATTTCAGGTGGAATCTGAGCACTTATCCTGATTTGTTTGGTTGGATTTTCATACAATAAAAGATCATTAACGAGGAAAGTATCGCGCAAACCTACCTCTCCTGAAATACTATCTGTTGAAAAATTCACCTTAGCGTTTAGGCTGCCATATCTGTTTTTGCCATAAAAAAGGCGTACCTGAGGGAAGGAATCAATGCGTGGTGAGGTGTTATTTGCCCGAAATAAGGCCCAGGGTGCCTCTTGTTTACTGGTAGAGTACCTGTAACTGTAAAAACCATGTCCGGAAATGCCTGGATTTCGTTTATAGGCAGCCGCTGGCTCGAGTGATTCCCAAAGCCAGTTGGTCGAAAATTTATGCGTAATGGTTTTTCTGTATCCAGGCGCTCTGGAGAGAACAGGCATATAACCAACGCCTTTTCCTCCATGCCATTTTTGTAAACTATCCCTAATAGTTTGTGTAATCAGATCGGCTTCAATACCAGAATCTCCAAACCAGGCAATGCGAACTTGTTCTTCAGGTTGTCCTAATTTATCCAAAAAGGGTTGGAGTATTTCTTTTGGATCGTCAGAAGCAAATGAAAAAAGAGTGAACCAACTAAGAAGGCAGAATTGAATCATCAGGTTATGCTAATTAATTTGACAAAATTAATTAATTTTAGAATGGAAATCCTTTTCTCACATCGCATACCCAATTTAAAATGAAAAATCTGTTCAAATTCGCTTTTTGTTTGATTTTATATGCAAGCTGCTTCAGCCCAAATATATCATTGGCACAAGATGTTTTTTATCTCACCGCCGATCGTCTTTTTGATGGGGAAAAAATGTGGACAGGAAAGGCTGTTCTTGTGAAGGGTAATAAAATAATGGCCATTGTAGAAAAATCAAGCCCTATTCCCTCAGGTGCAAAAGTGCTCGATTTTAAGAATGCAACCCTTTTGCCAGGGTTGATTGAAGGTCATGCGCACCTGTTTTTATATCCATATAATATTACCGATTGGGATACCCAGGTGCTAAAAGAAACCGATGCATTGAGAACTATCAGGGCGTCGGTACATGCTAAAAATACACTCATGGCTGGCTTTACTTCTGTCCGCGACTTGGGAACGGAAGGGGCAGGTTATGCCGATGTTTCCCTAAAAAAAGCGATTCTCGATAAGATTATCGAGGGTCCCCGCATGTTGGTTGCAGGAAGAGCTATTGTTTCGACAGGATCTTACGGCCCAAAAGGATATGATAATGACCAAAAAATAATGCTGGGTGCCGAACCTGCCGACGGAAATGAGTTAGTTCGGGTGGTGCGTGATCAGATTTGGCAAGGTGCCGATTTTATTAAAATATATGCCGATTATCGCTGGGGTCTTATGGGTGAAGACAGGCCAACTTTTACCCTCGATGAGCTAAAACTGATTAATGAGGTTACAACGAGCAGTGGACGCGTCATGGTTTGTCATGCAAAATCGAAAGAAGCCATCCGTAGATCCGTTTTGGCCGGGGCGGTAACGATTGAACACGGTGATTTTCTCGATGAAGAAATTGGAAAGTTGATGAAGGAACATCAGGTCATTTTTATGCCTACCATTGCAGCTGTAGATAAAATAACCCAATACAGGGGCTGGAAAAAAGGCATTGATCCCGATCCGGAAAATGTGGTGCGTAAGAAATTAAGTTTCAAAGCGGCCCTGGCCTCGGGTGTTACCATTGGCATGGGTGGCGATGTGGGCGTTTTTCCACATGGAGATAATGTCATGGAAATGGAGCTGATGGCTGAGTATGGTATGCCTAATCTTGATATTTTAAAGGCAGCTACTTCAGTAAATGCCCGTGCTATGAATTGGCAAGATAAACTGGGGCATATTAAAGAAGGATTTTTAGCTGATTTGGTGGTCGTAAAGGGAAATCCGCTGGAAAATATTTCCCAGATTCGCGAGGTAAAATTTGTGATGAAAGACGGGGTCATTTATAAGTAAGAATAATATAGGTATTTAGTGACACGATTGAGAGGATTTGATTATTCTTGGCTCTCTTTGTTGTTAAGAAGCCAATGGAACACGTTCAAATGTCGAATACCGTTTCGGTCTTGAGTAAATCCATCGGTCGTGAGTAGATATTTAGGATAGTTGTCTTTTATTTTTTCTAAGGCACTAAATTCCCTTTCTATGGTTTTTTCATCGGTCATTTGCCACGCAACCTGGTAGTATTCCATATCGCCTGTAGGGGTTTTGCATACAAAGTCAACTTCACTGTTCCTATCGGAGCCTGTCCATATTTTATTTCCTCGTCGTAAGAGTTCTAAGAAAACGACGTTTTCTAAAATATGTCCTCTTTCGGTTGTTCGTTCTTTGCCGACTAAAACGTTGAGTAATCCTACATCAACCAAATAGTATTTTTCTTGAGTAGCCAGTTGTTTTCTACCTTTCAGATCAAAACGATTTACTTTATAAAAAACAAAACTTGTGACCAGGTATTCCAGGTATTTTTGTACCGTAGTGTTATGGATTTTTTGTCCATCTTTTTTTAAAGCTATGGCAATATTACCGGGAGAGAGCGACCTACCAATGTTTGAGGCTAAAAATTTTATAATATTTTCAAAAGCACGTTTGTCATTTATTTGATGCCGTTGCGTTATGTCTTTTTCAATTATGGTGTTGTAAATGGCTTCCAGGTATTCGACAATTTTGTCATAGCCAAGTTCCCGCAATGCTGTACCTTTTGGCAACGAGGTTTCATTTACAAAATCAAAAAAAAGTAGCTCGTAATTGAGATATTTATTAGTTATATCAATGTGTCGTGCTGTTAGATATTCGTTGAATGAAAACGGAAGAATGGAAAGCTCAATGTATCGTCCGCTCAACAAAGTTGCCAATTCTCCACTTAGTAAATGGGCGTTTGAACCTGTTATATAAACGTCTATATTATTTTTTACGAATAAACCATCCACTAAGCGTTCAAACTCTTTTACGTTTTGCACTTCATCTAAAAACACATAGCAAGGTTTCGACAAATCTATTTTCCCAATAATATGTGCATACAATCCGTCTAAATCATTTAGAAATCTACGTAATTCAAACTCCTCAAAGTTTAAGGAAACCATCTGGTCTGGCTGAACACCTAATTTTTTCAACTCGGTACGATACAATTCCAGTAGCGTACTTTTACCTGACCTACGTAAGCCTGTAACCACTTTTATGAGGTCTATGTCTTTGTAAGCCAGCAGTTTTTTTATGTATTGTTTTCTAAAGATCAAATTTGCCATAGAACAAATATAACCCATAAATCATTAAAACTTGTAAAAAATGCAAGTTTTAATGATTTATGGTTGACGAACAAAATGTAGAAACAGAAGTACAAATGTTTTTTCAACCCTTTTTACCGTTTCAATGCCACTTCGAAAATGGAAAGATTGATTTCATGGATCATGGACGAATTCATTACTTTCTTTTTTATTTTGTTTACTTTTATAGTTGCTGTTTCTTTCTGGTTAAATTAAATGCTTTCAAACATGCTTAAAAATGTATACTTTTTTGCATTATTCCTTATGATTGGATTTTCAAGCTTTGGATGTATGTCTGATATAACCGGTTCAGAACCCAATGTTGATCTAAATGATGAGGAGAAAGCAAAGATGATTCAACAATTATTGGAAGAAGAAATTAAGGATTTTCCTGAACTTCCTGGTTCATTGTTAACCATACGGGCAGGAAATTTTCTTTGGTCTGGAGCAGCAGGTAAATTCGGGGAGGGAAATAGAAAATTAGTACCAACAGATGTTTTTCGATCGGCCAGTATCACAAAAACATTTACAGCGGCTGCAATTCTCTTGTTAATGGAACAAGGGAAGTTCACGCTTGATACGCCAATTGATAAGGTGCTGAAACCTGCCACAGTCCAAATTTTAAAAGATGGAGGTTATAAACCAAATATTATTCTGGTAAGACATCTTCTTGAACATACTGCGGGTATGTACGACTATACACAATCTGCTAAATTTAATAAAATCATATTTAATCAGCCAACGTATAGATGGACGCGTGAGGAACAATTAAAACTGGCAATGACCGAAGGAAAAGTTTTAGGTCCTCCAGGTTCATTGTATGAATATGGTGACACTCAATATATATTGCTTGGTGAAATTCTTGAACTTCAAACCAATATGGATCTTGCCAAAGCTTTGCGTACCGTTCTTCGTTTCGACGTACTGGGGCTCAAAGATTCCTGGATGGAAACGCTGGAAAATGAGCCGTCAGGTGGATTTGCACGTTTGTCCCACCCGATGTATGGAACGGTCGATACAAGAAACTGGGATCCTTCCTGGGATTTGTTCGGCGCAGGCGGCTTGGTGAGTTCAACGCAGGATTTGGTTAAATTTATAGATGCTTTATTTTCTGGTAAGATATTCAAAAATAAATCAACCCTTGATATTATGATCAACATACCTCAAGTGTCCATTGGAGGATTTGGAGGTCTGGATGGTGGAATGGGAATTAATCGTACTACCATTGCTGGAAATGTTTGCTATGCTGGTTATGGCTTTTTTGGTACGGAAATGATTCGATGCCCCTCCATTGATGTCACTTTGACCCGTACGACTAATCAATCAGAAAATAGTTCTAAATATGATTCAGATGTTTTAAATGCTAAACTCCTTAAATTATTTATTAAATGATGAT
>JBMLQR010000033.1:17296-24948 GCA_049241465.1 Saprospiraceae bacterium | reverse complement strand
TCTTGTTCTTCCCTTGAAAAATGATATTTTTCTGCGGTCGCATCACCGCAATTACCCATGGCAGCGCCATTGTAGGCATCCGTTAAACCGTCTTTTGTTAAACCATCCAAAACTTCAGCATTGCCATATTTATTTCCCCATCGAAGGGACGGAAGATAATGAGGTACATTACTCATACTTTCCATTCCACCGGCAATCACCCAATCGTTTACACCTGCTTGAATAGACATGGCTGCTAATTGCGTAGCTTTCATTCCAGAAGCACACACCTTATTAATGGTAGTACAAATAACGTTTTCGCTGAGACCGGCACCCAGGGCAGCTTGTCTGGCGGGCGCTTGACCTAAATTTGCAGCGATTACATTTCCCATGTAAATTTCCTGAATTTCCTCCTTAGCAGGACCTTGCTCTGAAAATAATCCGTCGATGGCTTTTGATCCAAGGGCAGTAGCAGAAAGGCTTGATAATGTGCCACCAAAGCTTCCAATGGGTGTTCTTTTTGCACCATAAATAAATGCTTCCATTCTCTTTTTATTAATTAAATAATCTTTTTTGTAAAATAGTTGACCCAATGTTAAAAAAAGGTGTATATTTGCAGAACGAAATCGCGGTGTGGAGCAGTTGGTAGCTCGTCGGGCTCATAACCCGAAGGTCGTAGGTTCAAGTCCTGCCGCCGCTACAAAAATAAAAGGGAATCATTCATGGTTCCCTTTTTTATTTTATCCAAATTGCTTTTCAATGATATAATCATTTAAAAAGCAAATATTCCAATCTATTTATCCTTGTTTTGCAATAGAAATTCTTTAGGAGTGTTACCTGTGAATTCCTTGAATACCTTATGAAAGGTAGATTTATTTTTGAATCCACATTGTTGCGCCATCTCAAATAAATTGGCTCCTTTGTTTTTAGGGTCTTTTAGTACTTCTTTTAATTTATCAACTCTAAACTGATTAATGTAGTGTTTAAAATTGTTGCCAAATTGGTTATTTACCACCTGAGAAAGGTATTTAGTATTGCTTTTGAGGCCGACGGCAACTAATTTTATATCTAAATCAGGATCCAGGAATAAATTTTTACTGATAATTAAAGTGTTTAACCGCCTGAAAAGGGTTACCTCATCCATTGGTTCTAAACTGCTTGCTTTATATTTTTTTTGAATCTGAAGCATGCTATATTCACTTTCAGGTGATTTATTACTTTCATCTATTTCAAAAGCAATATAGTTTGTTAGCTCTTTTTTATCGTTAAAAACGGGGTGAATAGCCAAATGACAGGAATAAGGTTCCCCCGATTTTCGATAGTTTAAAATTTGGGTTTCAACAGGTAATTGTTTTTTTAACGACTTACTTATTAATTCAATGGTTTCTTTCGACGTATTTTTCCCCTGTAAAATACTACCTGGTTTTTTACCGAGCACTTCGAATAATGAATAACCTGAAATAGCAAGAAAGGCATCATTTACCCAGATAATACTTTTCTTTTCGTCGGTAAGAATTACCGCTACTTCGGTAGTTTTGTTTTCAGTCATAATTTTTTCGTAAGGAAGAATGAAACATTATTTTTTTTAAACGGTTCATTCACTAAATGTTTTTTAAATGGTTTCGATATCTATATTTTATTATATTTGTATATAAATTAATGTATTATATTTTGGAATAAGTAGTTCATTTTTAACGTAAACGTGCAATTATATCATATAGTTCGTTTCAGGTTTGGGTAGTATGGGAAATGATAGGTTAAGAACAAACGAAAAAGCTTTAGATATTTTAGCACTTTCAAAAGATATAGATTTTTTGAGGTGGGTTGCTGACTCCGGACATTTAATTGCGCCGTCCAATCTGGTTTTTAATACGCTCTCTCCCGCGCTGACCTGGGAAATTTTTCATAAGCAAAAATTGTTTTACTCTAGATTTGGAACGCCTTCCCTTAAAGTCGGGTACCCCTTATTGGTTTCTATACAGGGAAACGAGGTTAAATCCATACCCTTTTTTATCTGGGATATTTCATTAACGCCCGTTGATAAAGTGGGGGTAAAGTGGATGTTTTACCGGAATGTTTCCTTGTTACCTGTAGTAAATCCAGTAATTTTAGCGCTTCCTTCCTTCGATAAATTGAAAGCAGTCATTTCGCCATTTTTAAATAAAAATGGAATCGATCTCGATGATTTTAGAGCTATAAATCAAGCTGTTGATCCTCTATTTAATAGTAATGATGTTATTGTTCCTTTGTCTGGCGCAGAAAATATAGAGATCAGGAAAAATGAATATAAAATTTTAAATTCGGTTCAATTAATGGTTCTTAAATCACTTTTTGAACAAAAAGAAGATCCAATTTATTTTGATAAAAACCAAAATCTTACCTTACCAGGACATTCTTTTGGTTTGCAAGTTTTATTGCCTGAACAGGCCGCAGCATATCATAAGACCCAGGAAAATTCGCATACAATTATTGAAGGAACAGCAGGAACCGGGAAGAAATTTTTACTATTTAATATGGTATCTAATGCTTTATCGAATGGTAGGACCTGCCTTATTATTTCAGAAAATAATGGATTTTTTACCTCCATGGACCATTTTTTTTCTTCAAATAATTTGGAAAATTTGGTTTTATCTCAACATGGGAGCGAACAGTTAAGGCAACTCATAAAAAGACTAACTTTTATTATTCAACAGGAAAAAAATTCTCCCGTTTTTGCCGGAGATAACTTTAAAGAAATTTTGGCTTCCTGCCAAAGGCTTTTTACAAAGTTATCTTTGGCGTATGCTGCGTCCAGAAAAAAAATATTTGACCAGCTTGATTGGACAGAGGTTGTTACCCTTTTTTTACAAAGCGTTAGTAGTGATGAAATTAAATTAGTTAATATTAGAATCCCTACGGATAATTTTAATTTTATACCCTCGGAATTTTATTCCTTATTGTCAGAAATTGAACCCTTACAAAAAAGATTTGAAGCGATTAATACGCTCCAACATCCTTTAAATGTTTTAAATACCAGCCTTATAGACCTTTCTGATTTTGAAGAAGGAGCTGATCAGTTTAATTTACTTCTAAATGAAGAAAGAAATAACTTTCGATTTATTATTGTTGAATACTCAAATGCTCTGGCACAGTATTCAGACTCTTTAAATATTCACTTATTTAACGAAATTCAATTGATTATAGAGCTTATTGAGGAGTTGAAAAATAAATTTGATGGATATTTTGATTTATATGGCAATGACTTTATTTATACGAAAAGTTTTTCTCTCCTTTTATATAGTAAGGTAGCCGATCGGGGAAAAAAAATCATAGAAGCGCGCGAAGAGCTAAATGTTTTATTTCAACAATTAATTAATAAAATTCAAAACCAGAAGATCTGGGTTTTTCCTGAAATACCTCAGGATTTTGGTGCTTCCCATTTAGGAGATTGGATGGTGTACTTCGACGCATTGAAGGAAAGTGCTGTAGAATGGCAATCCAGGCTTCCAGATTATGTGAATGAGGAAGTTCTTCGTGCTTCCAGTACCAACGTAAATTCTTTTGGGAATACAAAAAATTTATTTGTCGAACTTGAAACCTTAATGGATGAAGCTATTCAGCGCTTTAATACTAAGTCTTTCTTTCTCGAAAAATTAGAACATCATTCCCTCACCTTAGTAGCCCGTCAAAAATGGCTGGAATCTCTGGTTAATAATTTGGATCTGATTCTTCTAAATTTTCGTGACTTTCCCGTCTTTTATCAATGGCAGTTAAGTTGGAAAAATCTTTCTAAAGGTGCAAAAACAATTATTCAATCTTTTTCGACAATTAATCCGGAAGATTGGTTAATGACTTTCAAAAATTGGTACTTACACCAAGTCTTATTACGACACTACCATCACCAACTTCCAGATTCATCCCTGCCGCTGGAGACTTTTGAGGCCGATTGGGAGCTATTTCGTAGCATGTTACCCCGGCAGATACAATCTGTGTGGTTTCAAAAAAGGAAAGAACGTATTAAACAGTTAAGGAAAGAAGAGAAACAGACTTTACAGAAGATTATAAGTTGGTTTGAAAAAGAATCATTGAATGAAGTAGATTATTTATTGTTCTTAAAGGATATTAATCCTTTGTTAACAGACTGTTTTCCAGTGGTATGTATGACAGTTAATCAGCTAAATGAGCTTTTTAAAGATAATCCATCTCTTCATTTTGACCATATTTTCTGGGGTGATGCATCGTATTCATCTCCCGCCGTTTTATCAAAATTTCAATCGCTGGCTCCTCGGGTGACTTATTTTTATAATCCTTCATTTCCTAATGAATATATTGATAATGAGCTAAAACAGAGGTATCCAGTTTCTCGCCTATCCAAAATTCATTGTTATTATCCGGGAAATCCATGGCAACAGTGGCAGGGAGGTCACCCTACTATTCATGCAATTAAAGATGCGAATGTTCATTTTCATAGAATTAATGGTGTCCTTCAGCCGAATGGGATAAATGAGGCAGAAGCCACTTTTCTCATCAATGAGCTATCGAAAATTCGCTACTCAACGCCTGAAAATATACCAACCATAGGGGTTGTTTGTATGTCGGAAACTCAACGGAATTTTATTTCAACACTTATTTTTAAGATTCAACACCAGGAATCAGCGCTGAATAATCATTTTACTCATCTGGTAAAATATGGTTTGGAAATTCTAACGCCACATGATATTCAATCTAAACATTTCCATTCGGTGTACCTTTTAACCACCTATCATGATGTAAATGAGTATGTAAACGAGGGTTGTTTTACCCCTTCTTATGTGGAATTAATAGCGCAGTTACCTTCGGATAATCTGACGGTCATAACTTCCTTTAGTAGAGCACAAATGGTGGAAGTGGAAAATAATGATGATTTATTCATTCCTTATTTAAAATTATTAGAAGCCATAAGTGTTAGAGATATCTACTCTTTGGATTATGAGTTTCAAAAATTTAAACCCGAAGTAGAAGAATCGTTTAAGGCGAATTATCCTTCCTTTTGGTCGGTATTGTCGTTGAAACTCGAGGATAAATTGCCAACTCACGAAATTCAAAAAAATATCTTTTTCAATCAGGACTTTTTTCCATTTTTTATAAAGAGAAAAATGGCTCAGTCTAATTATATATTTTTTCTGTTAGATGGATTTCATGCCAATGAAACCCACACTGACTTTATTTGGGAAGTAAGACAAACGAATAAATTAAAAAAGTATAATATTGAATTATTACCTGTCTGGACTGTAAATTGGTGGAAAAATAATAGCTTAGAAATCAAAAGGTTACTTTCAAATATCAATGCTTTGGACTAATGGTTTATTTTACGCCCTCGAAAAGCCAGTTGGCCAAAGCCTGTCGGTTGGAAGGCAAAATAAATCGTTGTTGATCGAAATTATTCCTCAAATTGCCGAGTTCAATATAAATAGCTGGCATGGGCGCATTTTCAAGAGAGTATAATTCGCGACTTGACAAGGTCCCTTTATAAACACCCGTTGAGCGGTTCTCCTTGTATTTTTCGCTGAATGTTTTATGAATATTATTGGCCATTTGATGTGAAATTTGACTGTTCGCCTGATGGTAGAGAAAAAGGTCAACCTGTTGTTCTGTATGCCTCGAATCAACATGAATTTCTAAAAGATACTGACCATTAGGTGCTATTTTTTTATTTTTTTCGTACAATGATTTTACTACATCTATCCGCTGTTCCAATCTTTTTAGTTGACTTAGAGGGATTTTTTCACCGCCCCAGACCGTTTCATCTCTATCGCAAAGTAATATTTCGTCATCTCTGATACCATCATTTCCATCCCGGGTAATCATGTAGGACATAGCTCCTTCCTGAATAAGTTTCCTGCAGAGTCGCAAGCCTACATCATAAGCATATTCGTCTTCACAAAGCGTATGACCATTTTTCACCACCTGAGCACCAGGATCAGGACCGCCGTGGCCACTGATAATATAAAATATTTTACCTTTTAAAACATCAGAGAGGATCGGTGTTGATTCATATTTTCCAAAAATCGGGAACCCCTTTTCATTAGAGGTAACAGAGGTAACTGGTAAATTACATGGGGTAAAATGGTGCGGAATCCATAGCATTTTATCCGTTTGAAATGACTTTGGTTTTATGCCAGATGAAACAAGTTGTTCATTGTATTTTTCAATTTCCTTTGCTTTCTCAAATTCGGTAATGCCTAAGCTTGTCCGGATTGATTTTCCGTCAAAGACAACTTGTTTAATGGGCAAAAGGTATGTTTTATCAAGAATTAAACTCGCCTCGGGAGATAAATTATTCAGAGAAAGAAATTTTTCCTCGTTACATGAGTGGGTATCTAAATGGTAACGGACTAATAATTTTTTTATCCCATCGCCTTGTTTGGCCTTCACCATTAACCAGTCTTCCTTGATATTTGCAGAAGATAGCAGCATAACTATGGCAAAGATTGATGATAGTAGTTTATATTTGTGTTCATGAATAAATCTAGGAGGAGTTTTCTTTTTTAAGAAATTGAATATGAAGGATTTACATTTCATTTTATTGTTGTTGCGAAAAGAGTTTCTGTTAGAGTTCAGAACTCGTTCTGCTATCAGCGGTATATTTTTGTATGTAATTTCCACTTTATTTGTTGTTTATGAAACTTTTATCAAGATACAACCCAATGTATGGAATACTCTTTTCTGGATTATTCTTTTGTTTGTCGCCGTTAATGCCATGGTCAAAAGTTTTGTTCAGGAAAAAGGAAACAGAGTGCTGTATTATTACAGTTTATTGAACCCATCTCATGTTTTAATAGCAAAGATAGTTTATAATACCTTGTTACTATTAGTATTAAGTTTATTAATATGGGGTTTATTTATATTTTTCGGTGATAATCCTGTAAAAGATATAGGTTTATTTCTATTTATTTTGTTATTAGGAAGTTTTGGATTTTCGGTTACTTTCACCTTTTTAGCCTCATTAGTGGCGGCGAGTAATCAAAGTTCCACGCTGCTAGCCGTATTAAGTTTCCCATTAATAATACCGATTATATTGATGTTAGTAAAAATATCGGCGCACGCATTAAGGCTTATACAAGACACAGCAGTTAGCGGTGACCTTGCGATATTAGTGGCCATAGACTTATTATTATGTGGGGTTGCATTGTTATTATTTCCATTCATCTGGAGAGATTAAATGAATTATCATGATTGAAAAGGGCAAAATTTGGAAATTTTCAGGGGTTATTTTAATCGTTTATGTTATCATAGCGGGTTTATTAATTCCCTTAAAATCAGGTATTGAATCTGTCGAACCTTCTTACGGAAATGCGGGGGAAACTTTAAAAATTCAAGTAACAGGTTACAACACGCATTTTAAAGAAGCGGGTAATTCCCTTCGCGCCTGGTTAAAATGGGAAAATGGGAAGGCCATTGCGGCTAAGGAAATGGTCGCTTTAGATGAAAGGAGAATGAATCTGACCTTTTCTATTCCCAACAATTTACCTGAAAATACAGAAGTTCAGGCGGTTACCCTCTTAATCGATAGTGAGGCAGACGGCACTTCCGTGTTGCCCTCAGCGATTTTTTTAACGCAGACAGAGAAAGTATTAGCTGCAGAGGAAGTTCCCTGGGTTAAGCCAGCGAATTTTTCAAATAATGGGATGATAACTTTTCCGTTCAGGAATATT
>JBMLQR010000033.1:9367-17196 GCA_049241465.1 Saprospiraceae bacterium | reverse complement strand
GCTTTTGGTTCCCAGGATTTAGACAATACGATGCGCATGGTTTTTTATCCGGCAGTTATCGGTTTCACTCTATTTGGATTTTGGCTAAGTTCCCTCCAATTCAGGTATCTAAGACTTCAAAAATTAAGGGAAGATGTCGATTAGGTGATTTTTATCATTCTTTTTATAAAAAAAATCATTCATTTTACTCTTTGCATGAAACAATTTTGTCCTCAGTATTTTTTTAAATATAACCTTTAACGTAAACTTCATGAGCCGATTTCTCTTAATAGTTTTTATGTCATTCATTTCCATTTTTTCAGCTTCAGCAGCTAACGCTGATTTTATGAGAAGTATTGGAAAAATTTATGTGGTTGTCGGTGTAATGTTGTTATTGTTTATAGGAATAACCTTTTACTTAATTTTAATTGACCGCCGCCTTACCAAATTTGAAAACCAAATAAAATCAGATGAGTAACCAGTTTAGTTTTTTTGATAGCGTAAATGTCTATTTTGACAGAGCAGCTGAGCATACAGGATTGCCACCGGGGCTTTTACAACAAATTAAAGTTTGTAATGCCGTCTTCCAAATTAACTTCCCAGTTAAAATAAAAGGAGAAGTAAAGGTTATTGAAGCCTACAGAGTTCAACACAGTCATCATAGGACGCCAACAAAGGGAGGTATCCGTTATAGTAACCATGTTTCACAGGACGAAGTGATGGCACTAGCTGCATTGATGACCTATAAATGTGCTATTGTCGATGTTCCTTATGGTGGTGCAAAGGGTGGTGTTAAAATCAGTCCCTGGGAATACACAGAGGAAGAACTCGAAAAAATTACCAGGAGATATACCACTGAGTTGATTAAGCGAAATCTTATAGGTCCGGCGATTGACGTTCCTGCACCAGATTACGGCACAGGCCCAAGAGAAATGGCCTGGATTTATGATACCTACAGAACTTTTAAAGGGGACGAATTGGATGCAGCTGGTTGCGTGACGGGAAAACCTGTAAATCAACAAGGTATCAGGGGGAGAACGGAAGCAACAGGTAGAGGTGTTTTTTATGGCATTCGCGAAGCTTGTTCTTTTGCCGAGGATATGGAAAAAATTGGATTGACTCCCGGTGCCGCTGGTAAAACAATGATTATCCAGGGAATGGGTAATGTTGGTTCTTATACAGGCATGATTTCTCAGGATGAGGGGCAAATAAAAATTATAGGTATTGGTGAGGCGGAAGGGGCAATCTATCACCCAGATGGTATTGATGTTCATGCTTTATTAGCTTATAGAAAGGCAAATGGTACTATTATTGGCTTTCCCGCATTGAAAACTTTTGAAAAAAAGGATAGAGAATTAATATTGGAACAACCTTGTGACATTCTGGTGCCCGCTGCTTTGGAAAGTGTAATTACAGCAGATAATGTTGATAATATAAAGGCTAAGATTATTGCCGAGGCTGCAAATGGTCCAATTACAGCTCCCGCACAGGAAAAATTGCTAGCTAAAGGTACTATCATTATTCCCGATGTCTATTTAAATGCAGGTGGTGTTACCGTTTCTTACTTCGAATGGTTGAAAAATCTTTCTCACATGCGTTTTGGTAGAATGGAGAAAAGATTTAATCAAAATCAATTAACTCAGGTGATTCATTTAGTAGAGGAATTAACGGGTAGAAACGTGAATGAAAGAGAATTTGCCTTAATCGCCAGAGGGGCAGATGAAATCGATCTCGTTCGGTCCGGTTTAGAGGAAACTATGATCAATGCTTATCGCGAAATAAGAGAGGTCATGGTAAATAATCCAGCTATTCCAGATCTTAGAACTGCCGCTTTTGTTAACGCAATTAATAAGATAAGCAGTGATTATAACTCTTTAGGTATATTCCCTTAATCCACTCTTTTTGCCATACGCTAAAATTTAATTGGGAATTAACAATTAAATTTTAGCGTATTTGTAATATTATTTGTTCTTTTGCGTTTTATTACATAAACAAAGAGTAACCCATGAATAATTTACCTGCACAAGAGTCTTTAGAAAAGTTAGATAAAACAGATTTAAAAATTTTACATATTCTTCAGGAAAATAGTAAAATAACTAATCTTGATTTGTCTAAAAAAATTGGGTTGTCGCCAGCCCCAACCTTGGAAAGGGTTAAAAAACTGGAGAACACAGAAATCATTCAAAGTTATCATGCAAAAGTAAATCAGCAAGCTATTGGTTTGAATGTAAAGACTTTCGTTCAGGTTTCTTTAGCCTGGCAAAAAGACAATGCCCTAAATAATTTTATGGCAAAAGTGCAAGAGATCGACGAAATTGTAGAGTGTTATATTATTACCGGAGAAGCTGACTTTTTAATGAAAATTGTTTGTAAAGATATTCCAACCTACGAACAACTCCTTTTTAAAACCCTCTCTCAAATAGAGGAGATTGAAAGGCTTAAAACGTTAATGACGCTTTCTACCATAAAGGATTCTTCCGTTCTACCTTTCAAATACGATTAATTATCTTCTCCCTCAAGGAGGACACGAGTCAGCATTAACAAAAATAGACGACGATTTAAAGGCAAAGTAAGGCAATAGCGTTACTTTGTCTATATATTTCATAATCACATATATTTCATATCGACCCGGCCATGGAAGCGGTATAGCCCTCTGGTCTATGGGTGTATGCCAACTCCTGAATCCTTCCTTATGGATGGCATACCAGGTATATACCGTTCCCGCATTTTCCGGTATCCTTATGTTGGGTACAGATGATATCTTGACCTGAGCCACGTTTTCCTGGCCAAAACCTGCGCAAAATGGTTTGTTTTCAACTAGTTTGATTCTAACTACTTGTGCATCAAGTTTAACTGAGAAAATAGATAAACATAAAATAGGAATAAATAATTTGTACATAATCTATTATATATAGACAAATATATACAAATTAAAATAAAAATACATATTAAAGTTTGTTTTGATGTGTTCTCTTTTTTAATTGAAAAGGCTATATTGGGACAAAATAATAATGGATATATGAGAACGAATTTTCTTTTTCGGATTAATCTGATGGTATCAGTCTTATTCCTGTTCGTTACCTCTTTTTTATCAGCACAGAATAATAAAAATCAACCCCTTGATTTAAAAGCTATTATGTCTGGTGAAAAATATATAGGATATTCTCCGGAGGGTATTTTCTGGCACCCAAACAGTAAAGAAATTTTCTTTTCATGGAATCCTGATAATGATTCATTGAGAAGTACTTATCAGGTGAAGGCGCCATTTTCAACAGCACCAGTCAAGTTACCTGCCGATAAGTGGCTGGCTTTTCCTCCAGGAGGTGTAATATCTAAAAATAAAGGGCTAAGATTCATTTTAAGGGAGGGAGATATTTATAAACAAATTTTGCCCGATGGGCCGCTCACTCCCTTTGTTATTTCCTCGGACAGGGAATCGAATATAGCTTTTGCCAAAGGGGATTCTATGTTGACTTTTCAACGAAATAATAATCTTTTCGCTATCCATTTATTTGACGGTTCATTGCGCCAACTCACTCATTTTACAGAAGTAAAACCTACTACTCCAGCTTTAAAAAACACGGCAGAGCAATGGCTTGAAAAGGAACAGCTCGATTTATTTGATGTGTTGGAGGACAGGAAAGCGATAGCAGATAAAAGAAAGAGGGAGGAACCTACATCTAATCTTTTTTTACCTAAACCTTTTTTTCTGCAGAACAAAAGATTGGTGCAAATGTCCCATAGTCCTGACTTAAAATATGTTGCTTGCAAATTGGTAACAGAAAATGTGGGTAAAGAAACTCAAGTGCCTGATTTTGTTACCAATTCAGGTTTTACAACCAATCTCCGCTCCAGGGAAAAAGTGGGCTTTCCTCAACCTACTTACGAGATGGGCGTGTTCTTAACAGAAAAAGATTCGTTTTATACGCTGAATGTTAAGAAATTATCAGGTATTTATAAAAAACCAGAATATCTTAAATGGTATCAGGACTCAAAAAATCCTTTTGTCGATACCTTTCCTGAGCCAAAACCGGTCGTTATCAACGGCCCCGTTTGGAGTAGTAAAAATCAACCCCTTTTTGTGGTTCGTTCTTTAGATCATAAAGATAGATGGTTGGTTTTATTAGATCCTGCCAGTGGAAAATGGGAGGAAATAGATCATCAACACGACACTGCATGGATTGGCGGACCTGGTATTGAAAGTTATGACCAGGCGGTGGGTAACATAGAATGGTTGCCCAACGGGGAGCAATTTTACTTTCAATCCGAAAAAACGGGCTTTTCTCATCTTTATTTGTACGATGTGAAATCTAAATCTGTTTCTCAGCTTACTTCAGGTTCGTTTGAGGTATTAAATACCCGATTATCTCTTGACGGGCAACATATTTATCTGACTGCCAATGCAGAAGGACCTCATCAGCAACATTTTTATAAACTCAATATTGCGAGTAAAAATCTGGTGAAATTGACCTCCGGGGTAGGAAATGCAGAGGTAACTATTTCGCCGGACGAAAAATATTTAGCTATCAGATTTTCTACCTCCAATACGCCCTGGGAACTTTTTGTTCAGGAAAATAAACCTAATGCCAAAACTATTCAAATTACCCATTCTACGTCGGATGCCTTTAGGTCATATTCCTGGAGAAAGCCCGAAATTGTTTGGTTTAAGGCCCGGGATGGAGAAAATGTGTCTGCCCGATGGTATAAACCAGAGGCAAATGTAAGCCATAAAGGTGCCGTCATATTTGTTCATGGCGCGGGGTATCTACAAAATGTTCATGAATGGTGGAGTACTTATTACAGAGAGTATATGTTTCATAATCTTTTAGCCGACAAAGGATATACCGTGCTTGATATTGATTATAGAGGGAGTGCAGGTTATGGAAGAGATTGGAGGACGGGTATTTATAGATATATGGGTGGTAAAGATTTATCAGATCAGGTGGATGGCGCCAGATTCCTTATCGATAAACATAACATAGACTCTTCAAGAATAGGCATCTACGGTGGTTCTTATGGTGGTTTTATAACCCTTATGGCATTATTCAATGAAAATAATACCTTTAAAAGTGGAGCTGCTCTAAGATCAGTTACCGATTGGGCACATTATAATCATGGCTATACATCAAATATATTGAATGTTCCTTCTCTAGATCCTATAGCTTACAGGAGAAGTTCGCCGATGTATTTTGCGGACGGATTAAAAGGGAATCTATTAATGTTGCACGGTATGGTGGACGTAAATGTTCATTTTCAAGATATTGTGCGCCTGTCTCAAAGATTGATTGAGCTGGGTAAGGAAAATTGGGAACTGGCCGTCTTTCCGATGGAGGATCACGGTTTTGTGGAAACAACCAGTTGGCTGGATGAATATAGAAGGATTTTACAACTATTTGATAAAACCATAGCAAAACCTGAAAGTGAGAAAAAGTAAAAAATATAACCACTTTTCTAATAGAAAAAGTAATCTGTTACTTTCTTTGGTATTCGTTTCTTTAATGACTTCTCTGAGTGCTGTTGGGCAATCAGATACCCTTGAATTACCAGCTGTTCCAATTACCGCTTCAAGAATATCGGTAGAAAGCCGTCGTATAAATCAGGCGGTAACTACCTTAACGGAAGATATATTGTTAAAGGGACAAGCAAGAACGTCGCTTCAGGATTATGCTGCCTACGTTCCAGGTGTTTTAGCTCAAAATGCTGAAAATTATGCTCAGGATGTGCGTATATCCATTCGTGGATTTGGTTCCAGGTCAGCATTTGGTATCCGCGGTGTTAGAATTTTAGTCGATGGTATTCCTGAAACTACCCCCGACGGTCAGGCCAATGTAGATAATATCGATCCGGCCTTCATTCAAACAATGGAGGTTATCAGGGGAGTGAGTACCGTTCTTTATGGTAATGCGGCTGGTGGCGTACTGGCCCTTTATACAAAAGATCCAACCTCTTCATTTTCAATGAATTCAGGTTACCTTTTAGGGAGTAATGGCATGAAGAAATTTGATATTTGGATGGGTGGTAAAAATACGAAAAGAGAATGGAGTGTTTTTGGAAGTAATTTTTCTCATACAGGATTTAGGGACTGGAGTCAGACAAAAACAAATTTATTTAATGGTAAATATGTTATTCATCTGCCAAAGGGAAAGCTGAAATTTTTATTAAATTGGGCTTCGAGCCCGCTGGCTAATGATCCAGGGGCTTTAGTTTCTTCTGAGCTTAATTTATCGAGAAAGTCAGCATTTAGCAGGAATATTCAGTATAAGGCAGGGGAGGAGTTAATTCAATACAGAATAGGGAGTACCTGGGATCAGCAATTAAAAAATAATAAGCAAATTCAGGTGTATTCCTTTTATTCAAAGCGTATTTTTGATAATAGACTTCCCTTTGAAGCCGGTGGTTATGTGTCATTTACCCGGCAATTTTGGGGTGGAGGTGCTTCATTGCAGCAGTTAAAACCTAATTTTCAATGGTTAATTGGCATGGAAGCATCCAGTCAGGTTGACAACAGACAGAGATTCGCTAATAAACTCGGGGTAAAAGGTAATCTGAATTTAGACCAGAAAGAGTTATTTCAAGGTGGAGGTATTTATGGCCAGTATCGTTATTTTTTTAATAAAAAATGGGAAGGGGTATTGGGCGCCCGTTTGGATAAAATTAATATGGGTGTAGAAGATCTTTTTTTAACAGACGGTAATAATAGTGGAAATATCGACTACCTTAGGTTGAATCCTTCCCTGGGTTTCATATATAAAATGTCCACAACGTCCAGTATTTTTGGGGATTGGAGTAAGCATTTTGAAACACCGGCACTTACAGAGCTCAGCGCAAATCCAAGCAATCTGGGTGGTTTTAATCCTGATTTAAAACCCCAGACTTCATCGCAATTCTCACTGGGTTATCGATATAAAAAAGTAAAATGGCTCATATCTGAAATTTCAATCTATCAAATTGATTTAAAAGATGAATGGATAGCTTATGGATTAGAGGCTTTTCCCGGTCGAACTTTTTATAAAAATGCAGGGGTTTCCAGAAGAAATGGATTAGAAATATTTACTCATTTTTTTCCTGAAAGAAAAGTAAGTGCTATCATGTCGCTTACCTTGGCTGGTCACACCTTTAAAGAGTACCTCTCAGGTTCACAAAATTATGCAGGCAACTGGGTGCCAGGTTTCTCTCCTTTTCAGTTATTTACAGAGATAAGATCCCAGTGGAATAAATCACTCTTCTTCTCCGCAAATGTGAGGTCTATGGGCAAACAATTCACTAATGATAGTAATACTATTTCAGTTCCCGGATATATTTTATTGGGAGCAAGGTGCCAATATATACTGCCAGTTAAATCATCAGGGATTGAAATTTTTGGTGGAGTAAATAACTTGCTGAATGTTGATTATTTTTCAAATATTAGAATCAATGCGGCAGCCAATAGATTCTTTGAACCAGCTTCAGGTAGAACTTTTTATCTTGGATTGAGATTAAATGTTAATCCGGCAAATAAAAATGGATAATCAACAAAGTACCATACTATCTGTCGATTCGGTAAATATCAGCCGTTTTTTCATTAATGGTTCGCAGGAATCAATGGTTGATTCCGTCGTTGTGGAATCACCTGTCGAAATATATGTAAAATATGGGCCCATCGATGACAGGAAAATAAAGAAAATAGCCATGATAATGAGATCTCCCGGAGATGATCTGGCATTGGCTGTTGGCTTCCTTTTTACGGCAGGCATTATACATCGGAGAGACGATATTTTGCCTACTCAGAAAACTACGTATTTTCAAAAAATACAATTGGTTGAGTTAGCTTATCATTTCAATCCTATTTTTCCAAAAGATGACAGAATATT
>JBMLQR010000033.1:0-9267 GCA_049241465.1 Saprospiraceae bacterium | reverse complement strand
AGGGCAGGATTTGAAATGCTACAAAAAGCCGCCAGAGCAGGTATAAATCTTGTCGTAGCCATTGGTGCGCCAAGTAGTTTAGCCATAGAGATTGCAGAAGAAAATGATATTACGCTGGTTGGGTTTACTAATCATAATTCTTTCAATGTTTACACTCAAGCACATAGAATTCAATAAAACATCCTTTTTTTTCATTTTTTTGGCACCTATTTAGAACTACTTTTCATTTTGTTTATTTAATAGGTTTATAATCATTACATATCATTGCTTTTATGTTAAAAAATTATCTAGCGCTTACCGTTGCTTTCATCTTTTTATTTCTTAGTCAGGTAAATGGACAAACAGGCATAATAAAGGGAAAAATTACTAATAAATTGACCAATGAAGCCATTGGTTTCGCTACGGTTGTTATTCCTGAAATAAATAAAGGGGTCACCTCTGATGAATCGGGGAATTATGAAATAACAGGACTTACTCCGGGTTTGTACAATGTAACAGCCAGTTATTTAGGATTTAAAGACGGTTCTGCCTTTGAAATTCAGGTTACCAATGCAAGGCCTGCTCAGGTAGATTTTGAATTGGAAGAATCTATTGAGGAACTTACAGAGGTAGTGGTTCAGGCATCTCCATTTAAAAAAACGGAGGAAAGTCCTGTTTCCCTAAGGACAATAGGTATAGCTGAAATTCAAAGAAACCCAGGAGGAGCGAGAGATATATCCAGAGTTATTCAATCTTTACCCGGGGTAACTACTACGGCATCTTTCAGAAATGATTTAATCATCAGGGGAGGAGCGCCGAACGAAAATCGTTTTTTCCTGGACGATGTAGAGGTACCGAATATAAATCACTTTGCGACGCAAGGGGCATCGGGTGGACCGGTGGGCCTTATAAATGTAAATTTTATTAACGAAGTAGATTTTTTCTCGGGTGCCTTTCCTGCAAATAGAGGAAATGCACTAAGTTCTGTGTTTAATTTTAAACAAAGAGAGGGTAGAAGTGATAGAATTGGTGGTAACTTTATGGTGGGTGCCTCTGATATTGGATTAACTTTAGAAGGTCCAATTGGTGATAAAGGTACTTTTTTAGTGTCGAGCCGCAGATCGTATTTGCAATTTTTATTTCAGGCTATCGGACTTCCATTCCTACCTACCTACAATGATTTTCAGGCAAAAATTAAATTTAAGCTGGACGAAAAAAATGAGTTGACCTTTATTGGACTGGGAGCTATTGATCAATTTGAACTCAATCTGGAGGCAAATGAAACAGAAGATCAACAGTTTCTATTGGACCAGCTTCCAACTACGCCTCAATGGAATTATACCAATGGTCTGGTATGGAAGCACTTTACGCAAAAGGGCTATTGGACTTTCGTTTTATCGAGAAATATGCTTGATAATAAGGCAATTAAATATGCTGGAAATGATGATAGTAAACCTGAAAACAAAATTTTAGATTACCAGTCACAAGAAATCGAAAATAAATTACGTATCGAAAGAACACTGAGAACGGGTGATTTTAAATTAACTTATGGGGGTGGCTATGAATTTGTCAAATACAATAATAATACCTTCAATAGGATTTTTACTGCGTCTGGGGCTCAAACCATTAATTATAGTTCTGCCTTTAATATGGGTAAGTATAGCCTGTTTTCTCAGGCAAGTCAAAGTTTTAATAATGAGAAACTGGTTCTTTCAGCTGGATTGAGAGTAGATGGAAATACCTATTCTAAAGATATGTCCAATCCTTTAAATCAATTCTCTCCACGTATTTCTTTGGCTTACGCGTTAACAAAAAGATTGTCAGTGAATTTCAACACTGGAATCTTCTATCAATTACCACCCTTCACTATTCTTGGATATCAACAAAATGGTGAATTTGTAAATAAGACTAACAACATAAAGTATGTAGGTAATAAACAAGTGGTTCTGGGGCTGGAGTTTAATACAGATTTCAACGCTAAGATTACCATTGAATCATTTTATAAGTTTTATAATAATTATCCATTTTTACTCAGAGATAGTGTAACCTTAGCCAATTTGGGGGGAGATTTTGGTGTTATTGGCAACGAACCCGCTATTCCAAGGTCAAATGGTAGAAGTTACGGATTTGAGTTTCTTTATCAGCAAAGATTATACAAAGGGTTTTATGGAATTTTTGCTTATACTTTAGGCTGGAGTGCCTTTGAGGATAAAAAAGGCGACCTCGTTTCTTCTTCCTGGGATGCAAGGCACATCATCAGCACAACCTTAGGGAAAAAGTTTAAGAAAAATTGGGAAATTGGCATGAACTGGCGCTTCCAGAGTGGTTTACCATTTACTCCTTTTTCTCCCGCTTCCTCTCTCGTCGCCAATTGGTCGGTGAATAACAGGGGCATCTTAGATTTTAACCAAATCAATACCTTGCGTCGCGAAGCATTTAATACGGTGGATATTCGCGTCGATAAAAAATGGTTTTTTACAAAATGGAGTCTTAATCTTTATTTAGATATTGAAAATATTACGGGTAATGCTATTCCAAGTAATCAATTGATTTTAGATAGAGCAAAAGATGCCGATGGAAAACCCGTTGGTGGACCGGTAATTATCAATCCGACAGCACCTTTAGCGGAGCAAAGATATTTGTTGAAAACAATAACTGATGCACAGGGGACATTGCTTCCTACGATTGGCATAATGATTGAATGGTAATTAAAAAAAGTATTTACATGGAACATACGCAACTTAACCTCACTGAAGAACAATTATTTGCCTATAAATTTCCCGTTGGGAAGTTTATACAACCCGATACTATTTCCCAAGAAGACCAGCAATCATGGGCGGCCTATCTGGGAGAATTTCCAGCGCTACTAAATAAGGTAGTGGCGGGTTGGACAGAAGAAAAATGGGATACTCCTTACAGACCAGGAGGTTGGTCTGCAAGGCAACTTGTTCATCATATCGCCGATAGTCATGCTCAGGCTATGTTTCGAATTAAACTGGCCTTAACAGAAAATGAACCTACTATAAAGCCTTATCATCAGGATGGTTGGGGTAATTTATCGGATAGTCTGAAAGCGCCGGCTGAATGGTCTCTCAGTATAATTGAAGGGGTACATGGCAGATGGAGTTTTATGTTGTCCCAACTGTCACCAGAGGATTGGCAGAAAACCTTTTTTCACCCCGATATGAAATACCTTTTTACCATTGAACGGGCAACAGCGCTTTATTTTTGGCATTCCAGGCACCATTTGGCGCATTTGTCCAAAATGAATGATAAATAAAATAGGTTAAATCTTATATTTGCCCTGTAAGAAAAAATTATGGGGCAAGAAGCATTCGAAACGATTATTGGCTTAGAAGTTCATGTGCAATTAAGCACGGAAAGTAAAGCCTTTTGCAGAGATAAAACTGAATTTGGGGGTAGTCCTAATTCCCAGATAAGTGCCATTTCATTGGGTCATCCCGGTACTTTACCCTTTATGAATAAAAAGCAAGTCCAATATGCCACAAGGCTTGGACTTGCTTTAAATGGTGATATCAATGCGATGAATACTTTTGACAGGAAAAATTATTTTTACGCAGATCTTCCTAAGGGTTATCAGATTACACAGGATAAAAAACCTATCAGTGTAGGCGGTTATCTTCCCATAAAAATAGGGGATGTCTGGAAAAATATTAGAATTCATCATATTCATATAGAGGAAGATGCGGGTAAATCTATACATACCCTGCATGATTCAAAATCGTTTATAGATTTAAATAGAGCGGGTATGCCTCTCATTGAAATCGTTACTGAACCAGATCTGCGTTCAGGTGCTGAGGTAGATGCTTTCATGACCGGCATCAGGCAACTCGTTCGTTATCTGGAGATATCCGATGGAAATATGGAGGAGGGCTCCCTTCGTTGTGATGTGAATATTTCCATAAGACCGAAAGGAACAGATATTCTGAATAACCGCTGCGAAGTTAAAAATGTGAATTCAATGAAATTTGCCAGACAGGCCATTGAATTTGAAGAATTAAGACAGCAAAAAATAGTAGAAGAAGGAGGGACAGTCGCCCAGCAAACCCTTAATTTTGATCCTGCTACCGGAGTTACCACCCCCTTAAGGTCTAAGGAAGATGCCCATGATTACAGGTATTTTCCCGAACCTGATTTACCACCCATTCAGTTAAGTGCAGATTTTCTGGATACCGAAAGAAAAAATATTACGGTTCTTCCATGGGAAGCCTTTCATTTTTTACATGATGAGCTTGGATTGCCGGTTCAAGAGGCTTCGATTCTTTCGGAATTGAAAGAGACCTTTATTTACTATAAAAGTTTTTTGGAAAAGGTAGAAGACAAAAAATTACTTACCAATTTTATGGTGAATAAGTTACTTCCTTCCCTTCACGAAAAAGGTCTTTCATTAGCCGATTCACCGCTGTCAAAAGAAGGAATTTTACAATTTCTTTCATTAATATCGTCAGAGAAATTAAGTCATTCCATTGCTTATCAGAAATTATTCCCCCTTTGGATGGAAAATCCATCGCTCCATCCGTTAGATTTGGCTGAAAGTCAAGAATGGTTACAAGAAAAAGAGGAGGGTAAAACTGAGTATATTTTCAAAGAAATTATCGCTGAATATCCTCAGAAATGGTCAGAATTTACCTCTGGAAAAAAAGGACTGGCTGGATTTTTTATGGGGGAATTAATGAAAAAAACAGGTGGAAAGTCAAATCCAAAGGAAGCTATGGATATTTTAATCTCCTTGCAGAATAAAAAATGATTTTTAAAAAAGTTAAAACAGTTTAAAATGGCCGATATTTCAAATTTCACACAGCATATTCTGGATGGTTATACTTTCTCAGATGATTATATAACCCTCGGCGGTGCAATGCTCGATGGGCAACCAGTGAAAGGTTTGCACATTAACGCTCCTTTAAGAATGTTTAACAGACATGGCCTTATTGCTGGTGCAACGGGAACTGGAAAAACCAAAACTTTGCAGGCGCTGGCTGAATCTTTAGCGTCTAATGGTGTGTCTTGTTTATTAATGGATATTAAGGGCGATTTAAGTGGTATTTCCCAAAAAGGTACAGAAAATCCTAAAATAAAAGAGCGCGCTGATAAAACGGGTATAGATTGGTCGCCAACACAGATTTCCACCGAGTTTCTCACGATAAGTAAGGAAAATGGGGTTAGACTCAGGGCAACTATTTCAGAATTTGGTCCTGTTTTGCTATCTAAAATATTGGACCTAAATGAAACTCAGGGTGGTCTTATTGCTCTTGTCTTTAAGTTTTGTGATGATAAAAAATTACCCCTCTTAGATATTAAAGACTTTAGGAAGGCATTGCAATATATTTCAAATGAAGCAAAGGCTGAAGTAGAAAATGCTTATGGTCTGATTAGCTCGGCAACGGTGGGTACCGTTATGAGGAAATTACTTGAAATAGAAGAACAAGGTGCAGAGATCTTTTTTGGTGAAAGGAGTTTCGATGTCGATGATCTTGTAGAATTGGATGAAAATGGACGAGGTAAGGTGTATGTCTTAAGACTGTCTGATATTCAAACCAAACCTAAATTATTCTCTACTTTTATGCTTTGTCTTCTGGCTGAAATTTATGAGAAATTTCCTGAAAAGGGGGATAAAGAAAATCCCGAACTAGTCCTTTTTATTGACGAAGCTCACCTGATTTTTAATGAGGCTTCGGACGCTTTACTAGATCAGTTGGAGTCTATTATAAAACTGATTCGTTCCAAAGGGGTTGGCGTTTTCTTCTGTACACAGAATCCTACCGATATTCCTGATGCTATATTGAGCCAGCTGGGAATGAAAATTCAACATGCTTTGCGTGCTTTTACGCCTAAAGATAGAATAGGAATCAAGAAAACAGCTGAGAATTATCCGGAATCAATTTATTATAAAACAGATGAATTACTCACACAACTAGGTATTGGAGAGGCTTTTATTACCGTTTTAAATGAAAAAGGTATTCCTACGCCTTTAGCACATTCTATGATGATTGCGCCAAGAACCAGAATGGATGTTATTACTAAAGAGGAACTCGATGCCAACGTTAAGAAATCAAAGTTAGCTCAAAAATATAATGAGGAGGTGGATAGAGAATCTGCTTTTGAAATGCTGTCGGCAAAATTAAAACAAGCGGCTCCTGTTGAAAAAGAAGAATCCAAGGTATCGCCTCCTAAAAAAGCGGAGAAATCTGATTTTGAAAAAATTTTAGAGAGCAAAACAACTCAGGTCATTTTAAAAGAAGTAACCAGGGGAATTTTAGGCATTTTAGGAGCGAAAACAACAAGAAGAAAATCGTCATCTGGCGGTCTCGGAGGTATTCTGGGGTTTTAATGTCAATATTTTTAAAGGCTGATTTTTATAAAAATGTTGTGGGTATAGTATTTAGTTGTTATTTTCATTACTTTTAATGAAAAGCAACCTACTATGACTCTAAATTTAAAAATGTGTATAAGCACCATCGCTTGTTTATTCACTCTTTCTCTACATGCACAATCTGTTTCTACCAAGCCAGACTCAAAATTTGAGGGCATTCAGATTGGTGTAATTACCTACTCTTACCGGAGTATGCCTCATGATATTGATAAATTAATTGAATTTTGCCTGGCTTCGGGCATCAGCGCCATTGAGTTGATGGGTGATGCGGTAGAAGAATATGCAGGGAAGCCAAAGGCTGATTTTTCATGGAGGAGTGGTCCACGTCAGCCTATGACCGATTTGCAGAAAGCGCAAGTTGCTACCTATAATAAGCAAGTAGCCGATTGGAGAGCAAATGTTTCAATGGATAAATTTATGGAGGTTAGGAAAAAGTTTGATGCCGCCGGTATCAAAATTTATGCCTTTAAACCTAATGCCTTTGGTCCAAATAATACCGATGAGGAGGTTTCTTACGGTATGCGTGCGGCAAAGGTTTTGGGTGCAAAATCAGTTACCCTGGAATTACCAAACGATCCAATGCAATCAAAAAGATTAGGAGAATTGGGTGAAAAACACAAAATGTTGGTTGGTTATCATAATCATACCCAGGCTACAGATGTTTTATGGGATGTTGCCCTTAGCCAATCACCTAATAACTCTATCAATTTTGATGCAGGTCATTATTTAGCTGCCGGAGGAAAAAATACGATTCCAGCGCTTCTTGCTTTTATTGAAAAAAATCATAAGCGCATAAGTAGCATGCATTTAAAGGATAGAACGACGCCTGAACATGGTGCAGGAAATTTACCATGGGGAACGGGTGATACTCCAATGAAGGAAATTTTTCAGTTGATGAAAGATAAAAAAATGAAATTTCCAGTTTCTGTGGAACTGGAGTATGCTATTCCTGAGGGTTCCGATGCTATTAAAGAAGTTGTGAAATGTGTATCTCACGCAAAGAAAATGATTGTAAGTGAATAGGTTTTTTCCGCTGATTAACAGGATTTCTATGCTGGTTTTTCCTTTGTTGTGTGCCGTCTCATTGGGTTTTTCTCAATCAGATATCACCCAACAGGGTAAACTTATTATTGTGGGTGGTGGGAGTATGGCCGATTCTCTTTATCATATCTTTGGCCAGCTTGCCGGGGGGAAAGATAAGCAGATGGTCATTATTCCAACCGCGATGAGTGATGAGGATATCGCTGAAAATAAATTTAAAGACAGATTTGAAAAAATTGGATTTTCTTCGATTAAAGTGGTTCATACCAGAGATAAATCAGAAGCAAATCTTCCTGAAAATGTGCTTAAAATTCAGCAGGCGTCAGCTATATACTTTACGGGTGGAGACCAGTCAAGAATAGCTGATGCTTTCTTAGGAACTAAAGTTCACGACGAATTAAAACGTTTACTTGAAAGAGGAGGCGTAATCATGGGATCTTCGGCTGGGGCAACCATCATGGGAACGCTTCTAATTGGTGGGGATGCCCGTGCGTTTCCGAATATAAATATTCCCTATCCACCTGCTTTAGATTTGCTGCCTGGGACTGTCTTAGATCAGCATGTGTTAAAGAGAAACAGGCAGTTTGATTTAATTCCTGTGCTGGATTCTTATCCTCATTTATTGGGCATTGCCATGGATGAGCAAACGGCTATTATTGTTTCAAATAATCAATTCAGGGTTTGGGGTCCGTCATACGTTTTAGTTTATGATCCTTTGGATTGGGCACTGCAGGTGAAAAAATATGGAAAAATATATAAACCATTTATTATGTTATCCAAGGGACAAAAGTTTGATTTAATGGCCAGAAACATTGTTAAGTAATGCCTTTTTTACCCATTTTCATTTTATTATTAAGTTTTAATGCAATGTCACAAGGAACGTATCCAACTACAGGATCGATTGAGAGATTAGATCCCAAAATGAACAGTCTTATAGCACCCAATGCCGTTATTGAAGTGCTTTCAAATGGGTTTATTTGGACAGAAGGACCTCTTTATATTGAAGACGGGGACTACTGGCTATTTTCGGATATACCCCAAAATAGTATTTTTAAATGGAATGAAAAAGAGGGAGTTCGCCTGTATTTAAAGCCGTCTGGTTATACAGGAACAGTACCCAGAGGTGGTGAACCTGGTTCTAACGCACTCATTCTGAACTCTAAAGGTCAATTAGTTATGTGTCAGCATGGTGATCGCAGAATGGCCAGGATGTCGGCGCCATTAAAGGAACCTTCAGCTGTTTTTGAATCAATCGCCGGGCAGTATTTGGGTAAAAAATTTAATAGTCCTAATGACGCCGTTTATGATTCGAAGGGGAATTTGTTTTTTACAGATCCTCCTTATGGATTAGTAGGAAATTCAGATGACCCTACAAAAGAATTACCTTTTCAAGGGGTTTTTAGATGTAGCCCTCAAGGGGATATCAAGTTAATTACTGATAAATTGGCCAGACCAAATGGCATTGCCTTTTCGCCGGATGAAAAAATCATGTATGTTTCAAATTCTGAATTTCCGGCAAGCTGGCATGCTTTTTCCTTAGATGAAATGGGAAATGTGCTGAATGAACGTATTTTCTTTGTTCCCGGTGAAAACGAAGGGAAAGGTGCTCCCGATGGATTGAAAGTTGACCCACAAGGTAATGTTTGGGCAACCGGGCCGGGTGGATTGTGGATTTTTAGTCCTGAGGCTAAAGTCCTGGGAAGAATATTGACCGGCGAAGCTACCTCCAATTGTGCCTTCAATAAGGATTTTTCGGTGTTGTTCTTAACCTGCGATGATTATATCATGAGAGTAAAACTTAAATAAAAATGATCCATAGACATGTGATCCCAAGGGGTCAGGCATGAAAAGGGTAA
>JBMLQR010000032.1:0-9943 GCA_049241465.1 Saprospiraceae bacterium | reverse complement strand
GTTGCTGTTGTCGCTGGTTATGGTGACGTAGGAAAAGGTTCAGCAGCGAGTTTATCAGGTGCAGGATGCCGGGTTATTGTTACTGAAATAGATCCAATTTGTGCGTTGCAAGCTGCTATGGACGGTTACGAGGTAACTACAATGGCTAAGGCTATTCCACGTGCAGATATCGTGGTAACAGCTACTGGAAATAGTGCAATTATCAAAGAGGCGCACTTTTATATGATGAAGGACAAAACAATCCTTTGTAATATTGGTCATTTTGATAATGAAATTGACGTTGCTTGGTTGAATAATGAATCCAATGCAGTTAAAATGAATATTAAACCACAGGTTGACAAATACACCCTGAATGGTAAGGATATTATCCTCCTCGCTGAGGGTAGATTAGTGAATTTAGGTTGTGCTACCGGCCACCCTTCTTTCGTTATGTCAAATTCATTTACTAATCAGACTCTTGCCCAGATTGAGCTTTTCAACAATCCAGGCAAATATGAAAATAAAGTCTATATGTTACCTAAACTTCTTGATGAAGAAGTAGCAAGATTACATTTAGCGAAAATAGGCGTTGAATTAGAAACGCTTTCTAAAGACCAGGCTGACTACATCGGCGTAGAAGTAACAGGTCCATTTAAACCTGAATATTATCGTTATTAATTCTTAAAAAAAGGCCGGTAAGTGATTTTTACCGGCCTTTTTAACTGTTTATACAATGAATGGCATTTTTTCTACCTATTTCATTCTTGGGTTCGAACATATCTCCGATTTGGCAGGGTATGATCATATTCTTTTTTTAGTAGCTCTTTGTGCCGTTTACACCTGGTCTTCCTGGAAAAAAGTAGCCATTATTGTTACTGCTTTTACCATTGGTCATTCTCTGACGCTCGCTTTGGCAGCGCTAAATGTGTTAAATATTTCAGCAGATACGATTGAGTTTTTAATACCAGTAACTATTTTTATAACAGCCATTTCCAATACTCATCCTGCGGCGATGGACAGTAATGAAAAAAAAGGGTTTTCAAAACCTATGCTTTTCAAATATTTTATTGCCCTCTTTTTTGGACTCGTTCACGGACTGGGATTTTCAAATTTTTTCAGGCAATTAACAATGCCTTCCCAGGAAAATGATTTGATTCCCCAACTTTTTTCCTTTAATATTGGTGTCGAAGTTGGACAATTAATCATTGTCGGATTTATATTAACCATTTCTTATCTTATCCATGTTTTATTAAAATTGAGCAATCGTTCCTGGAATATTTTCATTTCAGGTGCCGCTGCAGGCATTGCTTTTTTATTAATGTTAGAAAGAATGCCCTTTTAATTTAAGCCCACGATATGCCATACCTCCTTTTTCTAAGTAGTTTTTTCTATCTGTTACATACTTTTCATGTAAGTAAAACCATGGTGGAATATAATGAAAAAGAAAAATCACTTCAAATTAGTGTTCATTTATTCATCGATGATTTAGAGGAATCCTTAAAAAAAGAGGGACATACTAAATTATTCATTTGCACAGAAAGAGAATCCTCGCAGGCTGAAAAACACATTGAAACATATCTTAGAAAGAATCTTTCTTTCTCTATAAACGGTAAATCAAGTTCTTATTCTTTCGTTGGGAAAGAAGGTTCCTCTGATATGAGTGCGGTGTGGATTTACCTTGAAATACCTGTTACTGGTAAGATTAAAACCATTAACATAAAAAATTCGTTACTTATAGGTGAGTTTGACGACCAAAAAAATCTGGTTCATGTCATCGGACCAAATAAAAAAGAGGGAACTGTTATATTTGCTAATGCTAAAACAGAAGAATTACTTACGTTTAGTCCTTAATGTTTTGCTATGAAAACCTTGTTTATTCTTCCTATTCGTTTTTATCAACTGTTTATTTCTCCCTTATTTCCTCCTAAATGTGCCTATACCCCAACCTGTTCTCATTTTATGTTAAGAGCTATTGAGATTTGGGGACCAGGTAAAGGTATAGCCATGGGTTTGAAACGAATTGGTCGCTGTCATCCCTTAGGTGGACACGGATATGATCCTGTTCCTGAAAAATCAATCAAATAAATCATGTTACAAAGACCACGACGCAATCGTTTGACCCCTACTCTAAGGAATTTGGTGCAAGAGAATCATCTACAGGTTTCTTCCCTCATTCAACCCCTTTTTTTAGTGCCGGGTGAAAACATAAAACTGGAGATAAAATCGCTCCCAGGCATATTCCGTTTTTCTGAAGACCTTTTGCTGGAGGAAATTGGTGCCTGCATGGCCGTTGGGATACAAACATTTCTCATTTTTCCCGCCATTCCAGAAGAATTAAAGGATAAAGGTGCTACATATAGTTATTCAAAAGATAATTTTTATTTAAAGGCAGCGAGAAACATTAAAAAGAAATTTCCATCCTCTTGCATCATTAGCGATGTTGCCATGGATCCTTACTCTATTGACGGACATGACGGTTGGGTGGAAGATGGTCAAATATTAAATGATAAAACCTTACCGGTTTTAGCAAAAATGGCCACAGCTCAGGCCGAGGCAGGCTTTAATATGATTGGCCCGTCTGACATGATGGACGGTAGAATACAATTTATAAGGGAATATCTTGACAATGAGGGATATACCAATACTGGCATCATGGCTTATACGGCCAAATATGCTAGTGCTTTTTATGGTCCGTTTCGCGATGCCTTAGATTCGGCACCAAAAGCAGGCGATAAAAAAACCTATCAAATGAATCCTGCCAATTTACAGGAAGCCTTAAAAGAGGCTCACCTGGATATTTCGGAAGGCGCTGATGTCATTATGGTAAAACCTGCCCTTCATTATCTGGATGTCATCCATTTATTAAAAACTAATACCAATATACCCATCGCTGCTTATCATGTAAGTGGTGAATGTGCGATGCTCATAGCAGCGGCTCAGAATGGCTGGTTAGACCGTCAGAAAGCCATTGAAGAAACATTAATGGGTATTAAAAGAGCAGGTGCTGACATTATTATCACTTATTTTGCCCGTGAATATGCGGAGAGAGTAGCTTTAACGAAATAATGATTGCGTTAATTTCTAAAATGTAGGAGTAAAAAGGAAAAACAATTCTTTGAGCGCAGTCTAAATATAATTACCCAAAAGACCTTTTATTTTAGGCTTTCAATTGAAAATAGAACGGAGCAACTATTTTAGTTGCCCCGTTTTGTATTTTTAGACCAGGACTAACTCCTTTTCTTCTATAATTTTACGAATATTGATTAAGGCATACCTCATTCTACCCAAAGCTGTATTTATACTAACCCGGGTAAGTTTTGAAATTTCCTTGAAGCTCATGTCTGCGTAGTGTCGAAGTATAACTACTTCCCGTTGTTCTTCAGGTAATAAATCAAGTAAATCCTTGATTTTGTCATGTGTCTGATCTCTAACCATAGCCTGTTCCGCATTCAAATCGGAAAGAGGTAGGACATCAAAAATGTCAAAGGAATCGGTAGTAGTTGTTTTAGGTTTGCGTTTATTCCTTCTGAAATAGTCCACACACATATTATAAGAAATACGGAGAGCCCATTGAAGAAATTTTCCTTCGTGATTATATTTTCCTTTTCTAAGGGTATCAATTATTTTGATGAACACCTCCTGGAAAATATCTTCAGCAAGGGTGGAATCCTTTACAAAAAGATAAATTGAGCCGTAAATTTTTTGCTTGTGGCGAAGTAATAATTCTTCGAAAGCTCTCTCACTACCACCTAAATAAAGCATAATGAGATCTTGGTCACTAATGGGATTAACTGTCATACCTAAATTGGTTTACGTTAAAAATCGTAATTACTTTAGTGTAGAAGTTTGCTACCGATAGATTGCGTTTTAGTGATTTGAAGAATGAATTACAAATATAGTAAAACATATTTAATTTTTCAACCTGTATTTAATTTTTTTAATATTTTTTTCATTTTTCTCTGATGAAAGCAATATTTTTCATATTCACTAATCCTTTCGTCCAATCCTTTGTTGTATTTTTCGACAATAAGAAGTAAGTAAGTATTAGCTTTGTGCTAATTGAAAAAGTTGAATGAAAAATATTTTATGACCCAGCTAATAACTGAAACAGACAAAGGCCTTGAAATAAAAAAAATCGTTGACCATTCCATTGAAATTAAAGGAGCCCGGGCCAATAATTTAAAGAATATCAGCATTTCAATTCCTAAAAATAAATTAATTGTCGTCACCGGCGTTTCAGGTTCTGGAAAATCATCGCTCACGATGGATATTCTATTTGCTGAGGGTCAAAGACGATATGTTGAAAGTTTGTCTTCTTATGCCAGGCAATTTTTAGGGAGAATGAAAAAGCCTGAGGTGGATAGCATCAAAGGAATATGTCCTGCCATTGCTATTCAACAGAAAGTAAGCGTCTCCAATGCCAGATCAACCGTAGGTACGTTGACTGAGATTTATGACTATATAAGACTTTTATTTGCCAGAATTGGAAAAACATACTCTCCCATTTCCAATGAACTGGTTAAAAAACACGAGGTAAGCGATGTAGTAGATTTTATTCTTTCTATACCACAAGGTAGCCCCGTTCAGGTTTTTATCCCCCTACCCTATAAATATGGTGAACGAAGTCTTGCTCAGGAACTTGATTTACTTCTACAAAAAGGATTTACAAGAATTTTAAATGAAGATACACTCACTGATATACAAGATTTTATCGCTTTGAAAGACCCGATGTTGGGAAGCAAAATTCTTGATTTAAAGGAAAAAAACCTACTTATTCTAATAGATCGCTTCATTTTAGATACCTCTGAGGAATCTATGCGCAGAATTGCGGATTCAATAAATACAGCATTCACAGAGAGCGAAGGTGAATGTTTTGTTACTGGTCCAGGTGGGTTACAAAGGCATTTTAATAACCGTTTCGAATTAGATGGTATTTCTTTTGTTGAACCTGCCCCCCAATTATTTAATTTTAATAATCCATTTGGAGCCTGTCCCAGTTGCGAAGGATTTAGTATGGTGATGGGTATCGATCCTGAAAAGGTGATTCCCGATAAATCATTAAGTATCTATGAAGGTGCCGTGGCTTGTTGGAAAGGAGAAAAAAATGGTCTTTGGTTAGAAGAATTTATCTCTCTGGCCACACTTATCGATTTTCCTATCCATAAGCCTTATGCTGAACTTTCAAAAACACATAGAAATTTACTTTGGTCGGGCAGTAAAAGCTTTCGTGGAATCAATGCTTTTTTTGAGGAATTGGAAGCCGCAAGTTATAAAATTCAAAACAGGGTGATGCTTTCAAGGTATCGCGGAAAGACCGTATGTCCTGCCTGTGAAGGTTCCAGATTGAGAAAAGAGGCGCTTTATGTGCAGATTGACGGTAAAACCATCGGTGATTTAGTGGATATGCCCATTGATGAACTGGCTGTTTTTTTTGAATCTATCCAGTTATCAGAAACGGATACTAAGGTATCAGCCAGACTATTGCACGAGTTAAGGACAAGACTCAAATTCATGAATTTACTTGGGCTCAGCTATTTAACCCTAAATAGAATTTCCGCCACCTTAAGTGGTGGGGAAACTCAACGTATCAATTTGACCAGACTTTTAGGAAGTAATCTAACCGATTCACTATACATTCTCGACGAACCTAGCGTTGGACTTCATCCAAGAGATTCAAAAAGGTTAGTAAATGTCTTGAAACATCTGAAAAACCTGGGAAATACAGTATTAATTGTTGAGCATGAGGAAGATATAATAAAAGAATCTGAATATTTAATTGATATTGGACCTCATGCCGGAGTGCATGGAGGTGAAGTAATTTTTGCTGGTGCTTACGAAAACATTTATTCTGAAGCTTCCGATAGTTTAACTACCGGATATTTAACTGGCCGCTTATCTATCCCCATTCCTTCATTCAGACGAAAGGGCATCGACAAAATATTAGTGCATGGTGCTACCCATCACAACTTAAAAAATATAACCGTAACCTTTCCATTAAATACATTTATTGTTGTTTCCGGGGTGTCCGGTTCAGGTAAAACTACCTTGGTTAAACATATTTTATTCCCTGCGTTGAAAGCCGCATTAGGTGAGGTAGGTGTAAAATCAGTAGGCTCTTTTTCTTCTTTAAGTGGTGATTTGAAAAAAATAACCCAGGTGGAAATGGTAAACCAAAATCCTATTGGTAAATCATCGAGATCGAATCCAGTAACTTATGTCAAAGCTTACGACGCCATCAGAGAACTTATGGCGAGTCAACCTTTGTCAAAACTGCGAGATTATAAGGCAAAGCACTTTTCCTTTAATGTGGACGGCGGCCGCTGCGATACCTGCAAAGGTGAAGGTGAACAAGTCATCGAAATGCAGTTTTTAGCCGATATGCGTTTGGAATGTGAAAGTTGTGGGGGAAAACGATTTAAAAATGAAGTGCTTGAAGTACGATACCGTGAAAAAAATATTTTTGATATTCTAAAAATGACCATTGAGGAATCATTAGTATTTTTCAAAGATTCAAAAGAAATTATCACTAAGCTAAACCCTCTGATGCAAGTAGGTCTTGGTTATGTTTGCTTAGGCCAGTCATCAAATACCCTTTCTGGTGGAGAAGCACAACGAGTAAAATTAGCCTCATTTTTAGGGCAGGAAAAAACGACAGAAAAATATTTATTCATTTTTGACGAACCTACTACGGGACTTCATTTCCACGATGTAAGAAAATTATTGGAAGCCTTACAAGCTTTAGTGGAAAAAGGCCATACCGTTTTAGTTATTGAACACAATATGGAAATCATAAAGTCGGCAGACTGGGTGATTGATTTAGGTCCGGAAGGTGGAAAAATGGGGGGTAATTTAGTTTTCCAGGGTACTCCTGAAGATTTAGTTCATTGCCTCGATTCCCCAACAGCTCCTTTTTTGGCGGAAAAGTTATCTTTAAAAAATAATCATTGAGTTAAATTATTGCCATGGGATATAAGAATATGTGGTCTTGTGTAGCAGATCTCGAAAAAAATAAAGAACTTATTCGTATTAAATCTCCTGTTGATCCAAATTTGGAGATGGCAGAAATCCATCGAAGAATATATGATCAGGGTGGGCCAGCTATATTATTTGAAAATGTGATGGGTAGCCCGTTTCCAGCTCTTTCTAATTTGTATGGAACCATAAAACGCACTGAGTTTTTGTTCAAAGATACTTTAGCAGACGTAAAAAAAATCATTGAGCTAAAAGCTGATCCAACGAATTTTTTGCGCAATCCATTGAGATACTGGAAAGCTCCTTTCACGGCATTAACGGCATTACCTCAAAAAACGTTTTTCCCCGCCAGCACATGGGGTAAAACAACGATTAGCCAGTTACCACAGATAAAATCGTGGCCCATGGATGGTGGGGCCTTCATCACTCTTCCCCAAGTCTTCTCATTACCTCCTGGCGGAAAAAATATGATGAAATCCAATATTGGCATGTATAGAGTTCAATTATCTGGTAATCAATATGTAACAGACAAAGAAATTGGACTTCATTATCAATTACACCGCGGGATTGGCGTTCATCATACGGAATATAACACCTTAGAGGAACCATTCAGAGTATCCATTTTTGTTGGAGGTCTTCCTTCACACGCATTTTCAGCCATTATGCCTTTGCCTGAGGGATTAAGTGAAATGACTTTTGCAGGCTTATTGGCTGGAAGAAGATTCCAATATGCCTGGAAAGATGATTATGTAGTCTCAGGTGATGCAGATTTTGTAATTACAGGCATTATAAGGAAAAATACGACCAAACCGGAGGGACCTTTTGGCGATCATTTGGGATATTATAGTTTGGAACATCCTTTTCCCGTCATGGAGGTAGAGCATGTTTGGCATAGAAAAAATCCAATCTGGCATTTTACTGTAGTGGGCAGGCCGCCGCAAGAAGATTCAAGTTTTGGCTATTTAATTCATGAATTGGTAAAAGATTTAACTTCCGGAGAATTTCCCGGAGTAAAACAAATTCACGCTGTTGATGACGCTGGGGTGCACCCACTTTTATTAGCTATTGGAAGTGAGCGATATATGCCTTTCAGAGAAAAAAGACCCGAAGAAATTCTTATCCAGGCAAATCGTATACTGGGCTCTGGACAGACTTCATTGGCAAAATTTCTATTCATTGCCGACGGTTCCGATAACTCTCATTTAGATGCTCACGATTACGTTTCTTTTCTCTCTCATGTTTTAGAAAGAACAGACTGGACACGAGATCTACATTTTCAAACTAAAACGACTATTGATACTCTTGATTATTCTGGCGATGGTTGGAATGCTGGCTCTAAAGTAATTATCGCTGCCTGCGGCCCTAAATTACGAAGTCTGGGAACTACGCTGCCTCCATTTAATGCTTTACCTCCAGGTTTTTCTAATCCTAAGGTTATCATTCCCGGTGTTTTTGCTGTAGAAGCACCAAGCTTTAAAAATCAAGACAGTTACACGGACCATGCTGCTCTTAGTAGTTTTCTCGAAAACTACGATTTACATGAATTTCCCCTTTGTATTCTTTGTGACGACAGTGATTTCTTGAGCCATAATATTTCTAATTTTATATGGGCTACTTTTACCAGAACTAATCCTTCTCACGACATTCATGGGGTACATGAATTTACTGAGAATAAACACTGGGGATGTAGGGGAACGTTGATATTCGATGCACGGATAAAACCGCATCACGCCCCTCCTCTAGTAACCGATGCCAGTGTATCGAATAAGGTGGATACTTTATTTAAAAATGGGGGTGAATTAGCCTCATTTGGTTAAATGATAAATATGTTTGCAGATAAACATTATCCGGAAAATTTAAATCTTTGGGAATTAGACCAATACCTTGAGAAAGGTTGGTATAGAATGGGGCAAGTCATTTTTACCACCCACTTTCTATTTTTTGGTTCCAAGGTTTACTCCGCGCTATGGATACGTTTACCCCTCTTAAACTACCAATTTAAAGGCACTAACCGTAAACTATTGAATAAAATCACTTCACAATTTAGAATTATTGTAAGGCCTGCAGAGATTAACGACGAAAAAGATAATTTATATGATATTTACGCCGAAAATTTTGATGGTAATTTGGCTCCAAATCTCAATGATATGTTGCTCGAATTTTCAGACGAAAGTATCTACGACACTTGGGAAATTGCCGTTTATGACCAGGGAAATTTAATTGCCTGTAGCTTTTTTGATCGTGGCTTCAATTCTATAGCCAGTATTTTTGCTATGTACCATCCCGATTATGAGAAATATAGCCTCGGTTATTTTACCCTGCTCGCTGAAATTGACTATTCAAAAAATCATGGATACACTTATTTTTATCCAGGATATGTAGTACCAGGAAATAAACGATTTGATTATAAGCTTAGGATTGGTCAAGTAGAGTTTTATGATTTAAAATCTGAAAACTGGATAGATTATAGCTCTTTGAATATGGATAATATCCCTATTCACCAAATTGACAGAAAAATAGATTCCATGAAGGAATACTTTGCAGGAAAAAATTTTCCTGCAAAAAAGATGTATTACACCTTCTTTGAAATAAATTTAGTCAGTCTGGGGTTAGTGAGCAAAAGTGATTATCTGGAATATCCAATAGTTTTACTTATTCCCGACACCAATTACCTACTTATCTCTTTTGACCCCAGAACAGAGTTGTTCCACCTGCTAAAATGTAAAGATCTTTTTGAAGAAAAACAGTTTCTTATCGATTATATAATGCACAAATATGAACCTGATAGTTTTTTTAATCATCTGGTTATCATTGAATCAGTCCTAGAGTCTTCTCCAAATATCCATACTATCTACAAAGCTGTTTTGTCTGTTATAACACAACGTGAATAATTGGATTTAAACGATTCATGCATCAACTGACCTGATTGAGTCGACGGTTAGAATTTGTAATTATAACCAAGTCTTATTACTTGAGTCTCGTAATAATCAGT
>JBMLQR010000031.1:0-1380 GCA_049241465.1 Saprospiraceae bacterium | reverse complement strand
ATGAATGATGATTTATGGGGAATAGGAAGTTGGGAAATCGTTCCAAAAGACACTATGTCCTGGAAATTTTTAGATACTACTTATACCTTGTCTTCCAAAAATTTAAATATCAACGCAAGAAAAACAGGAGATTTTACAATTACTCATACCTCACAAAATGTTTGTGGTGTGGATAAAAGTATTATGAAATACAAGGTTTTTATTCCGCCAACGTATCAAATAGACACCCCAAATATTTTTTGTGAAAAAGCAGTGATTACCGAAAAAGATTTAAAATTTACCTCCAGTGGAGACATCAAATTAATTTCATGGACCTTCGAGGGTGCTGATAGAACCGTAGATTCTTCTGAAAGTTTCAAAGCGCTGACATTTACCAAATCAGGTACAGTTACCGTGAAAATAGCGTCGGAAGTATGTAGTACACTAATCCATCGGATACCCATTACCGTCATTCAAAACCCGAGCATAAACTTGAGTGAAAATCCAAATCAATTTTGTGAAGGTGGTGACACTTTGATGCTCAAAGCGAGTCCTTTAGGAGGACGTTGGAAAGGACTGGGTATCATTGATCCAATAAAGGGAACCTTTTACCCTATGAATTTGCCTGAAAACACCTCCATTACTTTGACATACCAAATAGGAAATGGAGACTGCAGTGCTTCTGATTCATTTAAAATAGCTATTATCGCTAGTCCTGCCATTTCGTTAGGTGTTGATTCATTTTGCTTAGGCGATGCTCCAAAATTATTACTTGGTCAGCCGGGCGGAGGAGTATATTCTGGAATTGGAGTAGATCCAGTGAGTGGACTTTTTTCACCTGTATTGAGCGGACCAGGCCGATTTAACGTTTCCTATACCCTAGATAAAGTGAATGGTTGTCGCATCACAGCAAGAGAAGTCATTCTGGTAGATAAACCTCCGGTTCTGACCTTAGCAGATAGTATTTTGTTTTGTAATAGCAACAAAGTTTCAAACTTATTGGTAGAAACAGATTTGAAAGTTGATTCAACGAACGGAAGATTCACCTGGGGAGGAACAGGTGTCATTTCATCGGAAGGTACCTTAAATACTACATTGCTTCCGCAAAATGTAATATCAACAATATATGTTCAATATGATCGCTACGGATGCACTGTCAGGGATAGTATTTTTGCCAAATCAACCAACACTCCCCCACTTACGCTCTCAAAAGATACGACGCTTTGTATTGATGCCATGTCATTCCAACTTACCTCAAATATTCCAGGTGGCATCTGGAAAGGAAAAGGAGTAGATACTCAAAAAGGATTGGTAGATTTATCAGTTCCAAGTTCGGGAAAACATATTTACCAATATATTTTCAGACCTGAAACCTCTTGTTTTCAAGAGGGAAATGTTACT
>JBMLQR010000030.1:0-2232 GCA_049241465.1 Saprospiraceae bacterium | reverse complement strand
GTAGAAGTAACATACGCCGGATCTCTCTGTTTAACCAGGTCAAATAAGGCTTTTGCAGCTCCTGCGTTGTCGCCACCGCGAGCTTTAGCTTCTGCTTCAATAAGAAACATTTCTGCAAGACGCATATAAGGAACATCACCCATCGCACTAGTACTTGGAACACCAGGTAAGCGGAATTTTTGTACAATATAAGGTGCCCTTACACCGCCTGGAGGAACAATTGAATTAGCTGCTGTAGGTGCTTTTACCCACATTTTAGACCTAACATCTGTTTCAGGAATTCTGTCATAAATCAATTTATTAATCGTTTTTGGTGTTTGACGATTCACACTTGAGTTATAATTGCTTGAAATATAAGAGTGAAATGCACCAAAATACTCAGATTGATCTTCGAGGTGATCAAAACCCCACATCCATTCAGGATTTGAAATTTCAGCAAAACCATCCTGATATTGAGCGATAGACATCAATGAACCGCCACCAACTCTGGCTTCAGCAGCAAATGCGGCAGCAGCTGACCAGTTTTGTTGAACCAAAGCTACTCTCGCCTGCATTCCTCTTACTACATTTTTATTAAAATGAGATTTCGCAGCACGGGCGGTAGTAAGTAATTTTCCAGCTTCATCAAGGTCCTTGTTGATTTGCGCATAGCAATCTTCAACACTAGCGCGGGCAATTCCCTCTTTGGTTGGTTCTAAAACCAACGAGACACCAGGGGTACTGTTAGGCTTTTTAGAAGCATCATATCTTTTACCGTAGTATTGAACCAAGTTAAAATAAGAGAACGCACGAATAGCTAAAGCCTCTCCTTTAATTTGATTTTTTTCTGCCTGCGTACCTACCGCCTGATCAATATTAGCAATAGCAACGTTGGCATTACCAATAAGACGATAGTACATCTCATAAGGCATAATAGATAATGTACCCACATCATTCCTGTGTGATAACCATCTTTGTTCATTAAAATGCCAGCCATTGGAAGCATTGGAAAAAACAAGATCTTCAGCTAGAATATCATTAATCAGCATTAAGGCCGGGTATCCAAAATAACCTTGAGATCCTTGATATCTGACAATGAACCCACGATAGATACCGTTAATGGCAGCTGTTGCATTTTTAGTTGTTGCAAAAGCTGAACCTGCGTCAACACTACCCGTTGGTGTGGTATTGAGGTAATCTTTCTCGCAACCATTGGATGCAATACTGAGATAAATCAGCGTTACAAAGAATAATTTATATTTAAACATCTTTTAATTTTTAGAAGGTTAAGTTTAATCCACCTACGAAATTACGATAGAAAGAATAGGTATTTCCAGTAACACCACTGAAATCACCTAATCCGTCCATACCTTTGCGCTTGTTCCAAAGAGCAAGATTTTCAGCATTCATAAAAATCTGCATACCTTGAATTTTTGCTTTTTTAAGGAAGCTGGAAGGGAAACTATAGCTTAATGAAACGTTTCTTAAGTTCAGGGAAGTTCCATCAATTAACCAATAATCAGAACTACCTGTAAAGTCAACAGCACGACCTAAGTCCGCTCTTGGTACATTGGTGATATCACCTGCTTTTTGCCAACGATTCAAGATATCCACGTGTTTTGAAGAACCATAACCAGCTGAAGACATTAAACCCTGATAGTTTGCATCATAGATATAACCACCAATCTGGTAAATAAATAATACAGAAAGGGAAAATCCTTTGTAGTCAATAGTATTAGTTATACCGCCCGTGAAATCAGGAATAGCCGAACCATTATATCTGAAGCGCGCGTTATTTAAACTGGTAGTCAAAGTATCACCTTTTTCATTAATTCTTGAGTTTGAAGCAACAAAGTTAGCTGCGCGATATTCTGCATTTCCTGTAGCAGGGTCAACACCATACCATTCTCTTAACCAGTAATCGTATAATGAGCTTCCTACTTGTAATTTTTTAGTACCCGAAATTATTTCAGGATTACTCTCAGGCATTCTGGTAATTTCATTTCTATATGTAGTTGCATTCAAGCTTAATGTCCAGCTTAAATCTTTCGTTTTTACAGGAACTAAGTCAATTTGTAGCTCTATACCACGGTTGAACATAGCGCCGATATTTCTTGTTTGAGAAGCAACGCCAGTGGATAGAGGTAATGGAACGGCGAATAAAAGATCGTCAGATTCACGATTGAAAACCTCTATTACCCCTGAAATTCTATTTTTCAATAGGCCAAATTCTAAGGCTGCATCAAACTGGTT
>JBMLQR010000029.1:0-1836 GCA_049241465.1 Saprospiraceae bacterium | reverse complement strand
TATGGATTGTTGGGTATGTACCTGTTTTTTGACGATAATAGTTTTATAGAACCATCCGTTTGGGTTAAATATGTGCCTAATGCTCCAGTGAATGTCGATGTTAACGTTCGTTATCAGATGCCGGGAAGCCTTTGGGTCGGAACTGGGGGATCAACTTCTGGTATTTTGCATCTCGAAGCTGGTGTACTGTTAGGTGAAAATCTTGGACTCGATAACTCCATTAGAATTGGCTATGGATATGGGTATAGTTTTAAAACCTTTGGCCCCTTTGTCGGTGGCGGACACGAAATTAATATTTCTTACTCCCTGAATAAATAATCTTTTGAATCATTCTTATTTACACTCTCTAATGAAGCGTAGTATAAAACTTCTTTTCTTTCTTTCTTTCTTTTCGGTTAGGGCTCTGTCACAAGAGGCTGCCGTTACTTTTTTATTCTCCTCTATCGCTCCTTGTGGTAATAGTACTGCTTGCGTAGATGTCACTACCGATGACTTTTCTAACGTACTCTATGTCAAGATGCCTATTAAATGGGATCCAAAGATTGTAAAACTTAAAAGTATTCAATTAGGAACTTTAAGAAATATTAAACTTTCAGACTTCGATCAATCCAGAGCCTTAACAGAAGGATTACTTTTCTTTGAATGGAAATACGATGATTGTTCTAGTCCTAAGTTACCAACTTTTAATTTTCCAGACGGGGAAAAAGTATTTTCCTTATGTTTTGAACCAGTCTCTACCTACGGTTCTTCAACAACTATAGGTATTACCACTGATCCAGCGATTCTAAAAAACAATGATATTTACCCCGTTGAAATTTATAAAAATGTAGGTTGTACTGATGTGGGTTTTCTTCAGAAACGAGGTAATATCTCAACTTGTGTCCGTGCCCTTACTATAGCTGGTGAACCAATGGTTGGAAAAAAAGATGAGATTGTATGTACTCCAGTAAAAGTGACTGGTTTAGATAGTATTGCAGGTATTCAATTTGTTATGCAATGGCAAGATACTTTGCTGGAATTTGTGGATTTAAAAATTAGTAATTCCACCATTCCAGGTCTTTCACGAGGTAGTTTCGGATTACCAGAGGATACAAAAAGGTCAAATGCTTTGATTTTTGCCTGGCAGAGTAGTTCCGGGAAACCAGCGGCTTTAAAAGATAACTCTGAAATTTTTGAAGTTTGCTATAAGATAATAGGACCTTGTCAAAAGGTTACTTCCGTTGATTTTGTTTCAAATTTTGGTGTTAAAATGGAGGCAACTTCAGAGGGTAGGGTTGTTTCACCAACCACAGGACAAGATACTTTTAGACTCGATGTGATTGCACTGGTTGGTGAAGAAATTGTTACTACCATTAGTAAGTGTGACCCAGATGGGCTAAAACTTCGGGTGGAATGTGGCCAGGAAGTTGAGGTTGGCGTTGAAAAATGTGTTGCTATTATCGCTGATCAGGATTTGCTAAACGTGAATACCCTGAAATACCAGATGACTTACGATCCTGAAATTTTGAGTTTCGTTCGTACCGAAAAATTCTCATCGAAACTATCTTCCTTGAATACCTCAAAATTTACTATAAAAAATGGGGTAGTGGCATTGGACTGGGTTAATAAATTGGGTACGCGAACTATTAATAAAGGAGATACTCTATACAAGGTTTGTTTCGACGTGCTGGGTGTTGGCGTCAAGGTTACGCCGTTAAAAATAATTAATTCAGGGGCTACTGTTTTATACGACGATTTTCCCGTTAATTATGAATTGAATGCAACCAATTGTGCTATTCAAATCAAGCAACCTGAGGGGGTAGTTTTTACCATTGGCGATGGGGAAGGAAAAAAAGG
>JBMLQR010000028.1:11693-15371 GCA_049241465.1 Saprospiraceae bacterium | reverse complement strand
AAGTATTGAAAAAGAATTTAATGCCGATACATTACTTCGTGCACTCGCGCTATAATAAAAACCTATGACTAAAATTTCTTCTTTTGAAAAGGTTATTCAACAATATGATGCTATATTTTTTGATGCCTTTGGTGTGTTAAAAAATTATAATGGCCTGATTGAAGGCGTGGCAGAAACCATTTATAAGCTGCATAATGACCAAAAACAAATTTTTATTCTTACTAACGATTCTTCCCGAAGTCCTTTTGAATTAGCTAAAAGATACCAACAACAAGGTATCGATTTAATTACCGAGGAAAATATGATTTCTTCAGGCATGCTCGCCCGAGAATACCTTCAATTAAAAATTAAAAAAGGTACCATTGCCTATTTAGGAACTAAAAATTCTGCTCATTATGTTGAAAATTTAGGCCTTCCCACTTTACCTATCAGCGAGGTACAGCCCGAAAACTTTTCTGACATTTCCGCTTTGGTGCTTTTAGATGAAGAAGGTTTTAACTGGGAAAGTGATTTGAGTAAATCAATTAATTTACTCAGACATAAAAATATTCCTGTAGTAGTTGCAAATACCGATAGAACTTACCCTGTTAGTAACAATCAAATTAACATTGCTATCGGTGGTATTGCCAACATGCTGGAAGATATTGTTGGCAAACGTTTCATACGATTCGGAAAACCTGACGTTCCTTTATTTATTTATGGTTACGAAAAACTATCTGCTGTAAAAAGTATTCCTAAAGATAAAATACTCATGGTTGGTGATACCCTGCATACAGATATCTTAGGAGGCAATAAATTTGGCATACATACTGCTCTGGTTCTATCTGGTAACACTCTTCCTGACCAATATCATTTTTTGATTAATTCCAGCGGAATCATACCAGATTATGTATGCCATTCTGTAGCTCTTTAACCTTTTAACAAAGCTATTATCTGCTCTGCATGGGCTTTTGTGTCGACTTTATCAATAATGTGGGTTAATTTACCTTCCTCATTGACGATAAATGTACTTCTCAGTACGCCGAAATACTTTTTTCCATACATAGATTTCTCTCCCCAGGCACCTAAAGCACTTAATAACCTGGCTTCTGTATCTGCAATAAGCGGAAAAGGTAGCTGATATTTATCTTTAAATTTTAAATGTTTCTTTTCATTATCCGGACTTACACCATAAATAATGTATCCCATGTCCTTTAATGTGGCATAATGATCTCTTAAACTACAGTTTTCGGCCGTACAACCCGGCGTATCATCTTTCGGATAACAGAATAAAATATACTTTTTACCCAATAATAAGGTAGAACTTACTACCGTACCTTGCTCATCTTTTTCTTCAAAGGAAGGAACATCGTCCCCAATAGTCAAATGGCTCATTTTTTATTATTTTTATAGGAAACAAGTTAGGTAAAACTTAGTTCATTAAAATTATTTCCACACAGTGAATGACTTTGTGAAATGATTTATGTTGTTCATTTTGTCCCAACCCGTTACTTTAATTTCATATTTACCCTTTTTAAGATCAACAGGTAAATGTCCGGAAATGATACCGCTTTTACTGTCAGAACGCATTCTAATCCATTGTCCGTTCAAGGTAACTTTAAAAAAGGGATAATCCATGCTTTCTGGCAAATCTACATTATCTGAAAGATGAAACTGTAAGACTCCCTTTTTCCCCCTTCCCGCTAATGATAAATCCTTTATGGTAGGAGGTACGGTATCTATCATGATTGAAAACTCTCCGAACTGATCGACCTGTCCTTCAAGAAAATTTTTCCTCCATTTACCCCCGTAATTAACATACTTTCCCTGTTGATTACAACCTGAAATAAATGCCTTTTCCCTTAAATAGTCAGGCATAATTCCCGACCGAATGGACAAAAAAATGTCTTTATGCAAAGGTTCATTATCATTATGAACCGAGTGAATTCTTGAAAAAGTTTCCCTGCGCATTTCATTTATCTCACGATACATAATAGGAATATTTTGATAAACAGCTCCTTTAGGAATGTTAATCTCTATAGAATAGGTCTTTAACTGGTTATCAACATTTCTATACACATACTTATTGTGAGAAGGGAGCGAGGGTAAATAACCTTTTATACCCCTAATAGCTATTCTTTTCCGACTATAATTCCCCGCATAATCCAAAGCTTCAACTTCTATATTGGTTATTTTACCATATTTCACAGTAAAATATCCATCATTTTGAAGATGTTTAAAAGACTTAAGATTATTTCCCGGAAGACGGTAACACCTATAAAAAATATCCTTTGATAACTTATTTTCTTTATAATCAATCAAAGCATTGGCATATTTAGACTCCTCCAGGGCTATCTTGCCAGCTAAAAAATGGAAATGAAGTTTTCCATCTACGTACATTTTCAACTGATAAACGCCATTCCTATTATTATTTCCCTCCATGCCATCAAAAACCTGTGCGGCCAAAGCAGATTTACCAACTAACAGATCCAATGTATCTACTTTAAAATATTCATTTTTATTAAGCTTAACAAATCTTTCACTTCTGGAAACCCTATTTTCGTCAACGTTAATCAATTTTAATGCGGTCCATTCCGGGGGAGAACAATCCTTTACATTTACACTAAAAAACAAAGGATTAACCTGTTTATTGTGTTTTAAATCTCGAATTTCATAATGAAGATGGGGCCCAAACGAGAAGCCAGTATTTCCAATTTCACCTATTTTATCTCCTTTTTTAACCAGAATTTCATCCTTCTTGAAATAAACTGAAAAATTTGACTTCTTATATTTTTTAGCTTCCTTATAATAATGTTCTTCAAATGGCGTGTTAAAGGCAGATAAGTGACCGTAAATAGACATATATCCATTTTTATGTTTAATGTAAATAACATTACCATAACCCGTTCCTTTTGACTCCAATTTGTAAAGAAATCCATCTTCTACCGCATAAACTGGTGTTCCAACAGTCCCTTTAATATCTATGCCACCATGAAAATGATCAGAACGTAATTCTGCGAATGTCCCTGAAAGAGAAACGGGTATTTTTACCGGTTGACCAAGTTTTGTTATTGAAAACAAGGCCAAAAAACTTAAGGCGTAAAAATTAATTAGTAAAATAGTTCTCCCAGGAACCAATATAAGTTTCCTCAATGTTATTATCGTTTAGAATATCAATAAAGTCCTTTCTTTTTATGGCACTAGCGCCCAAACTTTCTAAATGCTTAGTCTCCTGTTGACAATCAATAAGTACAAAATCCTTTTTGATTAATTGTTTTACCAAGGAAATAAATCCAAATTTTGAAGCATTGGAAACCTTAGCAAACATAGACTCACCAAAAAATACCTTTCCCAAAGCAATACCATACAGGCCACCAACCAACTCATTGTCCAACCAGACTTCAACAGAATGTGCATAACCCTTTTTATGCAATTGAATATAAGCTGTCAACATTTTAGAGGTAATCCAGGTACCCAACTGATCATCTCTATCTATTTTTTGACAATTTTTAATAACGTCTTCAAAATTTTGGTCCCAGGTAACCTTGAATTTATTTTGATTAAAATAAGGTCGCATGCTTTTTGAAACGATTAAATTTTCAGGAAAAAGAACAAACCTTGGATCAGGTGACCACCATAAAATTGGACTTTTGTCAGAAGAATACCAAGGAAAAATTCCTTTACTGTATGCCAATATAA
>JBMLQR010000028.1:0-11593 GCA_049241465.1 Saprospiraceae bacterium | reverse complement strand
GGACTTTTGTCAGAAGAATACCAAGGAAAAATTCCTTTACTGTATGCCAATATAAGGCGTTCCACTGATAAATCTCCACCTACAGCAACAATGCCCTCTTCTGTACTTTCTTCCACATCAGGAAACCATAAATCTGTTTTTAACATCATTTTTATTAAATTTCGTTTTCCACATTGTTATTAACATTTTCTAAAAAATTAGGGAACGTTAAACATCTATATTCTTCAACCTTTGACAAGAAATTGAAGAAGAAAATACCATTATTTATACCAATATATCACATTTTATAAATTTAGATATAAACATTCTGCTGCCAGCTCAAAATTTATTAACATAATTACCAACAAGGAATTTTTCTTTTAAACATTTTATTTGTTAAAATATTTACGAAAAATTTATTTATAAACATCTGATTAACAATATTTTAAAATAAAAAAATAGAAATAAATTTTTTATTTGTTTTGTAATTCACTAAAAATAAAACACTTAGCATTTATCCACAAATTGAAATAGCCTCAAATAATTAAAACAATTTATTAGTATTCTCTGGTTATGAATCAAAAAATTTTCAACCTGTGTTTAACCTATCAAAAAGATAATAAACCATAATTTTATCACCATAAAAATGCTAACAAAAATTTTAAAACATGTGGAAAACATGTGGAAAACGATAACTACTTGTTTGCAACGCAAATAACTAATAGAATCGATAATGACTTTAATAAATTAATTATAAAAAGTTAAACAAAAGACAATTTTTTTATAAAATCGTTTTCCACAATGTTGTTAACATTTAGTCTTTATATCTTCTTAGTTTGAGCTGAAAATAACATTATCAACATAGTAGTTAGTAACAATAAAGCTACGGCCTGATGTGCTACACCAAGGTTAACTGGTATTTGATAAATACTATTTTTCAAGGTAAAAATACCAAGTAATACCTGAGTTACTAACAAACTAGCCAACACTACTAACCATCGCTTGTAGGACGCATTATCCACCTTTTTCCAATAGAAAATTATAAAATATAAAATACTGAAAGTCAATATATAAGCTACGTTTCTATGCAGAAATTGTATCCACGCACTGAAGTATGGATTCTTATCATAATGTATAAAATTATCTATATTAAAAGAGCCTTTTTCAACCATTACATCAGGTATATACTGCCCATTCATATCGGGCCAGGTAGGGTAAAACAAGGCCGCTTTTGAGCCTGAAACGATACCCCCTAAAATGATTTGAAAAGCCAAAATAAAGAGTAAACATTTTGTCCACAACTTAATGTTTAGAATGTTGGTAACATGTGGAAAACGTTTAAAAGTCAATAAAAACGTCCATAGTAAATAAGAAAAAAGAATCAAAGCTAAGGAAAGGTGTAAAGTCAATTTGTAAGCATTTACCCAGGGACGCTCAACAAGTCCGCTCGCCACCATGATCCAGCCAAAGGATGCAACCGTCGCCGCAAGAACAACAACAATACCCAACCTCTTTAAAAGAAAAGAATCTATCCATCCCTTTCTTAAAAAATAGAGAAAAGGTAAAATGAAAACGAAACCCATGGTTCTCGCCCATAATCTGTGGAAATACTCCCAGAAATAAATGAACTTGAAATCTTTCATTTCCATTCCCTCATTTATTTTTTTGTATTGGGGTGTTTCCTTATATTCCTCAAACGCTACTTCCCAGGTAGCCTCGTCCATGGGTGGTAAAGTCCCGGTAACTATTTCCCATTTGGTGATAGAAAGTCCCGACCCTGTTAATCTGGTTATGCCTCCAATAACCACTTGAAAAAAAATCATTATTAATCCTAAGCCAAGCCATAAGGTTATAATCTTAGGATAATTTCCAACCAAACTCTTTCTGCTCATATTTTTTTTCTGCAAAAGTACATTCTTTTTGAGCATTTGTAAATGAAGGGATTCAGTGGTAATTATTGTTATTTTTTTTCTTTTAAAAAAGAATCATATTCACTATAAGCCATGTTGGTATGTTAGTAATAACAGGGTTATATAAATACTTTTTTTACATTCAAACGTTTTCCACCTTCTTATACAGTTATTTTTATATACTCTTATTGATTTTTCTTTATTTATTAACATGACTGTATATCTACACTGTTTATTTCTTTTTACTTTTAATCGCTGTTAAGCTATCTGTCTTTTATGTTGGGCTGTTAAGTAATTTGGTGGATTCATTGTGGAGAGATTCGTTGCTTTTTGTTATTTGAAGGAGCTGTGTTTATAAGCCACACTTTCTCCCCAGTACTTTAGTGTTTTTTGTGGAGAAATAAAGAATAACTATCATTGTTAATCAGTTTTTTATACATGTTATTAATTATAATGTTTGTAAATTATGTGTGGAAGGTACTCTTTTAATGTAAAAAAGGACGTTTTGAAGGTTCTACTTCCAGGCGTTTCCCTTCCCAACGATTGGGTTGAAAGTTTAAATATTTGCCCAACGGAGCAGGCTTTAGCTATTCATAAGGTCGATACTATGGCGTTATCTTTTATGCGATGGGGTTTTCAACAAACTAATGCTATAAAAAAGGATTTGCCACTATATATAAATGCCCGTTCTGAAACTATATTTGAAAAGGTAAACTTCAAAGAATCTATAGTTAATCGCAGATGTATTATACCTGCTGATAGTTTTTATGAATGGAAGACCTACGGTAAATCAAAAATACCTTATAGAATATTGCCTTCTGAAGATCCTGTTTTGTTTATGGCTGGAATATGGCAGACTTTTGAATATAGTAATCATATCTTTTCTTCTTTTGTTATTGTTACCACCGAATCAAATGAGGATATTGCCTTTTTGCACAACAGAATGCCTGTGATATTGGAAACAGAGGATAAGCGGGAAAATTGGCTTTATGATGCTGCAACAAAAGAGGAATTAGTCAAAATTATGGTTCCTTCCCCCTCTGCCTATCTAACGAGTTATCCTGTGGCTCCTCTTGTTAATAACATAAGAGTGAAAAATGGTGCTCTTCATGACAAAGGATATTCACCCTTAACTTTATTCTAACACCTATATATATATGTATGAGAGTAGTAATTCAAAGAGTGCTGGAGGCCTCGGTTAAAGTTAACAATGAAGTCGTAGGGAATATTGATAATGGCTTATTGGTTTTTGCTGGATTTGAAGAGGATGATAATAATGAGGATATTGATTGGATCGTAAGGAAGATTATTGGGTTGCGCATTTTCAATGATGCTCAGCAAATTATGAACCTTTCTATTGTTGATACTGGGGGTAATATGTTAGTTATTTCTCAATTTACCCTGCATGCTTCAACCAAAAAAGGAAATAGGCCTTCTTATATAAAGGCAGCAAAACCACAAAGTGCTTTGATTAAATATGAAAGTACCCTTGCATTGCTCTCTGAGGCATTAGGGAAAAAGGTTGAAAGGGGTATTTTTGGTGCCGATATGAAGGTGTCCTTAATCAATGACGGACCAGTTACCATTTTAATGGATTCTAAAAATAAAGAGTAAATAATGGAGATTACTAAAGCACAGGAAATAGTTGATCAATGGATTAATACGCTGGGCGTCAGATATTTTAATGAGTTAACTAACACTGCCATTTTGATGGAAGAGGTTGGTGAAGTGGCAAGACTTATGGCCAGAATGTATGGGGAGCAATCCTTTAAAAGTACGGAAATTGAAAAAAATAGCAAAGAAGCGTTAGCTGACGAATTGGCTGATGTTTTTTTTGTGTTAATTTGTATCGCTAATCAAACAGGTATAAACTTAGATACAGCACTGGAAAAAAATTTACAAAAAAAATCAGAGAGGGACAATAAAAGGCATTTTGACAATATTAAGCTAAAATAAGAAATTTTAATATTCGTTTTTTTTAAAAGATAATGAATGAATGAATTAGGAGGAATAAGCAAACATCTTACAGCATTAACTACTTTGGAGAAGTCATTGCATCTTAAACAAATGCAAATTTCCGGTCTCCTTGCTATAACTAAAGGTATAGGCATGAATCATCCTGCCGCAGATCTTTTTTCTGAATATAAATCTTTTCTCGATTGGGTTTTGGGTGTTAAATCTATGCTTTTGTTTGTTCGTGAAAATGGTAAATGGGAACTGGCTAGTTCTCTTCGTGTGCCTGATGCTCTTTTGCATTCAGATATTGTTGATAAGTTAGCCTCTTATATGGAATTACAAAATATTGAGGGAGACGAACATCCCTTAATTAAATACTTTGATGTTGCTATTCCTATAAACCACAAAGATCAACAAATTGCCTACGTCTTTGTCGGTGGCTTTCTAAGTGAAGACGATGATATTTTTGATAAAGTTCAAATTATTACAGCTATCACTCAGATAATTGCTGTAGCTATTGAAAATAAAAGATTGTTTAAAGCGCAGATTGATAAGGAAAGGTTAAATGCTGAAATGGAACTTGCTGCAGAAGTCCAGAAAATGCTCATTCCTAAAAAATTGCCAATCTCAAAAAATTATGAATTTGATAGTATTTACAAACCAAAATTAGGTGTTGGCGGTGATTATTTCGATTATATTCAGTTTGATGATGGAAAATTAGTCTTTTGTGTTGGCGATTTTACAGGTAAAGGAGTATCTGCCGCTTTGTTAATGTCTAATTTTCAAGCTAATTTTCATACCTTAATTAATAAACGTACCGCTTTAGATCCCTTTATCAGAGATTTGAATAATACCGTGTTCAGATTAACAGAAGGAGAGCGATTCATTACTTTTTTTATTGCGGAGTATGATATTTATTCTCACTCCTTAACCTATATAAATGCAGGTCATAATCCGCCTTTTTTATTAAATGGAAACCGTTTAATAGAGTTGAAAGATGGGTGTATTTTATTAGGGCCTTTTCCTGAAATTCCACACATAGATACTGGTTTTGTAGAACTGGATAAAGATGTCCCATCCATGATTTTGACCTATACAGACGGAATTACCGATATAATGAATGAAGCAGGGGAATATTTTAATGAAACCTATCTTAAAGAATTTTTGTTAAAAAACAAAAATATGGATGTTTCAAACTTTAATGAACAATTGAATATTTTTATTGATACTTTTAAGGGGACTGAATCTTATCCGGATGATTTTACCGTTCTTACGGGAAAATTTGTGTCTCCAAAAGCATTACTAAATAGTTAAAATGGATTCTATATGAGCCAGTTAAAAAAAGAAAAGGATATTGCAGGTATTCTTGCCTTACTCTTTGGCTTCATTGGCCTACACCGTTTCTACCTTGGACAAAGAGGCAAGGGAATCCTTTATTTGTTATTAGCTTTTACAGGTATCTCAGCTATCTTAGGATTAATTGATGCTTTTTCTTTCTTTTCAATGGACAATAAAAGCTTTGATATTAAATATAACAGAGATTTTTTGAGGGTTTTACCTAAAAAAGAATTTGATCAAGCCGGAAAAAGGGATGTTGGTAATGCTAAGCATAACAAAAAGGGTAATTTTTCTACGGATAATGGAAATATTCACGTTAAAAGTGGAAAATCAAAATTTCTCTCCTACGATTATGATGGAGCCATTTCTGATTTTTCAAAAGCATTGGAAATAAATCCTCGTGAAATTGCCGCTCACTTTAATATAGCTTGTGCTTATTCGCTGAATGAAAATATTGATAAGGCTCTTTTTCATTTGGATAAAGCGGTTCTTTATGGTTTTGATGATTTTGAAAAGATAAAAACGCACGATGCCCTTGCTTTTCTAAGGGTTCAACCCGAGTATATGCTTTTTTTGAACAATAATTTTCGTCTTTCTGGAAATAATATAAAGAATGAACCTTTATTGAATACAGAAAATATTGAAAAATTGGAGCAACTTCGTTTAAGGGGTTTATTAACAGATGAAGAATTTAATGTTCAGAAAATGAAAATTTCTCGCTTATGATGGCATCAGCCTTTATTGACCCTTCCATTGTTCCTTTAAAAATTTCAGATTCAGTGGCTGTAGCTATTGATTTTTTTAAAGAATTTTCTGTAAGACAACTTCCTGTTGTTCAAGATAATATTTGTATTGGTATTCTTTCTTTAGATGAAATAGAAGAAGAATTAGAAGATATCCCCGTATTGGATTTTATAAATTTAGGTTATTCATTTGCCTCAACTTATGACCATATTTATGAGGTTATGAGAGCTATTTCTGAACAATCAGTTACCCTTTTTCCCATTATCGATGAAAACAATAACTATTTAGGTTGTATTACTTTAGCCTCCTTGTTTAAAAACTATGTTAATTGTGCCGCTTTTTCCCAACCAGGCTCTATTGTAGTGTTGGAAATGGATAAGAAAAATTATTCGCTCGCAGAAATTGCCAGAATCGTAGAATCTGAAAATAAAGTTATTTTAAGTTCACTGTTAAGCTCAAATGCGGAGAGTGATCGTCTCGAAATTACGTTAAAGTTAAATAGTGCCCAAATTCAAAATTTATTATCAACTTTTGAAAGATTTGGTTATAATATAAAGGCTACATTCGACGAAGAGGATGTCAAGGACACCTTAAAAAATAGGTACGAATCCTTGATGACCTATCTAAATGTCTAATCTTTTATGTTAAAATCGTTACTGCCTTTTCTGTTTTTTACGCTGATCTCCGCCGCTTTATCTGGTCAGTCCGATAGTTCTGTTTTAGTAAAATTAGTATCTATAACAGGTTACAAACACATAAAAGTTCAAATTATAAGCAGGCAATTAAGTGTTCACGACGGTGATGTTTTTGTCAATAAAAAAGCGCTCGATGACGCATTGCGTTTTTCAGAGCAAATATTGATAAATACAGGTCTTCTAAGAGAATTGAAATTTGAACTTATAGAACTACAAAAAAATGTTTTTGTAGTCTATCTTGAAGTAAAAGAATCCTGGAATTTTTATCCTATCCCGTATTTCAATTTAGCAGATCGTAATTTTAATGTCTGGTGGGTTGAGCAAAAAAGAGCCTTAAACAGAGTAAATCTCGGTGTAAAATTATATCACAGAAATGTTCTGGGTTATGCTGATGCATTAAAAATAACGTTATCAGATGGTTACAACAGGACCTATAAAATGGAATATAGATTTCCTTATTTAGATAAGGCTATGAAATGGGGCGTTTTTGGAAAACTTTCCTTTCAGCAATGGAGAGAAATTAATTATGATACCAGAGAAAATAAACAACTTTTTTATAGAAAACCTGATAATTCTTTCTTGTCAAATTATTTTCTTACCGAGGCAGGTGTAACTTTTAGACCCGCTTTTCAAAGTGTTCATACCTTCCTTTATGGTTTTCAAAGAAGAATGGTAGATGCTGTCATTTCTAAAAATCTTAATCCCGATTATTTACTTAATGGCGATGAAAAGCAAAATTTCTCTTTTTTAAGGTATTCTTATCAATTTGATAACAGAGACAATCGATTTTATCCTCTGGATGGTTACTTTTTTCAGTTTGAGGCTGAAAAAGCAGGTTTAATTACAAAGGATGACAGAAATGCTTTTACGATAATGGGACTTACAGATATTTATAAAGCTATAAATCCAGGTCTGAGTCTATCGGTAGGTGCCAGAGGAAAATATTCATTTATAAGAAATAAACAGCCTTATTACGATAACAGAGCGCTTGGATTTTCAGAATTTACCACCATGCGTGGTTATGAATATTATCTGGTGGATGGTCTCGATTTAGCTATGTTGCAAACTACTGCCAGATTATTACTTTTTCAGGGTGTTAATAACTATGGTAAATTAGTTTTTATTGATGCTTTTCGGGTGCAGCCTTATAAAGTTTATTTAACCTTGCATAGTGATTGGGGAATTGTTAATAATCCTTTTTCGGTGGAAAATATTAATCCATTGGATAATAAACTGTTGTGGAGTTATGGGGTTGGAATCAATATAAAATTGTATTTTGACATGGTGGCCAGAATAGAGTACAGTAGGAATATTGAAAAGGGAGATGGTATTTTTTTTAATTTTAATGCTTCTTTTTAATATGCAAGTGGCTATTTTTTCAAAAGTTTATAAACCTAAAGATCACGCTGCTATAGAGATGTTGATTCAGGCATTACATGCTGAAGATATAACATCTTATTGGTATAAGCCATTTTTTGAGGACATAAAAAATGAATTTACTTTTCCCAGAGATGTAGGATTATTTGAAAATCACTTAGATTTTGTGTTAAAAAAGTTTGACTTTCTTATTGCACTGGGTGGTGACGGAACCATGTTAAATGCCTTATTATATACCAGAGAAAGTGGGGTGCCATTGGTTGGTATAAATTTAGGTAGAATGGGTTTTTTAGCAACGATTGAGAAAAAAAGAATCACGGAAGCTATTCATTTAATGGCTTTGGGTCGATTATTACGCGAAGAAAGGCAAATGTTGTTTCTGGAAAGTAATCAGCCCATTTTTGATAACGTACGTTTTGCATTGAATGATTTTACCATTCTGAAAAGGGATACTTCCTCTATGATCACCATTCATACCTATATCAATGGAGCTTATCTTAATTCATATTGGGCAGACGGTATCATCGTTTCTACGCCTACAGGTTCTTCAGGATATTCTTTAAGCTGCGGTGGTCCTGTTATATTTCCACAATCTGGAAACTTCGTTATAACCCCCGTTGCTCCACATAATCTTAATGTTCGTCCGGTAGTTATTTCGGATGACTCCATTATTTCATTTGAAATTGAAGGTAGAACAGATAATTTTTTGTGTACCCTGGATTCAAGGCATGAAATGGTTACTTCAAATCATCAATTAGCGGTAAGAAGAAACAAATTTCCAGCTTATCTGGCACATTTACCTGACATTGGGTTCTTAGATACGCTTCGGGACAAGTTATCCTGGGGTATTGATACCCGAAATTAACCATTAAACTTTTATCTATGACTTTCTTGCCTTTTCACAGACAGTTGTTTTTATTATCTTTTTTATTTATATCAGTTACTTTTTTATTTGAATCTCAAAAATTTACCTTTTCAGCAGGTTCCCTAAAAATTAGCAGTGAAACTCATCCCCTGTTCATTATTAGCGCTGGATTAGCTTTTCTTCAGGGTATATTTATTTGGTTTTTAATGGTTAAAAAAAATATTTCTTTTCCTGAACAAATAGGATATTTTCACTTTTTCGCCTCCTTTATTTCTTTATTTGGATTGGATTTTCTAGCAAAAAGAATTCCTTCCACTTTATTTTTAACGGCTGAAGAAGCGAAATGGTTACCTTTTTTCAATGGGGGAATTTGGTTCGTTTGTTTTCTATATGTCTCTAGTTTGATATTGTTCTTGAGTACTTCCTTTATTTTGCTTACGAAAAAGGAAGAGCAATTATCTTAAAATCAGGGTAAAGCAAAGAAACCTGTTTTTCTTTTAGGGTTGATAGTCCCAATAAATATCCGCCACCACCTGCACCACAAAGTTTTAGATGCGTGTGTCCCTCATTATTTCCTTTATGCCAATATTCAATAAGGTTTTTGGGAATCATGGCTTTAAAAAAATGTGTTTGTAATTGACTTAATTCCAACCACTGTTTTTTTAATTCTGTAAATCTGCCGTCTAAATGTTCCTGAATTGTTTGATCAACAACCGGAACATAACGGTTTTCAAAATCAGCTGTATAGTTTTTATCGTTATGTATTTCATGTAGAAAAGAGGAAACAAGCGGCTCTGTTTTTCTTGCCATGCCACAGTCTAATAAAAAGAAAAACAGGTCTTCGGGTGGGGAAGGAACCTTTATTTTATCTATTTTATCATTTGCCAATAGGAGAGAATGTTTTAAATATGAAACAAGAGGATCAGTTCCTGAACTATTTCCATGAAAATAGGATTCCAACACGCCCAACTCTTTTTTTAACTCTTGTAAATGGGTTATGGATGGGTTTGTAATGGGTGATATTGAAAAATGCGCATAAAAGGCAGCGACTAAGGCTCCTGAACTACCAGCACCATATCCTTGAGGAATAGAAGATTCAAAATATAAACCACGGTTTAATTCCTCTTCAAAATGTACCAAATTATAGTTGGCAGCATGTGGCAATTTTTTTAGATATTCAAGCCATCCGAAGAGTGATGTATTCTCTGCATTCTCCGCATTTTCCCATTTACCACCTTGTGAAGTTAAGGGAATAGCGAGTGCTTTATTTTTTAAAATAATGGAAAATTCACCATAAAGTAATATTTTTCCTGGGTAGAAGTTTTGCATAATATGGAATATAAAAGCTAAATTACTTTTGTTTTTTCAAATTCTTGTGTGCCTAAAAACTTATTTAATGTCAAAAAGGATTACCTGGAAGGGGGGACTTGGTAGTGTGCTACTTTGGTCGGTTATTTCAGCTGCTTTTATTGGTCCTGGAACGGTTACCACAGCAGCCAACGCGGGGGCTCTTTTTGGCACACAATTGCTTTGGGCTTTACTTTTTTCCACCCTGGCAACCATTCTTTTGCAAGAGGGTGTGGTTAGATTAACCCTGGTTTCTGGTAAAAGTTTTGGTGAGGTTATTCGATTAAAATTTGGGAACGGTAAAGGAAAATGGATTCCTGTCCTCGTCTTTTTTGCGCTATGGTTGGGTTGTTCCGCTTATGAGGCAGGTAATATCGTTGGCGCCGCTGCCGGCATAAAACTTTTTTCAGATTTACCACAGTGGACCATCGTTCTTTTTATAGGTAGTACCGTCTTTTCATTACTATCAGTGAATAATACGGTCATTTTAGCCAGAATTCTAGGCTTAATTGTAGCTATTATGGGGATAGCTTTTTGTTGGATTGCCTTTAAGGTTCCGCTCGATTATTCCTTAGTATTAAAGCACTCATTTTTACCCTCTTTACCTGTTTCCAGTGCTTTACTGGTTATTGGATTAATTGGTACTACTATCGTACCCTATAACCTTTTTCTTGCTTCCGGAGTGACGAAGGATCAGGAAATTTCTGAAATGAGATGGGGAATAACCATAGCTATTTTATTTGGTGGCATTATATCCATGGCTATTTTACTCGTTGGTACTCAAATATCGGGTACTTTTTCCTTTGAAGCTATTGCTTTGGCGCTAAATAAATATATGGGTAAATTCGGTGCTTACTTTTTTGCTATCGGTCTGTTCGCCGCTGGTTTTTCCAGTGCAATTACCGCTCCTATGGCCGCTGGTTTAGCAGGTACTAAACTGTTGGATAATAAAATTTCCGCTAAATATATCTGGTTAAGTGTGCTTTTGATCGGTCTGGCCTTCGGTTTACCCGATATAAAACCAATTCCTCTTATTATTTTTGCTCAAGCTTTGAATGGGTTACTTTTACCTCTGATGACCACCCTTTTATACTTTTTATTGAATGATCCTTCTTTAATGGGAACTCGTTGGATAAACAACAAATGGAATAATGCTTTATTTATTTTGGTTGTTGCCATTACTTGTTGGATTGGATTGTACAACGTTACCCAGGCTTATCTTAAAATATTTGATTCCCCATCAAATTTTTCAAATTTACATTCCATGGGTATCAGCCTTTTTACTGTTATATATATAGGTTGGGTTATTTTTAAAACAGGAAAGTAATTTTTAACAGATTTTTTTATTAAATTGAGAATGAAATAAATTCATTTTATATGAA
>JBMLQR010000027.1:0-2362 GCA_049241465.1 Saprospiraceae bacterium | reverse complement strand
TACATCGACTAACTTTACCCGCTATAAACTTTGTATTAAGTCATATTGAGATATAATCTGGAAATCACCTGCTGTTTTTTTGACAATGACAGCGGGTATCTGACGGGAAATTATCTTACTTAATTGTGAAACTGTCATGTCTTCGCTAACTACTGGTAAGGCAGGTGCCATGATATCTCTCACCGATGAAATTTGCAAACGATTTTCAGAAAGAGCACTTATCACTTGTTGTTCTCCAACGGAGCCTACCCATTCTTCATTTTCCATCACAGGTAACTGCGATATATCAAAGTCTCGCATTAATCTTAAAACCTCCTGTATAGCGGTATCTGGATTAATACTAATAAATTCTTTTTTAAGTTTTTTAGCCAAAATATCTTTTGCTCTTAGTTCACTCTCTAGAAATCCACGTTCCCTCATCCAATCATCGTTATATATTTTGCCTACATATCGACTACCGTGGTCATGAATTATAACAACTACGACATCGTCTTCTTTTAGTTCAGCTCTCATTTGCCAAAGCCCTGCTACGGCTGAACCAGCGGAATAGCCTAAGAGCATACCTTCTTCTCTGGCTATTTTTCTTGCCATTAAGGCCCCGTCTTTATCGGAAACCTTTTCAAAATGATCTATTAAGCTAAAATCCACATTCTTAGGAAGTATATCTTCACCGATACCTTCTGTTATATAAGGATAAATTTCCTGTTCATCGAAAATACCTGTCTCGTGGTATTTTTTAAAAACTGAACCATAAGTATCTATTCCCCAAACCTTTATATCTTTATTTTGTTCTTTTAAAAATCTAGCCGTTCCCGAAATAGTCCCTCCTGTTCCAACGCCAGTTACAATATGGGTAACCTTACCGTCAGTTTGTTCCCAAATTTCAGGACCCGTCGATTCGTAGTGAGCCTGTCTGTTTGATAGGTTATCGTATTGATTAAACCAAAATGAATTAGGAATTTCTGAACTAATTCTTTTCGCAACAGAATAATATGAACCAGGGTCATCAGGATGAACATTGGTAGGACACACAATTACGTCAGCTCCCAACGCTTTTAATAAGTCAATTTTCTCTTTAGATTGTTTATCTGTCGTGGTAAAGATGCACTTGTAACCTCTTACTGCTGCTGCTATGGCCAATCCCATCCCTGTATTTCCAGACGTACATTCTATAATCGTCCCACCGGGCTTCAAGTTACCATTAGCTTCTGCATCTAATAACATTTTTAGAGCCATTCGATCTTTTATGGAATTCCCAGGATTAAATGTTTCTACTTTTATAAGTACCGTTGCCTTAATACCAGGTATAATTTTCTTGATTTGAACTAATGGTGTATTTCCAATCGTTTCTAAAATAGTTTTACAGTATTTCATACTATTTGTAATATTTGACAGATACAAAAAATTTTAAATCCAGAAACCCTAAATCTAAGGCATCATTTTTAGCTAACAAAAGTAAAATATCTAAAGGGTATTTTCCAGGTGGAATTTTGCCTATTACTTTGCCTGTTAATTTTTTATTTGACATCGGATTTGTTATTTCTACAACAGAATGTTCTGGTATTTTGTTGGAAAGAACATAAGCATATTCTGTTTTTTCAAAGGGTGAATCAAATGTTTTAGCTGCTCCTGACACTGTAACTAATACGTTTTTAGATTTATCGGAAGTAAGTGAAAGGGTATCTTTATTTCTATTAGCTTGTAATACTATGTCTGTTGAAGGTTTTTTAATGTGTTGTACAGGAAAATAGCCTATCAGCAACTTAGAATCAATTTTTATAATATTAGTTTTTATTGAATTTATATTCTTAATCTCCTTAGAATCCCTTGGGAAGTAAATTCTAAATAGTTTATATAAAGTATCTCCTTTTTTGACTTTGTAAAATACGGGGATAAAGTTATATTTTTCAAATGAGCTACGCAGTACGGGACTTTTAATACAGTTGTATGGAATAGGAATTTTAATTGTTTTGTTTGCTTTCACCTGAGAATCAGTCATACCATTTATTTCTTTGATTGCGGCCAAAGTCGTCCCATAATATGAAGCAATGCTATTTAAATTATCCTCTTTTTTTATTAGATGGGATAAGAAATACTTTCCCTCCATATATCCAATAAAAACCGTATCTTTTGTGGTTATTATAGGAAAAGATGATAGCTGACTTTTTGCTTCGGACAGGAAAAAAAACGAAATAAATGATAATAAAAGTAAATTATTCTTCAATTTTGACAAAATGAACGAAACAAAGGTATTTAGAATGAAAAAAAATATTGTCATAATTCCTGCAAGATATAAATCAATTCGTTTTCCAGGAAAGCCTCTGGCAAAAATTTCTCAAAAATCAATGATACAATATATTTA
>JBMLQR010000026.1:0-2489 GCA_049241465.1 Saprospiraceae bacterium | reverse complement strand
CTATATACGAAAAAATACCCCTAAAAGTTTCCTTTTTTTAACAATTTTTACTAACACACCTTTTTTTTCACTATTTCCAGTACTTGATCCACTTCGTCAGAGGATGTATAGGCAGAAATACCCATTCTTACCACACCATCCAAAGCTCTCAGACCTAAAATCTCCACGGTTCTTAAAGCGTAAAAGTGACCATTCCAGGCAAATACACCATTTTCCCCTAAATAACTACAAAAATGATTTGGTTTTTCATTTTCCAGACTGAATGATAAGGTAGGAGCTCTATCTATGATATCAGGAGGTAAACCCCATAACTGAATGCCCTCCATGGCTTCCAATCCGCGGTATAATTTTATAAATAACCCCTTTTCATGCTCATGAATCATTTCCATAGCCCTCACCAACCTCTCTCTTTTAGTTTGCCCTAAACCCTGGCTTTCCAGAAAATTAACTGCGGCGGAAACACCGGCAAAGGCGGCAAAATTTGGCGTTCCCGTTTCAATAGAATCAGGTGCTGCCTGACCAGCGGTGCGCAATCTATCCGTTGGTAATCTATCTAACAGGCCCTCTCTTGCATAAAGGATACCTACATGAGGGCCATAGAATTTATAGGCAGAACAAAGTAAAAAATCACAATCTAATGCTTTAACATCCAGGCTAAAATGGGGTGCTCCATGGACGGCATCGATTAATAGCCATGCGCCTACCTGATGACTCAGATATCTTATTGTTTTCAAATCATTGACCGTGCCTAAAATATTTGATGAAAATCCTACCGCTACCAATCTGGTACGTTCATTAATTTTAGATTGAAAGTCCTCATAATCAAGTCTTCCTTCGGGTAATAGCCGAACCTCCCTGACGATAATACCCCTTTCGCGAAGGGCGAGCCAAGGCCCTCTATTTCCTTCGTGATCCAGTTGAGTAATCACCACTTCATCGCCGGGTTGAAATAAACGGGCAAAGGCGCGGGAAAGGGAAAAAGCCAAACTCGTCATGTTAGCACCCAAGGAGATTTCTCCCCCATGATTAGCACCTAAAAAATCTGCCATGGTCGATCTGGTCTCATCTACCACGGCATCGGTTAATGACGATGTAATAAATTGTCCATGAGAATTAGCATTTTTATGCAAATAATATCCTGAAATGGCATTTATTACTTGAGCGGGCACCTGTGTTCCTGCGGGTCCATCCATAAACACGTAAGGTGCACCATTCTTCATTGTTCCCTGAAGAGAGGGAAAATTTGACCTAAAGCTTACATTCATTATTCCGCTTTTTAATAATCATTGCGTTTGTTTGCCTAATTTTAGCGTTTAAACCAATAGAATGAAGTTAATTAATTTTTTCCTGACAATATCGTTTATTTCTCAAAATATGTGGGGACAATCCGATACTTTAATTTCTCTTAACCAAGTGGAAATTATGGCAGATCGGTTGGCTACCCCATTTTCCAAGTCGGCTAGAACGATACAATTACTTTCTAAAGAGGACATTAGCCGTTTGCCAGCTAACCAAATAGCTGAAATTCTTTCTTATTTGCCAGGTTTGGATATCAGACAACGCGGACCGCAGGGTGTTCAGGCAGATCTGTCTATCAGGGGTGGATCTTTTGACCAAAGCCTGGTCCTCATTAATGGAATTAAGTTGAGTGACCCTCAAACTGGTCATCATTTGTTGAATTTGGTTCTTCAACCAGAACAAATCGAACGGATAGAGGTCTTAAAAGGTCCGGGAACAAGAATTTATGGCCCAAATGCCTTTGCTGGCGCTGTTAACATTATCACCAAAGTACCAGATAAAAATCAGCTATCCGGCACGGTCTCTTTAGGTGAATATGGACTTAAAAGAGCCGATGTTTCTCTTAGTTTACCCTTCGGAAAATGGAAACAATCTATTTCGGGTGGCTTTAGTGAAGGGGATGGATACAGGTATAATACCGATTTTAAACAGCAAAATATTCTTTATCAATCTCAATTATCCTTAGCTCAAGGTACCTGGCGTATTTTGGCGGGATTCAATAATAAGGCTTTTGGTGCAAATGGTTTTTATGCGAATGAAAATGCAAAAGATCAATACGAAGAAACCCAAACCGTGATGTTTTCTGTCGCCTATAAACTGGAAAAAGATTGGGGACGGTTCAATTTTAATGCCTATCATAGGGATCACCAGGATATTTATATTTATTTAAGGCAAAATCCTTCTTTTTATAAAAATATTCATAACACAAAAGTTAGTGGATTGGAGGGTAATTTTCAACTTAACAATGCCTTAGGTATCGGTGCTATTGGATTTGAAATACGACGGGAACAAATAGAAAGTAATAATCTGGGCAATCATTTTCGCGATCACGTGGGAATTTATCTCGAGGAGAGAATTACCCTTGGAAAATTCCAGGTTAACCCTGGCATATTTAATCATTATATGAATGATTATGGCTTAAAATTCTATCCAGGTATAGACGTAAGTTATACTCAAAATGATCATTTTTC
>JBMLQR010000025.1:49154-65215 GCA_049241465.1 Saprospiraceae bacterium | reverse complement strand
TATATGTTTCTCCCATTAATAAAGGGGGAAGTTGCCAGCTTACATCTATTAATCCCGGACCCTTTGGTTCGCAGGTAAAGCTGGGTCCAAAGGTTTTGTCGCGATATTCAATTTTTAAGGTATCGTTGAATACACATCCTAAACTATTAATTAACTGAAAGGGATAGTCTGTTGTTTTGGTTGGATTAAATACGGGATCTTTGCAATTGAGGCAGGAAATGCCCGCTTTGGGCACCCATTTAACTTGATACGCTGGCTTGGTTTCAAAAACCAGGGAAATACTCTGTACTAAACCCGGTACCGTTTCAGCTACCCGATCACTCACCCATAGTTGCCAGGTTCCATTCAAATCTTCACCCATGAGTCCCGACCAGCTGCCGGCAATAGAAAATTCACCAGTATAGGGAGTATTTCCTGTGGAAAGGGTAGTGGTGGCTCTCGGGGTAAAGCAGGTTTGCAGAAGATCGGGACTATTGCCTGCATTTCCCGGACTGACTAATTCCAAAACATGATCAATATTTCCACTGGGGGGAATTAACCACACTTCCAAATCAGTCGCCCGTGGTGTATAAATATCAAGGCAAATTTTTGTAAGGTTATAATCCTTAAAATTTATCTTTTCTTTGGGTAATTCTTTAACTTGTAGATTGATTTTCAGTGGTGAAAAGGGTTTGTGAATTTGTCCATCTAATGTTTCCAGGGGATTAAAACGAAAGGTGTCTCTTTGAACGTTTCCAACTATGGTGTCCAGATTTATTTGAAGGGAGGCACCAGGACATAAAAAAGTATCCGTTAAAGTAGGTAAAGGCCAGGTGCAAATTTCTGTTTGTCGAATGACAGCTTCCTGTGATATTGCAGATTTTGTAAAAACAAATAACATAATAAGGGCCAATCCCATGTTTTTGCATGGGAAAGGCCTCTTGAATAGGAATAAAATGGTTTTTTTTAGGTTCACAATTATATGAAATATTATTTCGTTAAACAAATGTAGAAAAAAACACATTTGCCACAGGGTATTTATTTATTTTAGCCCACTTTTTAAATGAAATTAACATTTATCCAATGACCTTATTAGATGGAAAAAAATTAGCTACTCAGATTAAATCTGAAATCAAAGAGAAAGTATTGACCAGGGTTGCTGAAGGAAAAAAAATACCTCATCTGGCCGCTATTCTCGTTGGGGAAAATCCAGCTAGTATGGCCTACGTCCGAAACAAGGTAAAATCCTGTGAAGAGGTAGGATTTATTTCTACCTTGTTCAAAGAACCTGATACCATTTCTGAAAATGACCTTCTCCATCTGGTAGAAAATTTGAATAATAACCCTGAAATAGATGGTTTTATTGTACAACTTCCACTGCCCGGACATATCAATGAACACCTGATTACGCTAGCCATTAATGCTGAAAAAGATGTAGATGGCTTTCACCCAGTAAATCTAGGTAAAATGATGTTGGGTTTACCTTGTTTTCTTTCTGCCACACCTAAAGGGATTTTAGAAATGTTAGCCCGATATGAAATTCCTACAAAAGGTAAGCATGTGGTGGTCGTTGGAAGAAGCCATATCGTTGGTACTCCGATGTCCATTTTATTGTCAAGAAAAGGTAAGCTAGGGGATGCAACGGTCACATTATGCCATAGTTATACCCAAGATTTGAAATCATTTACCTTACAGGCTGACATACTTATTGCAGCTACGGGAATTCCTGAATTTATAACCGGTGATATGGTCAAGCCCGGTGCAGTAGTAATCGATGTTGGTATCAATAGGGTTGAAGATAGCTCGAAACCAAAGGGATTTCGATTGACAGGTGATGTGCATTTCCCATCGGTTGAACCCGTTTCTTCCTATATTTCTCCTGTTCCCGGGGGCGTAGGACAATTAACCGTTATGGCTCTTATTCAAAATACTTTGCTCGCAGCAGAGAGGAAAGATTAATTTTTACTATGAATTATTATCGTTTTAGTTTCTCATTTAATGATGGTACCGATGCAGATATTTTGCTAGCAATGCTCGGTAATTATCCTTTTGAAGTTTTTGAAGAAGAAAGCGGGCTAATAAATGCTTTTCTTCCCGGAAATATCCCTCCGGAAAGTCTTTATGAGGATCTGTCTGTCTTGTCACAATCTTTTCCATTTGTTTATACCGTGGAGAATTTACCCGAGGAAAATTGGAATATTCAGTGGGAAAGTCACTTCTCTCCAATTAGTGTGAATGATTTTTGCTACGTCAGGGCTGATTTTCACCCGTCTGTTTCTGGATTTAAACATGAATTGGTCATAACACCCAGGATGGCTTTCGGCACAGGTCATCATGAAACTACGTATATGATGATGGAGGCCATGGAAAATATCCCTTTTAAGGACACCTTCGTTTTCGATTTTGGCTGTGGTACGGGTATATTGGCTATCCTGGCGGTAAAATTAGGGGCGAAAAAGGTCATCGCGCTAGATATTGAAGAACCTGCTGTGGAAAATGCTATAGATAATGCTAAACTCAATGGCGCAGGTGATTATATAGATGTTTTTGCCGGAGATTTGAAAGCTGTGTCCCTGTCAGGTCAGGATGTTATCCTCGCAAATATCAATAGAAATGTAATACTCGACGAACTTCCTACGTTAAAAAATCAACTTAGTGCCTCCGGTCTATTACTTATTTCTGGTATTTTATGGTCCGATTGGGATTTGATTATGGATAAAGCCTCAGCGCAAGGCTTGAATTTAGTTAGTAAAAATCAGAAAGGTGATTGGATGATGGGCGTTTTTAGCAGGTAATTTTTATAATTTTAGTGTATGAGAATATTTAGGCTTGTTTTGATTTTGTCGTTGTTGCCCTTGCACTTCGTTTTTTCTCAGCGGGTCGATACCTTACCCAAAGATCCGATAGCTTTGTGGGAAACTATCAATAAGTCTGTCATATCACTAAATAATAAAGATTTACTGGAAAAATATAACCTTTATGCGCTAGATATTCAATCAACTGTATATAGCGAAACGCAAAAGAAGTTAATCTATCAGACTTTAGCGATTTTGTGGGGAAGGAAATTACCATTAATTCCCTACATAACCTCTTATTTAGATTATGTGGCGTTGTTAAAATCCAATACTCAAAACGATGATGGTTTTAATTCATGGCATAAATCCTTTCAATCGCTTCTCGCTCTACCCGATAAATATACCCCATTTAAAATCAATGATTTTCTGACGCTTTCCTCTTCGTTTGTAGGCCGTCAGTTAATTTCAAGCGGAGGAGGAGCCAATTGGACACTAAAAGGGGGGAAATATTCCTGGGAATGGGAAAATCAGGAACCAAAGCTGACTTTTACTAAGGCTCACCTCTCTACAGGGTACAAAACAGATACGATTCATATTTTTGAGACGTCAGGTGTTCTTTATCCTTTTAAAAATCAATGGATTGGCGTAGGTGGAAAATGTGATTGGTCCAGGGTCGGCCTAGATAAAAGTGTTTTTGTGCTGCTTAAAAATTATTCCCTGGACTTAAATCTTAATAAGTTTAAAGCCGATAGCGTTCAGTTAAGCTATCCTTCCTATTTTGGGAAAAATCTCATAGTGGGAAATTTTCAGGATCAAATGGTTTTTCAACCTGATTCTTCCCTTATTTCTTTTCCCAGATTCAATTCTCTGAAAGATAATTTAGTCATCAACCAATTTGGTGAAGGAATTAAATATATAGGCGGCTTTGCCCTTGAAGGTAAAACGGTGGTTGGTTTTGGATCATTTGATAATCCTGCGAAAATTACCTTAGTAAATAATAAAGCGAGAACTGCTTTTGTCGGTGCGTCTGAAAAATTTATCCTCAAAAGAGCAGATCAGTTAAGTAGTCAAAAAGTAAAATCAACCTTATTTTTAGGAGCAGACTCGATAGTGCATCCAGAACTTATTTTCAACTATAACACAAAGACCCGAACCCTTTTATTGCGAAGAGGCGAAAAGGGAAAAGGAAGAAATTTATTTTATAGCTCCGCCCACAAATTTTCTATACAAGCAGAAGAACTAGTCATGCAAATTGATAATGACTCTGTTATGATTGGTAGGGAAGCGCTTCCCGTTTTGAAAAAGCCATTCGTTCGTTTTGAATCGCTTAATTTCTTTAATGAAAATGAATTTGACGGATTAAAAGGTATTTCTACTCAAAATCCACTGCAATTATTGTATCAAATTTGTCAGGAAAAGCAAACTACAGTTTTCGATGCCAGTATCTTAGCCCCACTTTTGAATCCTAAATATTCTTTGGAAAATATTAGATCCTTATTGTATGAATGGGTAGCATCAGGTTATATTGAATTTCAGGAAGAGAAAAGCCTGATCATTGTAAACGATAAGGTTCGGTTAACCGTTGAAGCTGCATTGGGTAAACGTGATTTTGATCGTTTACGCATTGATTCTAAAACGGATGGAGTGAATGCCTGGCTTACGCTTAACAATAAAAGCATTCAGATTCAAGCGGTTAATTTTTTAGATTTTTCCCCTTTGCATCGGGTAAGATTATTTCCTACTGAAAACAAGATTACCCTGCTTCCTGAAAGAGTAATGCGTTTTTCAGGAATATTAAAAGCTGGATTTACTGATTTTGAAGGAACAAATTTTGAGTATAATTACAAGCAAAATCAAATTAAACTGGATAGCATTAAAAGATTTAGGATATTTCTGAAGGAATCGCCCACTGATTCATCGAAAATGCCCAACGCTTTTTCACTTACCTCGGAAATAAATTCTTTCGCTGGTACTTTAGCCGTTGACGCGCCCGAAAATAAAGGGGGAAAAGAAAATATTTCCACTTTTCCCGTGCTAAATAGCAGAACAGGGGGCACTATTTTTTATGATGGTGATTTTGCAAAGGATACTACGCTCAAAAGAGATTCATTTTATTTTGCGCTGTCTCCCTTCATTTTTCCAGGCCTGGATAAGTTTCAAGAAAATCAGGTACAGTTTAAAGGTAAATTATTTTCTTATGACATATTTCCAGTTTTTCAAGAAACGGTAAGAATCAGACCTTTTGACTATTCGTTGGGCTTTAATCATAAAACGCCTAAGGAGGGTTATTCAACTTATAGGGGAAAAGGTAAATATGTCGGTGAATTAGATCTGAGTAACCAAGGATTTAAAGGAAAGGGCCGATTAGATTATTTTGGAGCGGTCATTAATGCAGAAGATTTTGTTTTTCAACCAAATAAGGTGAATGGTAGCGCAAAGAATTTTTCTTTGGAGGAGGAAATAAAACCCATCGAAATTCCCAAAGTGATAGGGAAAGAGGTTACTGTAACCTGGAAACCTTACCAGGATAGCCTTTATCTGGCCTCAGGTTCTCAGTCTTTTTCCGTTTTTAAGTCCGGTTCCTATCTTTTTGATGGTAATTTAATTCTTACCCCCGACGGTGTCGGTGGTAGCGGCTTGTTAAAATGGCCATTGGCTTCGTTAAAGGCCGATAAACTTAAGTTTGGTGCCAATACAGCAAGAAGTGATACCGCCTGGCTTAAAATTAAAGGGAAAACAGAGGAGGAAGTTTTGTTGGAGGCTCTTAATGTTAAGGCGGACCTTAACTTCGACAACGGTATGGGTGTTTTCACAGGTAATGACGGAAAGTTATTAACAAATCTTCCTTTTAATCAATATACTACCTCTTTAATTGATTTTGATTGGAATATCAAAGATCAAATGGTTTATTTTAAGTCTGATACCGCTTCCGTTGGTGTCTTTGCCTCGAAATTAGCTAATCAGGATTCTTTGCGGTTTAATGGCAAAAATGCCCGGTATAATCTAAAAGATTTTAGTCTTGAAATTGGTGGCGTAGATTTTATTCATGCGGCGGATGCCAAAATTTTTCCAGATAAAGGGATGGTCACCATTCGTTCAAATGGATTAATTGACTCCTTTGCTAATGCTATAATTATCTGTGATACCATAAACCAGAATCATAAAATTATAAAGGCAAATGTGCAGGTAAAAGGTAGAAAAGACTATTTAGCCTCTGGCTTTTATGAGTATAACCTGCCTGGCAAGAATCAGGAAATTGCCTTCTCATCGATTATTGGTCAACGGGTCGGTAAGGGTCTGATGTCTCAAAAGGCCACCGCAACCAGAGCTAAAGGTGAAATTGATGCGCTGGACGATTTTCGAATAGATACGAAAACGAGCTTTTATGGAGAAATTGGCCTCGCCTCAGAAGATATAAATCTCTCTTTTGACGGGTATGCCAGACTTGAATCTTCAGCTATTGAGGAAAATAATTGGTTCAGGCTGAACACAAAGGCAGATAAAAAAAATCTCGTCATTGAGGCAAACAGGCCAAAAGATCCTGAAGGCCTCTTTCTTGAAACAGGGTTCTTTTTGAGTGCCGAAAATGCCTCTATTTATCCAAGGTTCTTACAACCTCTCCCTACAAGAAAAGATAGACCAATCTTTCCCGCTAATGGTTTTATTAGGTACGAAAGACTTAAAGATCAATTTCTATTTGGTGACTCACTCTGTGTGTTGAGAGGAAATTGTGTGGGTAACCTGCTTGTTTTAGATGATAAATCAGCTAAAATTACAGCAGAAGGTGACTTTAACCTCGCTGCTGGATTAAAAATGGCCGATGTTAAGGCTACTGGTTTTTTGAAAACTACCATGCCCCCAACACAGGAAATGTCAGATACAGGTGAAGTTCAAAAATTAGTGCTCGACTTAGATCTTATTCTTGGGCTTAATCTGAAAATACCTGAAAAATTTCTAAGAATTATTGAAAATGAAATAGCCAGTGCCGCCTTTGGTTCAGAACCTATTGCCTACCTTTCTGATCTGGATTATTACAACCGCTTGCTTACCAGATTACTAGGTAACACAGATGAAACTAAAGAGGTGCTTTCCCAGTTAAGTTCCGGCCTTTTTGAGATTCCTGCTAAACTGAATCCCTATTCTTTTCTTTTTGGCAATGTAAAACTGAAATGGGATGCTGAATATCAGGCTTTTATAAATGCAAATACCAATGTGGGCCTTATTAGCGTCGGAGGAAAACCAGTGAGTAAAAAAATTAATACCTTTATTGAAATAAAAATGCCCGCTAATAATGACGATAGAATTTATGTTTATTTGAAATTACCTAATGATATTTACTATTATTTTGGTCTCAGAAAAGGATTCCTTGAAGTAAATTCAAACGACTCCAGGTTCCAGGATGAATTGACAAAAACCAAAAAGCCTGATCTTTTATTAAAAATGCCAAACGGTGAGATATTAGAAATTCAGGCCGTTGAATCTAATAGAGCTCAAATGTTTATGCGAAGAGCCATGTCTGCGGGAGGTAAATAATTAATCTGCCAAACTTTGTCTGAAGTCATTTATTAAATCACCTATCGCTTCTATGCCTACAGAAACCCTAATGAGTCCTTCGCTTATCCCATATTTCTCTCGTACCGCCGATGGTACATTCCTATGTGACATGGTGTAAGGATGCATGATCAATGTGTTAACATCGCCCAATGTCGGAGCTATCGTTGCTAATTTTAACTTATCAATACATTTTCTGGCTATTTCAATACCTCCGTTCAACTCAAAAGACAGCATTCCACCAAAATATTGCATTTGTTTACTGGCAATACTGTGGGTTTTGTGTTGAGAAAGCCCAGGGTAATACACTTTCTTCACAGATGGGTGAGAGGATAAAAATTTTGCGAGTTCCATCGCATTTAAACTATGCTTCTCCATGCGTAAAGCAAGTGTTTTTAATCCGTTATTCACCAACCAGGCATCCCAGGGATTAGCAGAACAGCCCATTAATTTTACCGTTTGTTTGACACGCTGCATTACTTCAGCATTTTTACCAATAATACATCCCGAGATAGTATTTCCGTGCCCATTCAAATATTTAGTGGTAGAGTGCACGACATAATCTATGCCCCATTTTAAAGGTTGTTGTACTACAGGCGTACAAAAAGTATTATCAATGACGGTTAGTTGGTTATATTTTTTTGCCAGCAAAACTAATTTTTCTAAATCAACACAGGTTAAAATTGGATTGGTTGGCGATTCTAAATAGATAAGACGAATGGATGGATCGTTGGAAAGGATATTTTCAACTTGTTCCACATCATTTAAATCGGCCGTTTCAAATCCTATGTGGTATGAGGCCAGTATTTGATTGAAAAAATCAGTAGTTCCACCATAAATATCTGCCTGGGTCAATATCTTATCACCTGGTTTTAGTAAAGCCATTAAAACAGCAGATATAGCAGCCATGCCAGAGCTAACTAATACACAGTGAGCATTTTCTTTTAAGCCATAAGATTCCAGGGCAGCTAATTTTTCAGCTACTGCATCACAGGTGGGATTGCCAAAACGGCCATATAGATAACCACTTTCAGCTCCGGAAAAAATGTCTATACCTTGTTGTAAATTATCAAAAACAAAGGAAGATGTGGCGTAAATGGGTAAAGTATGCGAAGAAGTATCCATAGGATCAACCGTTTCCTTAACGCATAATGTAGCTGCTGAAAAAATAGATTCACTCATTTAATTTGTTTGTTTTGACAATTTATCTGTAAGGTAAGAAAGGTAATCACCAGAAGGTATCTTTTTTAAAGGTAAAACATCTTTTGTATATAAATAAGCATAAGCATTCATTTCTACTTCCTTACTGCTTACTTTTACTACCGCGCGGATATATTCATTATCCTCTGGAAATGATGGGTTTATGTCCTCATAATCGTCAATTAATGGGAACATTTTTTCTGGTGCATGCAGCCGATATATTTGTCCGAAAACTTTATGCTCATGGGTTATATCTAAAACCATTGCCGGATAATCTCCAAGGTCATACAGCTTTGCAAAAACATATCCATGCCCTAAAAATTCTGCCTCTTCAAGGAATTGGGTAGAAATGGAAAGATTACATTCTGGTAATAATGTTCCATAAACGAATAGTAAGTCCATTTTCCTTCGATTTAAATACCTTTGCAATATATTTTAAATTTCAGGAAAATTACTATGTTAACTAGAAAGAAATCGACTACTTATTTGGAAGATAACCCTTTTGTTTTGTCTGAAAACAGGAAAACGATACCCGTTCGAATTTGGTTGGATAATGTTAGAAGTGCACTAAATGTTGGTTCCGCTTTTCGTACGTCTGATGCATTGGGTATTGAAAAATTATACCTATCTGGCATTACGCAACAACCTCCTCATAAGGAAATTTTAAAAACAGCGTTGGGTTCAACTCAAACCGTGTCCTGGGAATATATAGAAAATGAAGTTTCATTGGTAGAGGAATTGAAAGAGGATGGTTGGGAAATTATTCTGGCTGAACAGGTTGAGGGAAGTATTTGGTTGCAAGATTTTGATTTTATCAAAAATCATAAATATGTGATTATATTTGGGAATGAAGTTGATGGTGTGCAACCTCTTTTTCTTCCTTTAGCCAATGCCGTGGTAGAAATTCCTCAGGTGGGCTCAAAGCATAGCTTAAATGTTTCCGTTTCTATGGGTATGATTCTTTGGGAAGCTTTCAGAAAATTACTTTAAATCAAACTATTTCAACATGAGAATTGATCAGATTAAGGTTATCAGAAAAAATTTGAAACTGCAAAAACCTTATGCCATCGCGGGTAGAATTATTGATGATGTGGAAAATATCTGCTTAACTATTCATTTGGAAAATGGGATCATTGGTTATGGTGCCGCAAATCCAGCACCTGAAGTAGTAGGGGAGTCGCCCATTGAAGCGGAAGAGGTGCTTAATAAATGGGTTTTACCTCGTTTAAAGGGTAGAGATATCAGAGGATTTTTAGGTTTGATAAGGGAATTTCAACAACTTATTCCAAATAATCCAGGGGCTTTGGCAGCGCTTGATATTGCCTTACATGATGCGTATGGGCAATGGGCAAAAATACCTGTGGTAGATATTTATGGGAAATATTTCGATGAGTTACCTACTTCAGTAACTATTGGTATCATGAATGTGGAGGATACCCTGAAGGAGGCTATTAATTTTTATAACGATAAGTTCACTGTTTTTAAGATTAAAACGGGAGATGATGCTGTGTCTGATGTACAGAGGATTAAAGCCTTAAGGGAAAACTTCGGTGATGGAGTTACCCTTAGAGTGGATGCAAATCAAGGTTATTCTTCAGAGGATCTTTCTTATTTTTTAAATGAAACTGCCCATCAAAACATCGAATTAATCGAACAACCATTTAAGGTTGGCAGAGAAAGTGACCTTTTGGTTTATCCGGAAACGATTCGACGTACTTTTTGTGCCGATGAATCTCTAAAATCTACCCAATCGGTCTTTCCATGGCTTATTGAAAAGCCTTTTGGTATTTTTAATATTAAATTAATGAAATGTGGGGGTATTTTAAATGCCATGGATATTGGTAGAATTGCTGAACTAGCTGGAATATCTTTATTTTGGGGTTGTAATGACGAGAGTTGTATCAGCATAACTGCCGCTTTACATGCCGCTTTTGCTAATAAAAATACAAAATACATTGATTTAGACGGAAGCTTCGATTTGGGCGAAGATTTTGTGAAAGGAGGATTCTTTGTAAAAGAAGGTAAAATGGGTATCTATAAAGATAGATTTGGCCTCGGTTTTGCAAATGATGAATTATAAATTACCATAAAAATTTACCCTCTAATTGGTCCACCTTATCTATATCTCCTAATCGGAATTTAATGGGTATGCCATTTTTCTTTTCCAGTAACACCTCAATTCTGCAAAAGAATGCCAGGGGCCTGGTCGAAACCCCATTAAAAGGAGAGGGTTTCGAATGGGCATTTAACATTTTTTTATTTGCAGAATTTAACGCAAAATTAGATGAAAAAGAAAGTGTTGTAAAATAAACATTTGTAGTACCGTCTTTTAGTAAATCCGGTATAGACTTATTAATTATAGAAATTCTGGAGGGTAACTGAGCCATTAAGGGAAAAAAAACAGAAGGTGAAAAAAGCGTTAAAAGGAGAAAGAAACGCAGATTATTTTTCATTTTTCACCTTTTTTGTACCTGAATACATCTCAAATTTCAAAAATTTACAAGCTATGTTGCCATTAAAAAGAGGAATTTTCCGGGAAGTTCTCAAACCAATGGCTTTCGCCGCTTCTTGATTTCCAGTAATCACCCAGGCTTGATACCCCTCATATCCGGATTTAAATTTATCGCCTAATTTTTTATAAAAAAGAGAAGCATCCTCAAGCGACATACGGGCATCATAAGGTGGATTAACCATCAAAATACCAGGAGGCGGCGGAGGAATACTTTTTTCAAAAGACCTGGTTTCGATGGAAATAGTATCTAAAAGACCAGCGGCACGAATATTTGCTTTGGTTGCTCGGGTAGCGCTTTCGCGAATATCACCTCCGTAAATACCGATATTGAAGGGAACTTCCTTACTTATACTTTCATTTCGTACTTTTTCCAATAACTCCGGCTGAAAATTTGGCCAACGCTGAAAACAAAATCCGTCCTTTCGGTTCTTATTTGGTGCGATATTTCGGGCAAAAAGGGCTGCTTCAATTAACAAAGTACCTGATCCACACATAGGATCTATAAATGGGCAATCTTTATTCCATTGGCTTAACCGAATCATACCCGCTGCCAATACCTCGTTTAAAGGCGCTTCTTCACCTTCCTCTCTATAACCTCTTCTGTGAAGAGAAGTTCCCGATGAATCGAGGGATACGGTAAACGTTTTGTCGTTATTATGGACATTTATCCTTAGGTCTGGAAAATTGATGTCAACATTAGGCCTAACATCAAATAAAGATCTGAATCGGTCAACGACGGCATCTTTAGTTTTTAAGGCAATATAATGAGAATGGCGAAATACTTCACCTTGGGCAATAGCATCAACGGCAATGGTTCCTGTAGGAGAAACATACTTTTCCCAGGGAATTTCATTCATACAGTCATAAAGCTCCGTTTCATCTTCAGCTTCAAACCTTACAATGGGAATAAGAATCCTTAGTGCAGTACTAAGGCAAATATTCAGTCGATATACGCCTTCAAGATCAGTTTCACAAAATACAGAACGAGTACCTAACTCAATATTTTCAGCACCAAGTAACTGAAGTTCACTGGCCAGGACTTCTTCAAGCCCTGCCAGTGTTTTCACTATTAATTTCAAAATTTATACTTTTTCAAAAACATTTCTCACTAAATCGGCTGCTTCTTCAAGAGCAATAGCCGATTGCACGGCAAGTCCTGATTCGTCAATCATTTTTTTAGCCAAATCTGCATTGGTTCCTTGTAATCTAACTATGAGGGGAACATGAATATTGCCCATATTTTTGTAAGCATCAATGACACCTTGTGCCACTCTGTCACAACGGACGATGCCACCAAAAATATTTATTAAAATGGCTTTAACAGCAGGATCTTTCAGGATAATACGGAAAGCCAGTTCCACCCTTTTTGCATCAGCGGTTCCACCAACATCAAGGAAATTGGCAGGCTCACCACCTGAAAGTTTTATTATATCCATGGTTGCCATCGCTAATCCGGCACCATTTACCATACAACCTACATTGCCATCTAATTTCACATAATTCAAATCAGACTCTCTGGCTTCAACCTCTGTTGGATCTTCTTCGCTGTTATCGCGTTGAGCCTCTAAATCGGGATGCCTGTACAACGCATTATCATCTATCGTTACTTTTGCATCAACGGCAATAATTCTATCATCACCTGTTTTCAGGCAAGGATTAATTTCAAATAGAGCTGCATCTGATGCAACGAAAGCAGTATAAAGTTTGGTAATGAAAGAGGTCATTTCTTTGAACGCCTTCCCACTTAATCCTAGATTAAAGGCAATTTTCCTCGTTTGGAAAGCCTGAAGTCCTAAAGTAGCGTCAATCCATTCTTTTTGAACCTTTTCAGGCGTTTCCTCAGCTACTTTTTCTATATCCATCCCACCTTCTGTGCTATAGATAATAACATTACATTTTTTTTCTCTATCCATAAGAATAGAGACATAAAATTCTTTACAAGCATCAAAATCAGGAGCGTAAGCATCTTCGGCAACGAGAATTTTACTAACTAGTTTGCCTGGTCCTTCCATTCCTCCAGCCGTTTGAGGCGTCCTCAAATACATGCCTAAAATGTTGTTAGCATGAAGTTCAAAATCAGCGGCATTTTTAGCGAGCTTAACCCCTCCTCCTTTACCACGACCGCCAGCGTGAATCTGAGCTTTTACAATAGCGAATGGAGAATTTGTTTTGGCAGTCAATGCAGTATAGGCTTCCATCGCTTCTTGCTTGTTTCCAGCTACAATGCCTTCCTGAATGGCAACACCAAATTTCTTTAACAACTCTTTACCTTGGTATTCGTGTAGATTCATAATTTCCTTTATTCCGATGGTTATTTTCTAAAGTTTCATCTTCGCGGTCAAAAGTACAATTTTAACCCGCTATTTTGAAAGAAAAAACATTAAATTGGAATATTTTTCTGCTACTTTTGTTAAAATTTTATAATCATTTGATTTTAGACTATGGAAAATACGGATACATTACACCCAATACCTGAGCAACTGGCCTTTACCGAAAAAATTAAAAAACCATTTGCCCTTTTTTTATTTTTTATTCTTAAGATACCAACGCTTTTTTGGTGGGGTGTGCGACTTGATAAAATCAACTGCTTTGAAGCTACGGTTATCCTGCCGTTTTCGAAACGTACACAAAATCCATTTAAATCTATTTATTTTGCAGCGCAGTCAGGTGCCGCAGAACTAGCATCCGGATTACTCGCCACGATGGCAACTGAAGGTATGGGATCAATCTCAACCCTGGTGACTGAGGTTTCGGGTACCTATATTAAAAAGGCAAACCAGCCTGTTTATTTTACCTGTTTGCAAGGTGAGGACATTAGAAAAGTGGTTTTTGATTCGGTAAGGGATAAAACGCCAGGGTCTATTCAAACGAAAGTTGTGGGAACCTTTAAAGACGGTACTATTGTTTCCTCTCACCTTATTACCTGGTCATTTAAAAGTCGATAAATTGTTGAACTTTTTTTATTAAATTTGTGTTTATGCCATTTTTGTGATAAAAATCATCGAATAATTTAAATCATTACTTATGTTCAGGGGTATTATTGAAAAATCTTTGTTTGGTGTTTGTTCCTATTGGGGCGAATGGCTAGGAGTACAATCTTCCAGGGTTCGTCTTTATTTTATATACATCACCTTTGTTACCATGGGTTCTCCCGCCATCGTTTATCTTTTCATGGCCTTTTGGTTGAATATAAAGAAATACCTGAGACAAAGTAAAAATCTAATTTGGAATTAAAATTGAAAGGCATATTTTACTAAGTTGGCCCCCATTTGCAATGCCTTAAGTCTATTTTCTGGAGGATCATTGTGTACTTCCTGATTTTCCCATCCATCACCCAAGTCACATTCAACGGAATAAAAACAAATTAATCTCCCTTTCCAAATTAAACCATATCCTCGGGGAGCTTTACCATCGTGTGCATGGATTTTAGGTAAACCGTTCGTGAAATTATATTTTTGCTTATAAATTTCATGTTCAAAGGGTAATTCAACAAATTCCAATTCGGGAAAAACTTTTTTCATAGCAGGTCTGATGTAAGGATCCATGCCATAATTATCATCTATGTGTAAGAAGCCGCCGCCCATTAAATATTGTCTTAAATTGGCTGCTTCCCTGTCTGAAAATACCACATTTCCATGTCCTGTCAAATGCAAAAAAGGGTAGTTGAAAATATCTAAACTGCCAACCTCAACGGTGCCATAATTGGGGTCGAAATTTGTACCCATATTTTTATTGCAAAATTGGGCCAGATTTGGTAAAGCCGTCGGATTGGAATACCAATCACCACCTCCGTTATATTTCAATAGCCCAAGCTTCAAGGTAGGAGGTTCGTTTACTGCAAACAAAGAGAGAACTAAAATGAATAGTATAGGCATTGGATGGTTATTTATTTTTCAAAATTAAGCATTGTGTAGCAAAAATACCAGCAGTTTCGGTTCTTAACCTGTTTTCACCTAAATGCACAGACAAAAAGCCATGCGATTTGGCGATTTCAACTTCTTTTTCTGTAAAATCTCCCTCAGGCCCAATCAAAATGAGTACATCTTCCCCTTTTGGAATGACATCAAAAAAATGGCCTTTGCTGGATTGATCTAAGTGGGCTATGTATTTATTTTTTTCTGTCGAACCATTTATTAATTCCTGAAAACTCATTAATCCGTTTAATTTTGGAAAATTAGGATTGGCAGATTGTTTTCCGGCGGTTCTAATAATTTTCTCTAAACGATCCATTCTTAATTTGTCTCGCTCCCCGTGCGTTGAAGTAAAAGGTGTTATTGAATCAATGCCAAGTTCTGTTGCCTTTTCAAGAAACCATTCAAATCTTTCCATTTGTTTAGTTGGCCCAATTGCGACGTGGAGCTGGTAGCCTTTTTTAGGAAATAAAACTGTTTTTTCTACCTTTATAGTTACTCCTTTCTTACCTGTAGCATGCAAAAATCCTTCTACTTTAAGTCCATTTCCATTTAACAAGTGAATTAAATTTCCGGGTTTATGCCTGAGAACTAATTGGAGATGCTTACTTTCATCTTCGTCAAGTCTAATAAAACCGTTGGAAATTTCTGTAAAATAAAAATAATTCATTGCTGAAAACTATATTTTTTCAATTAATCGTTTCTGTAAAAATGCAAAAAAGAGTTTAAAGTTTCATGGTCTTCGTATTTTGGAACTTTAAAGCAAAATAAGTTGTTATTTTTGCATCTTTATTTTTAATCACGCTAACCCAAAAAACGGATGAGCATTCTTAGTATGGCAGGTCAATTGATGTTGAGTTTATCGATTCTCATCGTATTGCATGAATTAGGACATTTTATTCCAGCCCGGTTTTTTAAAACCAGAGTAGAAAAATTTTATTTGTTTTTTGATCCCTGGTTTTCATTGATAAAATTCAAAAAAGGAGATACAGAGTATGGCATTGGTTGGCTTCCCCTAGGTGGTTACGTAAAGATTTCAGGAATGATAGACGAGAGTTTTGATGCCGCTCAAATGGCTCAGGAGCCTCAACCCTGGGAGTTTCGTTCCAAACC
>JBMLQR010000025.1:30483-49054 GCA_049241465.1 Saprospiraceae bacterium | reverse complement strand
GGAAAAGTAACCCAAATTCCAGTAGATGAAAAATGGGTTGATATTCTCTCCAGGTATGAAAATAAAAGTAATTTCCTTTTCTCTGCGAGACTGCCCTTTGAGATTAGTTCTGTAAGTAAAAATAGTCCTGCTGAAAAGGCAGGTCTAAAAGCTGATGATATTGTTATTGGTCTGAATGATGTTTCAACGCCTTATTTTTACGATTTTGTAAAAGCGGTTAAACCCTATGCAAATAAGGAAATAGTTATTAATATATTAAGAGATAAGGACACCCTTTCTTTGCCAATAACAACAACTAAGGATGCTAAAATTGGCGCTTATACGTATCCTTTTAACCACTACTTTACACAAGATGTTCGTGAATATAGTTTCTTAGCATCTATTCCCGCAGGTTTTTCACAGGGTAGCCAATTCCTCGGTGACCAGTTCAAAGCCTTTGGACAGATGTTTAAAGGTAAAATTAAAGCGTCGGAAAGCCTTGGTGGATTTGGTTCTATTGCCTCAATGTATGGGGATGTTTGGATCTGGGAACGTTTCTGGAAAATGACGGCCGTCCTGAGCTTAATTCTCGGCTTTATGAATCTTTTACCTATCCCTGCCCTAGATGGTGGTCATGTTATGTTCTTACTTTACGAGGTGGTAACAGGTAGGAAACCTTCAGATAAATTTATGGAGATAGCAACTATGATTGGGTTTATTCTGATTTTATCTTTGGTCATTTTTGCAAATGGTCTGGATATATTTAGGAATTTTTTCAATAAATAATCAGATGTTATATTTTGATTGGTTTGATTTGCCGGTGTCCCTGTTTCCTGATACTTCGTTGTTGAAGCAGCGGTTTCTGTCGAAAAGTAAATTATTTCACCCCGATAAATTTACATTGGCTTCTGAAGAAGAACAAGCGAAAGCTTTGGAATCTTCAGGTTTCAATAATCAGGCCTATAAGGTCCTCAGCGATGAAGATGCTCGTATTCAGTATATCTTAGATGAATTTGGTCTGTTAAAGGACGATAAGGAAGCTATGCCGCCTGATTTTTTGATGAAAATGATGGTTTTTAATGAGGCTATTTCTGACTTAGAGGATGATCCATCTTCTTTTTCTACATTACAAAATGATTTGATAGAATGGGAAAATGAGCTTAAATCAGAGTTAGATTATTGTGCTTCTTTTCTTCCCTTAGATATTGAAAATGCAAGGCATTTAAAAACTTATTTTTTTAAAAGAAAATATTATTTGAGAATTCAAGATAATTTTTCTAAATTTGCACAACCTTAAAAATAAGGTGTATCCGTGCTTGCCGGAGTGGCGGAATTGGTAGACGCGCTGGACTCAAAATCCAGTAACAGCAATGTTGTGCGGGTTCGATTCCCGCCTCCGGTACAGAATAAAATAATTTGAGGGGCTATCCAAAAAGGTAGCCTCTCTTTATTTATCACTAAAGCTTTATAAGCTAATTTTGCCTCTAACATCTGGTTTTGAATCACGGATTTAAAGGATTACAGGATTTCACGGATATCAACGTATGACGTTGGTTTGATTCGGAAGATTAATTTTATCTGGTGCTTTCATTTTCAGGTTTTTCGCCGATGCGTAACGCATCGGCGAAAAACGTTACATAAAGATGTCCTCTACAAATAACCATTGCGCTAAAAACGAAGACGTCCCCTATAATCTTCTAAATCTTGAAAATCCTGATTCAAAAATTATTTATAGGACATTTTACACAAAATATCCATTTCTCCCAAAATGCATTATTAATCCATACTGGCTTTTTACAGCCTCTTTTTTATAGTTTCTGTAATTAAAAAGAAATAAGTTCCCTTAAGATTATCCTTTTATCTTTCTTACTCCGGAATATTATCTCATAATTTCCGCTCTCGCTAAATAGAATGCCAATCATTCTATCATTATACTTCTTAATCTTCGTCTTGGTTGAAGTAATTATTTCTGTATCTGAAGTTATCAGGTAATCATTGATGTCGAATGTTATCCATTCATTAGACCTTATTTCTTCTTGTCTTGATAAATAAGGCTCCCTTTCTAAGGTAAAAGTTTCCAAAGGATTTACCGTAGGCTCGCTGTCATCAAGAGAAGTCAGACTTAAGAAAAAACCTGCTCCGCCAATTAGGAAGAATAAAAAAAGCAAAAAGAATTCAATACGAAAGGCTTTTGCCTTCGTTTCATTAGAACGCTGCATCTGGTGAAGATTTAAGTGGTGAAATTTTTTATGCCTCTAAATTTTTTAGAGGATAGGGAGTATGTATTATTATTTTAACATATATGTTAAAATAATATGTAATTGAGCGCGATTTTCCCGCCGCCTCAAATATAACTTTAGATTAGCACATAAAGAAAATATATATATAAAAATTATATGTGTAAATTGTAATTAATTTGTTTATTAACCTGATTTACAATTATTTATATATTAAAAATAATTTTACTACATTCTTTTGAAGCGCTTTTGTTGCCTAAATGCTTACGGATATCGTCATATCCCTGACAAAGTTGTACTTGATGCTCCATTTTCAGTAACTCGTTAAATGTTTCCTCTAGTTTTTTACCTTGCTTTATAGGATAAATTACCTCTGTGACTAATGGTTTTTTAAGAATTAGGTTTACCAGCGAAATATATTTTACTTTTATCAGGACTTTAGCTATAAGATAATTGACGAGGTTAGTTCGGTAAAAGACGATTTGCGGAACATTGAAAAGTGCTGTTTCTAAGGTGGCTGTTCCTGAACACACTATGGCACATTTTGCCTTGCATAGCAGGAGATAGGTATTATCGGTGATTGAAAAATTTTTTGGAAAAGCATGAAGGAGATATTGGCTCATTTCGTCGGGTAACCCAGGGGCAAGCGCCAGTTCAAAATGTAGCGATGGATTTTTTTGAACCAATGGAATGAGCAATGGAACATGTTTTTTGATTTCTTGAATTCTGCTACCAGGTAATAAGGCTATAACGGTTTTTGTTTCTGATGGTTTTTCATTACTTGCAAATACTTCAGCGTTTAATTTCTTAAAATTTTCTATGTGCTCTACTAAGGGGTGACCTACATAATGTACGGATACATTTTTATTACGATAATAAGCTTGTTCAAACGGTAATATGGCTAATCTGGTCTGCGTATATTTTTCTATATATTTGATTCGTCGCTCATTCCAGGCCCAAATCTGTGGGAGAATGTAATAAATAACGGGTATTTTATTTTTATGTGCCCATTTGGCCATTCTAAGATTAAATCCGGGGTAATCGATTAGGATTAAATAGTCTGGAGCGAAAGAAAGAATATCCTTTTTGGCAAACTTAAAATTTTTAAGAATGGGTATTAAATTTTTAAAAACTTCCACAAAGCCCATGAAGGCTAAATCTTGATAGTATTTGACCACATTGGCACCTGCATTTTCCATTTTACTACCGCCCCAAGCTCGCAGTTCAACGTCAGGTTTATCTTGCTTAAAGGAAGTAATCAGGTTACTTCCATGTAAATCGCCAGACGCTTCTCCTGCGATAATATATATTTTCATGAAAGGGTGATCGCTTCTTTACCAAATAAGAATAGCCATAACATGGCCAATAAAAAGGTTGAGATGAGAACACCCCTCATTGCTCTGGTCTGTTTCTTTTTATCTAACAAATGGAAGGGGAGTAGATTGAAGCAAATGGCCAAAATAGCAACGGTTTTATTATCTAGAATTAAGTCATCTTTCAATACTTCTTTAAAAATAAGTGCTGAGATTTTTTCATTTAACAATAATAAAACGGCATAACTAACAAAGGGAACGAGTAAGCCAGCAAGAATACCTTTGGCTAGTTCGGTTTTTTGATTTTCTTTTAATCTGTTCATTATTTTTCCAGTACTTTTAGAGAAGGAAGGGATTTATAATTGGTCAAATCATGGTGAGAAGGCACAACGGAGATATAGCCTGCCTGTAAAGCCTTGATATCGGTGTCTCCATCTTCGTCCTCGTTTACAAATTTCCCGGTCAACCAATAATATTTTTGTCCTCTTGGGTCAATCCCTGTAACATATTCTTCTACCCAACGGGAATTCGCTTGTTTACAAACTTTCAACCCTTGAATTGGGAAATCTTTTTTAGCGGGAATATTGACGTTCAATAAATTTCCCATGGGAATTCCCTGGGTCAGAACAAATTCCATGATATACGAAACCCACTCTTTACAAGGTTCAAAATCGGCATCCCAATTAAAATCGAGCAACGAAAAACCTATAGACGGTATTTTTTCCAACGACGCTTCCATCGCTGCAGAAAGTGTACCGGAGTAGAGAATATTGATAGCTGCATTGGATCCATGATTAATTCCGGAAACGCAAAGGGATACTTCTCTATCTTTCAGCAAAATATTTTTTGCCAGTTTAACACAATCTACCGGAGTTCCTGAACATTCCCAAGCTTGAATACCAGGATACAAATTTACGGGATGTAGTCTTAAAGGTTGTTCCAATGTTATGGCATGACCCTGTCCCGATTGAGGTGAATCAGGAGCAACTACTACAACTTCACCTAGCTTCATTGCCACTTCAATGAGAGCTTTTATACCTGGGGCGCTAATGCCGTCGTCATTTGTTATCAGTATTAATGGTTTTTTCATTTTGTATTTATTTTACGCAAAGTTATATGTTTTCCAATTCATTTAAACACATTGACACTTTTTCGGGTTAAAGAGGTAATTTTGTCATTAAATAAAAATAATATGGCTAATTCGCCGAAAAATGGATTGTTGCTTGTAAATCTGGGCACTCCTGATTCACCCACCAGATGGGATGTATATAGGTATTTGCGTGAATTTTTAACTGATGCCAGAGTTATCGATTATCCCTGGTTAGCCAGACAGGCATTAGTTCAAGGCATTATTGCTCCTTTGAGGTCCGGTTCATCTGCCAAATTATATAAGCAATTATGGACTCCAACAGGTTCTCCGTTAAAAGCTTATGGTATTAAAGTGGCTGATGGGCTAAAAGAAATTTTAGATGATTCCTGGCATGTCGAGTTAGCTATGAGGTATCAAAATCCGTCTATTTCAGATGCATGGAAAAGATTGAAAAAGCAAAATATTACCCATCTATATGTTCTTCCTCTTTTTCCTCAATATGCATCGGCCACCACAGGATCGGTTCACGATGAGGTCATGCGTATTTTAAGAAAAGAACAATCCATCCCCGGTGTTACATTTATAAATTCCTACTGCGATTATGAACCTATGATTCAAATTTTCGCAGATAATGCAAGGAAGTTTGATATCCCTTCTTACGATCACATTTTGTTTAGTTATCATGGATTACCTCAACGTCAGCTAAAAAAGGCAGATGAATGTAATCACTGCTTAAAAGTAAAAGATTGCTGTCTGGTAAAATCAGAAGTTAATCAGTTTTGTTACTCGGCTCAGTGTCATGCTACTACCAAAGCCATTGCTAAGGAACTTGACCTGAAGGAGGGTTCTTACACCACCACTTTCCAAAGTCGGTTGGGACCCGATAAATGGGCGCAACCTTACACTAGTGTTGTACTTGACCATAGCGCTGAAGCAGGTGCAAAAAAATTATTGGTTTTTTCCCCCGCTTTCGTAGCAGATTGTCTGGAGACGCTGATTGAAATCAGTGTAGAATATCAGGAAGAATTTGTCGAAAAGGGAGGGGAAAGAGTAGATCTTGTTCCTAGCTTAAATGATGATCCTCGCTGGATTTCTGCGCTAAAGGATTTGGTACTTTCTTACGCAAAATAGTTTTTTATGGTTCTTTCCTTCTCAGATTTAATGAATAAGCTTAAAAAGAAAACTTTTGAGCCTGTCTATTTTTTACACGGAGAAGAATCTTATTTCATCGATGTTGTTTGCGATTATATTGAGGATCATCTTCTTTCAGATGCAGAAAAGGCTTTTAATTTTTCTCTTTTCTACGGTAAAGATTCCGATCATAGAATGGTTACCGATACGTCGAGGAAATATCCTATGATGTCTGAAAAACAACTGGTTATCCTTAAAGAAGCTCAGGATATGAGGACATTGAAGGATCTTCAGGCTTATATAGAGTCACCTACTCCCTCGACAGTTTTAGTGGTTGCCTATAAAAATGGGAAGTTGAATATGAATACTTCTCTCGGGAAGGTGCTAAAAGATAAAGCGGTTGTTCTTGAAAGTAAACCGCTGTATGATAATCAAGTGGGCCCTTGGATAGAAGAGTATTTGTCAGGGTTGCAAAGGAAAATAGATTATGAATCAGCCTCGTTGATTGCAGCAAACATTGGTAGCGATTTGCAAAAAATTGTGAATGAATTAGATAAGCTGTTGTTAAACGTTCCTCAGGGTCAAATTATTTCAAAAGGAGATATTGAAAAACATATCGGCATAAGCAGAGAGTTTAATGTGTTTGAATTACAAAAGGCGCTGGCAGTAAAGGATATTCTATTGGCTAATAGGATTGTTTCTTATTTTTCCGATAGTGGTAAAAATCAAAATATTCCTGTCATTTCCTCTGTTTTTTCTTTTTTTAGTAAGGTGTATAAATACCAATTTGTAGCTCATCTGCCTGAAAAAGAACAACTTGATGCATTGGATTTGAAAAATAATTATTTTCTCCGCGATTATAAATTGGCTGCCTCTAAATTTAACCAGGCTAAACTCGTTTCCATTTTCCATCATTTGAAAGAAGCAGATTTGCATTCAAAAGGTGTAAATTATCAGGCTACTTCGAAATCAAATGATGATATCCTCAGACAATTAGTTTGGCAAATTTTACATTAATTTTAAATTTTTAGCTTGATTATTATAATTTTTCATTTAAATTTGTCCAACATTTAAACATTCTCTAATTATGAACCTATTTATTACTTGGCGTTGGCGTTTTTCTTCCTCGAAAGGGTGATTAGGCATGCCATGTATTTTAATATAAAGCGGTTTGTCGGGTCTCCTGACAAACCGCTTTACTTTTAAATGAAAATTTATGAAACAGGAAAAAGTACGTTTAAGAACCGTTGTATCAAGGCAATTAGCAGATTTTCTGACGCCAGTATCTCTTTATTTGAAAGTGAGGGATTCGTTCACTGATCCCGTTTTATTAGAATCTAATGATTTTAGTAGCGCATCTGATTGTTTTTCATACATTGGTCTTCAATCTATTGCGGGTATTACCGTGGATAATGGATTAATTACCTTGACACATCCTTCGAATGAGACCGAAGAAATTTGGGTAAGCAATGAACAATCTGTCCCGTCTGTGTTAAAAGACTTTATTTCCTCTTTTGAGGTGGATAATATCGCGCATTTACCCGTTTTTAATGGTTTTTTTGGCCATGTAGGCTTCGAAGGGGTTCAGTATTTTGATACATTTACGTTTGATCCGCAAAAGAAAAAACAAGATATACCAGACATTAGATTCTCCCTTTACAAATATATCATTGCCATTAATCATTACAAAAATGAGTTGTTTATTCTTGAAAATCTTCTCCCGGGTGAGCAACCTTCAGATGATAAACTGAAATCTCTTTTAAGTAATCAGAAAGTTCCAGAATACCCTTTCTATTTAGAGGGGGGTGAGAAGAGCAATTTAACAGATGATGATTTCTTAGAATTGGTGCGTCTTGGAAAACATCATTGTCAGGTAGGCGATGTATTTCAAATTGTTTTTAGCAGACAGTTTAGCCAAAAGTTTAAAGGAGATGAATTCAATGTTTACAGGGTGCTCCGTTCCATAAATCCTTCTCCTTACTTGTTTTTCTTTGACTATGGTAGCTATAAAATCTTTGGTTCCTCCCCTGAAGCTCAAATCATTGTGAAAGAAAATAAGGCTTTTATTAATCCAATTGCCGGAACCTACAAAAGGACAGGTGATATTATGGAAGATGCACAAAGAGCCAAAGATTTAGCGATGGATCCTAAGGAAAATGCCGAGCACATCATGTTGGTAGATTTGGCGAGGAACGATTTAGGAAGACATGCACTACATGTTGAAGTTAAAAAACTAAAGGAAATTCAGTATTATAGCCATGTGATTCATCTGGTTTCAACGGTTGAGGGTCAATTGTCACCTGAAACAAATCCTTATCAAATATTTGCCGATACTTTTCCAGCCGGTACCCTTTCTGGTGCGCCAAAATATAAAGCCATTGAATTGATTAGTCAATATGAAAATCAGGCGAGAGGCTTTTATGGCGGTGCTATTGGTTGCTTAGGATTTAATGGAGAAATTAATCAGGCCATCGTTATCAGATCATTTCTAAGCCTCAATCACACCCTTTTTTATCAGGCAGGAGCGGGTATTGTGCAGGTAAGTGATGCCGAAAGTGAGTTGCAGGAGGTGAACAACAAATTGGGCGCCCTAAAAAAGGCATTGTTAGAAGCGGAAAATATTGGAAAATCAGCAAAATTATTATGAAAATTTTAGTTATCGATAATTACGATTCTTTTACTTTTAATGTAGTCCAGTATTTGTGGAGCATTACTGGCATAAAGCCTGATGTAGTCAGGAATGACGCTATGACCGTAGAGGAAGTGAATCAATGGGATGTCATAATTCTTTCTCCTGGTCCTGGTTTACCTTCAGATGCAGGAATTATGCCCGCTGTGATTAAAGAATATTTTGACAAAAAACCTATTTTAGGTATCTGTCTCGGTCACCAGGCCATTGGAGAAGCTTTTGGCGCAGAATTAGCCAATTTATCAAAGGTTTTTCATGGCGTTTCATCCACTATTTCCGCTATCCAAGGAACGGATAGATTGTTTGAAGGATTACCTCCTTCTTTTGAAGTAGGTCGTTACCATAGCTGGGTGGTGAAAAATGAGGCGCTTCCCAACGTCTTGGATGTTCTTTCCTTTGATGAAGAGGGACAGATTATGGCTATGAAACATAAGCATTTTCCAGTGTATGGGGTTCAGTTTCACCCTGAATCTATCATGACTCCCCATGGAAAGAAAATATTAGAAAATTTTTTGAATCTGATTTAATCTAAATATTTTACGTATGAAAGAAATATTGAATAGGTTGTTTGAACACGATAAATTGTCGAGGTCAGAGGCTAAGGAGGTCTTGATGAATATCGGTGCAGGAGTGTATAATGAGGTGCAAATAACCGCTTTTACTACCGCATTCAATATGAGACCCTTAACTTTAGAGGAATTACAGGGATTTAGAGATGCCCTGTTAGCTCTTTGTGTGAAGGTAGATCTTCAAGGTATGCCAACTATGGATATTGTAGGAACGGGAGGCGATAATAAAAATACATTTAATATTTCCACTTTGTCTTGTCTGGTCGTTGCCGGTGCAGGCTATAAAGTAACAAAACATGGAAGTTACGGTGTTTCTTCTGCCGTGGGTTCTTCCGATGTACTCATTCAGTTGGGCTATCCTTTTTCAAATGAGCAAGATGTTTTGTTAAGACAGTTAGATAAAGCAAATATTTGTTTTCTGCATGCGCCGCTTTTTCACCCAGCGTTGAAAACGGTCGTTCCCGTTAGAAAACAGTTAGGTACTAAAACGTTTTTTAATATTATGGGGCCTTTGGTAAATCCAGTTCAGCCTACCCATCAAATGTATGGTACCTTTAGTCTGGAACTTCTTCGTTCCTATCAATATATCATGGAACAATCGGGAAGAAAATTCTCTATCGTATATGCCTTAGATGGTTATGACGAAATTTCTTTAACAGGTGACATCAAATGGGTGTCCAACCACAGTGAAAAACTATTGAATCCTCAACATTTTAATCTTCAAAAAATTAATGGTCAGGATCTTCATGGGGGTGAAACGCCGGAAGATGCCGCCACTATCTTTTTGTCTGTACTGGAAAATAAAGCAACCATTTCTCAGAGAAATGTTGTTTTAGCTAATGCCGGATTAGCTATTCATACCATTCATCCGGAAAAATCTTTAAACGATTGTGTGGCAGAAGCTTTGGAGAGTATTGAAAGTGGAAATGCCTTATTGACCTTAAAAAAATTACTTTCATAAATGGAAGATATCCTGACTAAAATCGTTGCGGCTAAAAAACTGGAAGTAGAAAACTTCAAAAAAAATGAAAATGAGGCTTCCCTTGCTAAATATCCTCTTTTTAATAGGTCGCCTTATTCTTTGAAAAATTTTATACTCGATGAGGATAAAACAGGCATCATTGCTGAGTTTAAAAGGAAATCTCCTTCAAAGGGCATCATAAAAGATAAGGCAAGCCCCAAATTAATTACCCGGGCCTATTTTGAAAATGGTGCATCGGCTCTTTCTGTTTTAACAGATTTTACGTTTTTTGGTGGTTCCGTGGAGGATTTGGCTGAAGCCAGATTATTTAATCCGCTACCCATTTTGAGAAAGGATTTTATTGTCGATGCTATTCAGATTATTGAGGCAAAAGCCATTGGTGCCGATGCCATTTTACTCATTGCAGAATGTTTGACCTCGTCTGAAATTAAAATTTTTTCCAATATCGCAGCAGATTTAGGTCTGGAGGTGTTGTTGGAGGTTCACGAAAAGGAACAACTCGATAAATGGAACCCTGCCATTCATTTAGTGGGGGTAAATAATCGGAATCTTAAAACTTTTGAGGTCTCTGTTCAACATAGCTTCGACTTATTACCCCTGATGCCTGAAGAAGCTATTAAAATAGCGGAGTCAGGTATAAATAATCCTGATACGCTGGTCGATTTAAAAAAGGCAGGATTTAATGGCTTTTTAATTGGCGAATATTTTATGGCTCAGGAAGATACCCCTCTGGCTGCAGCTACTTTTATGCATGATTTTTCTGACCAATGGCAACGATTTAAGGTAAATAATGAAAACTAACGATTATCTTATTAAAGTTTGTGGCCTTACAGATCCTCATAATATTGTGGACCTTATAGAGTTGGAACCTGATATGATGGGGCTGATTTTTTATAAGAAATCACCTCGTTTTGTTGATATTCTCCCTCTATCTACCTGGTTTAAGTCAAAGGGTAATGATCTTTTGGGGAATGTGAAAAAGGTTGGCGTTTTTGTGAATGAGGAACCCGCTGAAATCATTGCGAGGTGTATTGATTTTGATTTGCAGTTTATACAACTTCACGGAAATGAAGATACCAACTATTTAAAATCCCTAATTACTCTGTTGAATGAGAATAATCTTGGAAATACTAAAATAATTAAGGCTTTTGGTGTGTCGGAATCTTTTGATTTTAAAACTTTGTCAGATTTTAACATCTTTATTTCTTATTTTTTGTTCGATACTAAGACAGAGAAAAAAGGGGGAAGTGGCTTGAAATTTCCCTGGTCAAAATTAGAGGAATATGCCTTTTCAACGCCTTTTTTATTGAGTGGTGGCATTGGGCCTCTTGATGTTGAAGAACTTAAGCGTTTAGATCATCCCAAATTGGCTGGTTTCGATGTAAATAGTAAATTTGAGATGTCTCCTGGCATGAAAAATATTTCTCTTTTACAAGTTTTTTTTAATAGTTTAAATGAATTTAGGTTAAACTCAAAATTTTTAATATGATACAATTGAGTGAAAATGGATATTATGGCTCTTTTGGAGGCGCCTATATTCCCGAAATGCTTTACCCTAACGTAAAGGAATTACAAGAAAATTATCTAAGCATGATTTATGCCGACGATTTTCAACGCGAGTTTTATTATTTATTAAAAGATTATGTGGGAAGACCAACCCCTTTGTATTTAGCTGAAAATCTGTCGGCGAAACACAATGCAACTATTTACCTGAAAAGGGAAGATCTTTGCCATACTGGAGCGCATAAAATTAATAATACGATTGGACAGATTTTACTGGCAAAAAAGTTAAATAAAAAAAGAATCATAGCTGAAACCGGCGCAGGTCAACATGGTGTTGCCACTGCTACCGTTTGTGCCAGAATGGGACTAGAGTGTATTATTTATATGGGTGCCGTCGATATTAAAAGACAGGCTCCTAATGTTGCCCGCATGAAAATGCTGGGTGCCACAGTTATTTCTGCCACCTCAGGTAGTCAGACCCTTAAGGATGCTACCAATGAAGCCATCAGAGACTGGATTAATAATCCTGTTGATACCCATTATATTATTGGTTCTGTAGTGGGTCCTCATCCTTACCCTGATTTAGTGGCACGATTCCAATCGGTTATTTCAGAAGAAATGAAAAGCCAGCTACTCGAAGCTACCGGAAGAGAGAATCCAGATTTGATTATTGCCTGTGTAGGTGGTGGCAGCAATGCCGCAGGTGCCTATTATCATTATTTAAATGACCTGGATGTTAGACTTATTGCTGTTGAAGCAGCAGGCGAGGGGGTTTATTCAGGGAAATCAGCGGCTACAAGTATTCTAGGCACTGAAGGTATTATTCACGGAAGCCGTACCTTATTAATGCAAACAACGGATGGTCAAATTGTTGAGCCTCATTCAATTTCAGCTGGTCTGGATTACCCGGGCATTGGTCCCCTCCATGCTCATCTAATTACCACTGGTAGGGCAGAGGCAGTGAGTGTTACAGATGAAAACGCGCTGAAGGCTGCTTTTGAATTGTCAAGAATTGAAGGCATCATTCCCGCATTGGAAACAGCCCATGCTATTCATGCATTAGAGGATATTTCGTTTAAATCTTCCGACGTTATCGTTATTAATCTTTCCGGTAGAGGCGATAAAGATTTGAATACTTACATGGAATATCTGGATAAATATTAAATTCGAAAAAAGTGTTGAACAGATTAACAAAATTGTTTGAAAATAATCGTGAAAATTTATTAACCGTTTATTTTACAGCTGGTTATCCTAAATTAGACGATACTGAAACTATTATTTGTTCCCTGGCAGAATCAGGGGCAAATATTATTGAAATTGGCATTCCATATAGTGATCCCTTAGCCGATGGCCCTGTGATTCAGGAGAGTGGAATGGCTGCCATTGATAATGGTATGACGCTACAAGTCCTTTTTAATCAGCTTACTGACATACGAACTAAAACGCAGGTTCCTCTTATTTTAATGGGTTACTTTAATCAGTTGTTACAATATGGGGTAGATAAATTTTTAGATGATTGTGTTAAAACGGGTATTGATGGCTTAATTATTCCTGATCTTCCCCTTATGGAATATGAACAGTTTTATAAAGATAAATTAACGCAAAGGAATATTTCAATTAGTTTTCTCATTACGCCTCAAACGGAGGAGTCAAGGATTCATAAAGTTGATGCTCTTTCAACAGGATTTATCTATGTGGTATCTGATTCTTCCATTACGGGCATGAAAACAGGTATTTCAAGCCAACAGATAAGTTATTTTGAACGAATAAAGTCTCTCCAGTTAAGAACTCCTCAATTAATTGGTTTTGGTATAAGTGATAGAGAAAGTTATCTGACGGCTAGTAAATATGCTAACGGGGCTATTATAGGAAGTGCGTTCATTAAACATCTGAAGGATAAAAATGAGGTTGATAAAGCTACCGCAGACTTTATCAACCTTATCTTAAAGCCCTGATTTTTTAATTGAACCTGAAAAGATATTTATTCTTTTTACCGTTCTCAAGAATTATATACTTATCCCTAATAAGCTGATGTAAGCTTATTAGGTCTTCACCTGAAGTAATTTTTTCCTTGTTAAGCTTCAACGCATTGTTTTGAATGGCTCGTCGAACTTCTCCTTTAGATGATAATATCTGACTTTCAGTGGTTAGTAAATCATTGATAGTCAGATTTTTATTTATTGCCTCAGATGAAATGTCAAAGGTTGGTATTTCATTAGCAATCATCTCAAGTTCTGTCTCTGAAAGATCGATTTGATTGTCAGATGGCTTATTAAAAAGCAAGTCAGTAACTTTCAGAACAGCTTGATAGGCATCTTTCCCATGTATTCGAACGGTTAATTCCTCTGCTAATAATAGTTTTTGCTCCCTTATGTCGAGGTCTTTTTCTCTTTTTAGAATAGTATCCTGGTCAAAAAAGGTAAAATATCTAACAAAAGTAGGAATATCTGCATCGGCGGCATTTATCCAAAATTGATAAAACCGATAAGGGCTGGTAAGCTTACTATCCAACCAAATATTACCTTCTGCCGATTTTCCAAATTTTGTCCCATCTGCTTTAGTTAAAAGTGGGGTAGTCAAAGCGTATGCCTTGCCACCAATATTTCGGCGAATAAATTCGGTGCCGGAGGTTATATTTCCCCATTGGTCTGAACCGCCCATTTGTAATTTACATCCGTAATCATTATATAAGCACTGAAAATCATAAGCTTGTAATAACTGGTAACTAAATTCTGTAAAAGAAAGGCCGTTTTCCAATCTGTTTTGAACAGAATCTTTAGAAAGCATATAATTAACGGTCAATGTTTTTCCAGCTACTCTTAGAAATTCAAGAATATTTAAATCTTTATAAAAATCAAGGTTATTGATAAACATCGCTGGATTTTCAACATCGTTAAAATCTATTAATTTTTTGAACTGCTCTTTTTGAAAATTTAAATTGGAATCCAATTCTTCATAACTTTTTAGTTGTCTTTCCTTATCTTTTCCTGAAGGATCTCCAATTCTACCCGTGGCACCGCCCAGCAAAACGATAGGTTTGTGACCGTATTTTTGCAACAAGGTAAGCAGCATAATCTGAACATAATTCCCGATAGTCAGGGAAGGAGCAGTGGGGTCAAAACCTATATAAGCAGTAACTTTTTCTGTTTTCAGATAGTCTTCCAATCCGGGTGTTACATCTTGTAACATACCTCTCCATCTCAATTCTGATAAAAAATCCATTTTCCAATTATTTATGAGCAAAAATAGTTATTTTGTAGCTATTTAATGGATTATTGGGAATGGTATTTTTAAAATATGGATGTTTTAATTATTGAGGACGATTTACTTTTTGCCACCCGATTGGAGGCAATTATATCTGAAACTGCCCACCTTTTTATTGGGCATTGTAATTCAGCAGCAGAGGTGCCACATTGGTTAACCAATAATAGTTGCGACGTTGCGCTCATTGATATTCACCTGGGTAAAGGTTTAAATGGCATCGAAATTTCAAAAAACTTTAAAGAATTAAATATTCCAGTTATATTTATTACCGCATTTCCAAGTGAAGAAATTTATAATGAATCTCTTCATAACGATGAAAGTTATTTTTTAGTTAAACCTTTTGATAAGTTTACCCTGAGCAGTGTATTAGATAAAATAGATAGAAACAGAGTAAGTCCAACTTTTATCTTAAAAGATAATAATCAATTGATTAAAATGGAGTGGACCCATTTATTATATATAGAGGTTGATGGTAATTATTGTGTATATCATTTTAATAATAAAAGAATTGCCATTAAAAACTCACTGATTAAAATAATAAATGAATATAAAACGACTAGTCCCTTAATTCAAATACATAGAAACTTTGCTGTTAATAAACACAAGATTAGTAAAGTTAATACAAAGGAATCCTGGCTTGAATTAGATGAGATAAGGATTCCCATTGGTGCTAAATATTTAAATGAGGTAGCGTTCCAATACAAATTTTTATTAAAATGAATAAATATTTATTTTCCCTCTTTCTAAGTATTGTCTCTTTTTTTTCCTCCTTGGCACAAAATAATAACTCTAAACCACTGTATTCTACTCAATTTATAAAAGATGAAATATCTATTCGTCTTAATAATATGGTGGATTTTGAATTCGATGAATACGGCAGAGCCTGGATTTTATTGACAAATAGCCTTGTTTTATATGATGGGAATAAATATGAATCTATTCCATATTCCCAATTGGGTATTCCAGATTATTCATTTAAAGAAATTTATAAAAATCCATCAGGGGGTCTATATTTAGTTGGATATAGGAATTTCAGCTTTCAGCAAGGTTTAAAGATAAATTTAAATGTTGTAATCCTTAATCCGTTGCTAAGAACCTGGTCTCCGATAAAAAGTGAGTTGTTTAATAATGACAATCTAATTAATTTTTATAGTTTTGAGAATCATACCGCATTGATAAACAAAAAGGGTTTTTTTTATATTAAAAATAAAGATAAATGGATTCAAAAATTTAAGATACCTAATGCTGCAATAACCACTATTTTTCCTGCAAATAAAGGTGAATGGCATGCCTATTCTGAAGATACTTATTTTAATTTAGGTGAAAACGGAAATATTATTGATTCAGTAAGAATTAAGGCAACGAAAATCAGGGATTTCATTGAATTCAAAGGACAAAATGAAAAATGTTTTTTACAACTTGAAAATGATTCTATTAGACTTTTAGATAAGGACTATCAGTTTAAAAATAAATTATCTTTTCCTAATAAATCCATTAATCTGAATATGGTAAATAATCTTCTCATCGATAAAAATTTAAGGATATGGATGAAATATAAAAATAGTGTTTCAGTGTATAATGAAAGGGGAGAGATTTTTCAAGACTTTCCTGAAATTAATAATCAAGATATATTTTGGCGCGGTCGGTTTCCTATAAAAGAAGATGTTTTAGGAAAGGTTTGGATTCATTTAGGATTTGGTTTTTTTTATAATTCATTGATTGATAATGATATAAAATTTTATTTTAAGAATGAAGGGTATAGTTTTAGAGGCTTGCAACAAATCAATGACTCCATTATTTATTTTAATTCCTATAAGGGAAATGGATTATTGAACCTTAATACGGGTTTAAATACCTATTTTTCATCTAAAAATAATTATTTCCTGGGTGCTTTTCTTAACGAAAAAAAGCATTGTATTTATATTGGAACAAATAATTCAAAATATGAAATTTTTAACCTGGATAACTTTCAAGTTTATGAAAAGACCAACATCGATAAGCGCTTTTATCATTTTGTTTTTTTAGAAAAAGGATTGAACAATAAATATTTTTGGTTGGGTGATTTTGGCTTTCAATCTTTTGATATAGCTAATGATACTTTAGGAACCTTTTTTCCTTTACCTCCCGGGCATTCATCCATTTCATCGTTTTTAGATATGGGTTCCTTTTATTTGGTTGGAACTGATAGAGGATTGCTAAAGTATTCACTAAAAAATAAAGGATGGTTGAGTTTGAAGGTTATTCCTAAAGTAAGAGTTACAGGTATTAAATACTTTAAAAACAGGTTTTTAATTTCAACAGCTGCGAATGGCTTATTCGTTTTAAATAATAAATTCGAGACGATAGGGGATATTCGAAAAAGATTAGAGCCTATTAATAAGGTTATTTTCTCCATGCTAATAGGTTCCGATGAAATGATCTGGCTTGGTACCGAAAAAGGGCTTTATAAAGTTAATCCTTTGAATGGGAAATATAATATGTATGGTATTTCTGACGGTATTTTTGAAGAGGAATTTAACTGGCTTTCCATGCTAAATTTAAAAAATGGGGAGATCCTGATGGGAACCATTAATGGTCTGGTCAAATTTAATCCTCGGAAAATGACTAATTCTTTCAATGATTTTGAAAAGGGAAATTTTTATTTTTCATCCATAGATATAAATAATAATAGCAATACCAGAAATAGGAATGGACTGTTTGAATATTTAAGTAAAGGTAAAATAACCTTAAATCCTAATGAATATAGTCTGACCCTTTATCCGAGTTTTTCAAATAATTACATGGGGAAATCATTACTTTTCTTTGTAAAAACGCCCTATTTGGATGATTGGCAAGTAGTTGAAAAGTTTAATTCGATTACTTTAAGCCCTACTGCCGGTAAATCGAATATTCAAATTAGAATATCCCAGGATTCACCTGAGAATTTTTTAAAAGAAATTAATATTCCCATTTATAAACTTCAGTATGTATTAGAAAATAAAACTTTTTTGTGGTTTGCTTTTATTTTGTTTTTACTTTTGATTGGCATAATCTTTTTTTTAAGGTATAGATTGCTTACTGGAAAAAACAAAGAACTTGAAAGAAATCTTGCCATAAGAGTAAACGATTTAGAATTAAATGAGCAATCGCTAATTGATAAAAACAATAAGTTAGCCATTTTAAATGAGGAAAGAAGGCGTTTTTTTGATATTTTAGGCCATGAGGTGAATACTCCTCTTGCGGGTATGAAACAACTAAGTCATACGTTTAATTACTTGTTAAAGAGAGGTGAATATGAGAAGGCATTGAAAATTGCTCAATCTTTGGAACATAGTGGAACCGAAATTTCACATTTAGTGGATAATTTATTGACTTGGTCAAATCTTGAGAAAAATACCCAACTCTCGCGGAATCTATCCTTTAATATAACAGATAAACTTAATTCGACGGTAGATTTATTTATTTTTCAGATACATATAAAAAATATTCAATTCCAATTATCATTATCTGAAGGCTTTGATGGTGAAATTAATTCCGACCCTAATATCATTTCCTTCATATTAAGAAATATTCTTAGTAATGCTATAAAATATTGCCCTGAACATGGCGACATTATATGTACCCTCAATAGAGAAAAAGAGGTGCTATCTTTATCTGTGTATAATTCTTCAGAAATATTGACAGACGAAAATTTTTCTAAAATGATTGGTTTTTCTCCCGTTTCAAGTTTGCCAGGGACGCTTCAAGAAAAGGGACTGGGTATTGGGTTGTTTATGGTATATCAATTAATTTTGATAATTAAAGGTACTATAACTTATGACATTCATCCAAATGG